>NZ_AP024896.1:625078-937617 GCF_024347055.1 Vibrio porteresiae DSM 19223
GGTGATGAGTTCATCGTATTGATTGGTCAATTCACGTTGATTTAAGTAGTCAGCCAGTTTCTGGCTGCTACTGAAGAGATTCATATTTTGCTTATTTTTAATGTCATCTAAGATCATATTTTGCACATGATCATGCATCACATTTTTTAATAATTTGTCGCTTAATAAAATAGAAGCTGATGAAATAATCAGACAAAAGAAAGCGACATAAGCAGCTTGACGAAAACTGCTACTATGAATAATTAAACGAACAGGCATAGAGAACGTTTATCCTAGTGAATAACCTTTCGAACGAATAGTACGAATAAGTGGCTCAGCATCCTCATTGCTATTTAACTTATTACGCAATTTGGAGAGATGCACATCCAAAATATTGGTTTGTGGATCAAAGTTATAGCCCCACACACGTTCAAGCAGCATGTTGCGGGTCACCGTTTTGCCACGATGTTCCAGCAGCACTTGCAACAGTTTGAATTCTTTGCTGGTGAGCAATACATTTTTGCCGTTTCTTGTCACCTTTTGCTGTTCTACATCGATATTCACACTGCCAATTTGCGTGGTGTGCTGCGAGGTGATTTTTTGCGAACGATGGTAGAGTCGTTCGAGTCTGAGCAATAATTCAGTGAAGTCGAAAGGTTTGCCCAAATAATCATCTGCGCCCGATTTGAGACCTAATATTCGGTCGGATGTTTGATCATTTGCCGAGAGAATTAATACCGGTGGGTGAGGGGTATTTTGCAAATTATTTAATACTTCAATCCCAGTCATTTCAGGCAGCATATTATCCAATACCACCACATCAAACACTTCGTTTTGAATTAATGCTAACGCTTGCGCTCCGTTATCAGAGAGCTTACATGTGTGCCCGTTAGATTGCAGTTTACTGCTGATCCAATGACTGACAGGGATTTCATCTTCAACGATGAGAACACGCATGGTTTTTCCTTAGTTGACAAAACTTACACAGATTTACAAAACGCGAACAATATTAATGATAACCATTCTCAATATCAACTGTTATTGTATAACGATTTTAATTATTTTTGGTATTGGGATCTAAGGGCTTGAAATGTCCACTATTAAGCCATTATTAGAGTAATAACTTAAGCAAAAACAGAGTATTAGAAAAGACTGTTACTTCCATTATTAAGCATTCTTAATGTTTGCCGTGTTGAAATGCAAATGAGAATAACTCTTAATACGAGAAAAGAGAGATACCCACACAATGGGGCTTCTCCCTGTCATTTGTAAATAGGAAGTGAAAACATGAAAGCTCAACTGAAAAAATTTATCGCTGATGAAAGTGGTGTAACGGCGATTGAATATGGCATTTTGGCCGCAGCAATGGCGGCAGCCATCGGCGTTATTTTTGGTTCTGATGGTGTATTTGTGACGGCATTGAAAGAGCGTTTCGCCTCAATTGCAGACCAAATTACCGATACCGCAACCACCGATGGCAAATAAGTTCTAGGCAAACGTGGTTATGAATAATTTATTGGTGCTGCAAAGCTTATTAATTCCATTAGGCGTGGTCGTTTTTAGTGACCTGTTTTATCGCAAAATCCATAACCACTTAATTTTGTTTCTTTTGTTGTTGGCGCTTGGTAATGGCGTGCTGTTTTTCGTTGGACTGGGCAGTTATGCCTCGCTTTCGCTGGCGCATGCCGCAGCGCAGTTTGGTTGGTCGCTCGTTGGTGCAGTGGCTGTGTTGTGCATCGGTTTTGGCTTATTTGCCATTGGGCAAATGGGCGCAGGGGACGTCAAGTTGATGGCGGTACTGTGCCTTTTGGTCGGTGGCAATAATCAGGTCGCATTTTTGCTCATCACAGCGCTCGCTGGTGGGGTGTTGGCATTGCTCATGCCCTTTATCCGCATCATCGAAATGGCGGGGGCGAAGTGGATTTTGCAACTCTCCACCATGATGCCTTGGCTACGAATTCCAGTGCCACAAGCCGCGTATACACGACCCAATACCGCCGGTTTGCCTTACGGCTTAGCTATAGCCGCTGGAGCTATTGTCTCCCTAACTACTCCTTTAACTCATTAGAGATTGTTTTTTCTATGAAAATTTCATCAGTGTTGTTTGTTTCTGGTGCACTGGTATTCGCCCTAGGTGGCGCGTTTATCGTCCGAGGAATGACCGTTACTCCGGCCAAGCCAGTTCATCCTAAAGTGGATATCGCCTCTGAGCCAGCTCCGATTTATACCCCTGTGTTAACGGCAGGTCGCGACCTTCACCCAGGTGATTTTATTGGTGCAAACGATGTGTACTGGAAGCAAGTTGACCGAGAATATCCGGGTGAATTTTATTTCAAAAAAGAGTCGGGTGGCCTCACTGAAATTTATGGTTCGACTGTCAATCACCTGGTGCCAAAAGGTGAACTGCTCTCGTATGACGTGGTGGTAAAACCAGGTCAGCCGGGCTTTATTGCATCGGTATTAACACCAGGAAAACGTGCGGTTGCGATACCGACTGATGCGGTTTCGAGTAGCTCTGGTCTTGTGCAAGCTGGAGATCATGTCGATGTGATTTTGGGGCTTGAGGATAAGCAAAGCGGAAAAAATTCTGGTCAAGACAATGCGTCAGTGAGCTTTCCTCTCGTTGCTTCTCAAACGTTAGTCACTAACGTGCGAGTATTGGCGCTCAATAACAAAGAGCGCAGTGCTCTGCGCATGAAAGAAGATAAAGAGAAGACCAAAGAAAAAGCAGTTTATCCAGAAACAGTGACGTTAGAAGTGACGCCAAAACAAGCAGAACGTCTGACGGTTGCGCGTGAGCTTGGCAAGTTGCAATTGGTGATTCGCGCTGTGAACGATTCAGCGACGGAAGAGGCTTCCACCGTCGAACTCGCGGCAAGCGATGTGACGACCTTAAGTGATACGACCGATGTTTATAAACAATTACAGAGTCCAGCGCCTACCGTCATTCAATATCAAGGTTCAGTCATGAAAGCAGCCCAAGTCTCTAACTAGATTGCTTAGTCTACCCATCTCTATCACAGCCTTGTGAATAAAAGGAAATAACGTTAATGAAGACTTTTCACTCTTCGAGAAAACTCTTTACGGCTTTTGTGCTGCTCAACGCATGCTACGGAATGACTGTGGCACAAGCAGCTTCTGCGGGTCAAACCACGCCGCAGACCATGTCATCAGCTCAGGCTTTTTCGCAAGCCAAAGTAACGGACAAGATTACCTTGACCGTAAAACATGGCACGTTGCTGACCTTGCCTGAAAAGGTGACACGCGTTCTTATTGCTGATCCAAAAGTGGCCAGTTTTCATACGCCATCTACCAATACCATTTTTGTTTATGCAGAAAGCGCAGGCACCACCACCTTATATGCGCTTAACGATGAGGACAAAGTGGTTCTCGCTGCCGCGATTCAAGCAGATTTTGATTTGCCAGCGTTAACCAAACAGATCAATACCGAAATCGAAGGTGCCAACGTTAAGCTGATGCGTTCGACTGAAAACGGCATCATTGTTCGCGGCTCAGTACAAACTCCCCAACAATCAAAGCAAGTGATTGACGCGATTACTGCTTTTACTGGTGGTTCATCCGATAATAAAAGCGGCGGTGGTCAAGGTGGCCAAGGGGCGCCTGGCGGTCAAGGGACTGCGGTGCGCGTGGTCAACCAATTGAAAGTGGAACTGTCGGCGCAAATCAATATTAGCGTTCGTATTGTCGAAGTGGCGCGTAGCTTGAGCTCACAATTGGGCTTTAGTTGGGAAGCCTTGCTCGATAACGGCAACAGCTTTATCCGCAATACCGGTACCTCTCTGTTTGATGCCACAACGGGCGTCTTTTCCGGTAGCACAGTCACCAACGCAATGGCAGGTGGTGTTTCTCATAGCGGCAAATTGGCAGGCGTATTAACGGCGCTCTCTTCGAATGGTATGGCGAGCATTTTGGCTGAGCCGAACTTAACAGCCATGTCCGGTGAAACCGCTGGCTTTGCGGCGGGGGGTGAAGTGCCTATCATCATCATGACCAACAACAACATCACTATCGATTACAAACAGTACGGGGTGATCATGCGGATGACACCAACCCTGCTGTCGCCAAATCGCATTAGTTTGCACATTGCCCCAGAAGTGAGCGATCTCTCTGATGATGGGGCTGTGCAATTGGCGGGTAATGTTATCCCTGCGTTTAAAGTGCGCCGTGCGGATACCACCGTTGAACTGGCGAGCGGACAGAGCTTTGCTCTGGCAGGCATGCTGCGTTCTAACGCCAACCAAACTGTTGATGGTGTCCCTGGCTTGCGCAATATCCCGATGCTAGGCCGTCTTTTTGAATCGGAATCTAACGAAAAAGAAGAGACTGAGCTGGTGATCATCGCCACCGCGTATGTGGTCAGCCCAACTCAAGCGGGTGAGCTGCAAACTCCGGGTAAAGGCATTAAACCGCTGGATAACTCGATTCCTGAAAAAGCCTCTGCTGGCTACCTATTTTAATCATCTGGGAGTGACATTATGCGTTTAACCATTTCTTTAGCGATTGCATGTGTTCTGCTGACCGGATGTGAGCAGACCATCAACCATTGGCGTGAAGGTGATGAAACCGTTGCGACCGGGAAAAACTACCCGATTAAAGTCGCACCAACGGTATCAGCCGTCTCTTTGCAACTCACTGAACACAAGGGATTAAGCCCTGAATCGATGCAAAATCTCAACTCGTTGCTGACCAATCAGGGCAGATTGTCCAAGCAGCAACTCACGATTCAACCTTATTCCAATGATGGCCAGCAGTTTGCCAACAAATTGCATGCCGCACTGCAACAGGCTGGCGCAATTGATGTGCGTATTTTGCCGATGACCTATCAAGCCGATAAGGCGCAGTGGGACTTGCGCGTACAGTCGCAGGCATTGGTGGTTACCGTGCCAGATTGCCGGATTCACGATGCCAGCACATGGACGACAAAACCCTATGAAGCGGTTGGCCCTTTAGGCTGCGCAACGCGCGCTAACCTAGCACGCATGGTCAGCGATCCGGCCGATTTATTACGTGCCAAGGAACTTGGGCCTGCCGATGGCGAAGCCGCTTTACAAGCAGTTAAGCGTTACCAAGAAGATGAGCTAAAAGAATTGCTCGATATCGATTTCAACGAAGATTAACCACGAGGTGAGCATCATGAGTGAACAACAACTCCAATACACAGCAGATGAGCTCGGTTCGATTGTCCTGTTTACGACTCAAAAAGATCAGGTGGCCTTGTACGCCGAGGATTTTCAACGCCTTAACTGTGCGCCAGAAAATGTGTTTCTCGGCAATGTTGAAAAGGCTACACAATGGGTCAAAGACAACGCAATCCCAATGGCGATGTTTGTTGATATCGATCAGGAGCACTACCCATTAGAGAGCTTAGCCAGCTTAATTGAAGTGACTGGCCCAACGTGCAAAATCGTCGCCTTAGGCTCGCAGGTTAACCTCGATTTGTATCGCAATATGTTGGCTCAAGGCATCTTTGACTACCTGCTAAAGCCAGTCACCTTAGATCGCCTCGCCGCGACATTAAGCAGCATGAAAAAAGGCGTACTTGAAGAGCAATTGATTGGTCGAACAATTGCTGTTACTGGCGTGAAAGGGGGCTTAGGAACGTCAACGATCGCGTTTGGTATTGCGCAAATGTTGGCTAATCAGTCACGTATTTCAACGGCGCTGGTCGATTATGACCGTACCAATGGCTGTTTAGGTCTGCTGGCGGGCATCAATCAAGACGGCGGTTTGGATGGCGTTCTCAAATCAGACAATCTGGACGTGCGCTATTTGCACCGTTCGATGACCCAAGTGTCGGATAAATTGTCGCTGCTTAACCAAGCGCCAAACTATCAAGTGGCGGAGGAGCGATTAGCTGACGACCACGTACTGACACTCGGCGCAACCTTGTGCCAAATGTTTAATCAAGTGGTGTGGGATTTGCCTGCTAGCCAACCGCAAGGTGCGCTTGAGGTACTTAACTGCGCGCAAAGCCGCATTATCGTGGTCGATTACACTGTGACTGCAGCGCGTAATACCTTGCGCCTGTTGGAAAATATCGGCGATGAAACGGACGGTCAGCGCATTGTTATCGTGGCGAATCTACGTCAAGAAACGTCACAATCGATCAGCCGTGAAGAGTTTGAAAAATTCATCGGTCGCCGTATCGATCTTCAATTGCCAACTGCGGGTAAGGTATTGGAACAGCAGCTGCTTAAAGGCCCGTTAAAGGTTTCTGAGTTAGGTGAATTCAGCTCGGCATTAGCACATTTGGTGGATTTGGCGTGTGGTCGTCCAAGCGTGAAAAAAGAGAAGCGTAATCTCTTAGCGCTCTTCTCAACTGTGTTTGAGAGGAAAGCATCATGATGTTGAAAATGCCGCGTAATAGAGTGCGCGAACCTGTACCAGAAAGTGAGTCAAGCCAGCCTGCGCAAGAGAGTGGGCTGACGAAGGTAGAGCGTACTTCGCAGCAAGCGAGTAACGAGTCTGCCGCAGCCAATGCCCACTTACGTGTGGTGCGCGATTATCTTTACGAGCAGATCGACCCGATGAAAGTGGCGTCGATGAAGCCAGAAAAATTGCAGCAGCAGATCAACGATTTGATCCGCTCGATTTGCGATACCCATCGCTTGCAATTTTCTGCAGAAGAAGAGCGCCACATTAGCCAGACCATGTTCAACGAGATGATCGGTATTGGGCCGATTCAACCTCTGTTGGCCGACGATTCAGTCAACGATATTTTGGTCAACGGTGCGGGACAGGTCTTTGTTGAGCGCTTTGGCAAATTGGTGCTGACACCGATTCATTTTATCGATGAAGAGCATGTGTTCAACATTGCCCAGCGTATTGCTGCGCGAGTAGGGCGTCGTATCGATGAAACCCATCCGATGGTGGATGCGCGTTTAGAAGATGGCAGCCGTGTGAACATCATTACCCATCCTTTGGCGCTTGATGGCACCACTATTTCGATTCGTAAATTCATGCGACGCAATATGTCACTCGAAATTTTGGCCGACAAAGGTGCGATGAACGAGGAAATGATCACTATCTTAAAACGTGCGATGAAAGCGCGTTTAAACGTGATTATTTCTGGTGGTACTGGTGCGGGTAAAACCACGCTGCTCAATGCGTTATCGCAAAATATCAGTAATGAAGATCGCATTATCACTATTGAAGATGCCGCTGAGCTGCAACTGCAACAAATCCACGTGGTGCGTTTAGAAACGCGCCCAGTGAGCGCCGAAGGGGCAGGTAAAGTCGACCAGCGCGATTTGGTGCGAAATGCACTGCGTATGCGTCCTGACCGGATTATTTTGGGTGAGGTACGTGGTGGAGAGAGCTTCGATATGTTGCAAGCCATGAACACCGGTCATGATGGTTCACTCTGTACTGTGCACGCCAATACACCCAGAGATGCGATCATGCGTTTGGAAAACATGGTGATGATGGCCAACATGCAACTGCCGCTTGAGGCGATTCGTCGCCAAATTGCCAGCGCGGTGGATTTGATCGTCCAAGTTGAGCGCATGAGTGATGGTGGTCGTCGCGTGGTGTCGATTACTGAAGTGTGCGGCATGGAAGACGATGTGATTCAAACGCAAGAGCTGTTTGGTTTTACCACTCATGAAATCGATCGTCACGGCAAAGTGATTGGTAACTATGTCTCATCGGGTTTGCAGCCCAGTTTTTACAGCTCACATGCTCACTATTTTAGGGAGTATGAATAATGTGGGATCTCATCACATTAGCCCTGTTTGTGCTGATCTTCAGTTCGATTTTAAGTGTGCGTTACGCTGTGGTAGCGCACAACGAGAAGAAATCGCGCACTGCCTTTTTCTCGCAATTGAGGGAGAAAGTCATTGGCCCGCAGACAGAAGAGAAGAGTGAACAAGAAGATGAAATCCGACGTTTTATCGAAGCGGATCGTTTTTCTTCTTGGCCTTTGATTGGCAAAGCAGCGCAGCGGTTTTGGATGGATTTGTCGCTTTTGGGCTGGCAAGACGCCTGGAAAAAACGGGCAATGATGCTGCTGGCGCCATCGTTTATGGTTGCCATCTTTGTAGCGAAATCTTCTACGTCACCTTTACTGCTGGCGTTGGGATTAACGGTAATTTTCTTTGTCACACTAGTGTGGTTTGCCTATTTTCGTGCGATGAAACGCCATCTTCATGAATTTAAGCAAAATTTGCCCCAAGCGATTGATGCGATTATTCGCGCTGCCCGTGCGGGCGTGCCTGTCACCAATACCTTTGCTATGGTGGCGAGCAACTTACCTGGCCCGTTAGCCACCGAATTTATGTTGATTGATAACTGGCTCAAAGTCGGGGTTCCGCTGCGTGAAGCGATGCGTGACTCTGCTGCGCGCGTGCCTTTAAACGAATATCGCTTTTTCGTGGTGATTTTGGTGATTAACCAAGAAACGGGCGGCAAGCTCAGTGACACTTTGGAAAAGCTGAGTGAAACCCTGCGCGATCGCCAAGAGTTAGCGCTAAAAATCAAAGCCAAAACATCGGAAGTTCGTGCTTCTGCGACCATTGTGGCGTTACTTGCACCGCTCTCTTTGGCGTACATGGCGTTTAACTCCCCTAAAGATTTTGAATTTTTAATTAATGATCCCACCGGCAATAGTGTCTTGATCTACGCGGTCTGCAGCGTGGCTCTTGGGTTGGGTATTACTCACTTTATGATTAAGCGAGTGCTGCGATGATGGAATCTAACGTGTTGTTTCTTGGCTTGGGATTGATCTGTTTAGCGGTAGGGCTAGTGCTGATGGGCATCTACCATTTTTCTAAGCAGGTCACTTTGTCAGAACGTTTAAACACCACTGCGTCACAAGAACAAAGCAAAGATGAAGATCTGCAACGCGCAGTGAATCAACCGCTTTTTGAACGTTTCCCTTTTTTGCTCGGTTTTGCTAAAGCCGGTGAGAGTTTGGCGGGCACCCAATCTGACCGGATGAAAACCTACCGCCTATTAGCGATGGCAGGCTTTCAAGACCGCCGCTTTATTGGTCTGCTCACGTCCAGTAAATACGCCACTGGTGTGGTGTTGGTGATGTCGTTTTTGCTCTTTGGCTTGGATGTGGGGCATCGCCTTACGCTAACAGGTCTTGCGGGGAGCTTGATGCTGATGTTCCTTAGTGGCTTTTTCATTGAGTTGTGGCTAAAAGTGCGCGCCGCACGCCGTGGTGAACGCCTATCAAATGACTTGCCTGATGCCCTTGATCTGATGGTGATTTGTGCTGAGGCCGGCCTGCCGCTCGCGCGTATTCTGAAAGTGATTTCCAAAGAGTTGATGTTCTCTGCCCCTGAAGTGGCGCAAGAATTGGGTTACACCTACATGGAAATGCAGATTCTGACCGATCGCCGTAAAGCGCTAACGAATCTGGCTGAGCGTTGTGGCGTTGACAACATTTCCGCCATGGTGGCGACATTAGTACAAGCGGAACGTTACGGCACACCATTATCTCAAGCGTTGAAAACCATTTCTGAAGAGAGTCGCAAAGCCTTGGTGCTAGAGCTGGAAGAGAAAACCGGTAAGTTACCGGCTCAGTTAAGTGTGCCGCTAATGACCCTGATTTTGCCACCAGTGATCGCGATGATGGGGGCGCCTGCAATGGTGCGTATCGTGCGGATTTTGGCCAATTAAGGAACATAACAATGAACACTAAACTGGTATTAACTGGCCTTGTATTGGCACTACTGAGCGGCTGCGCAACTCAACCCGCCAACCTCAATGCGGCGTCTAAACCTTTGCAGGGGGAAGCGCAAGAGGCGTTGACTCTGGCGCATTTACTGCGTGATAACGGCCGTTATAAAGCCTCTTATGAGGTGTATCAAAAGATGGATGATAAGCACGAACTGAGTGATGCGTATTTACTGGAATACGCCTCAGTGGCAGCGTTAGTGGTTCCACCGGAAACGGCGGTTCATCTTTACCAACGAGCGCAACAAGCGCTAGGAAAGAACATTCAACCGCAGCAAAGTGAAGCGATTGAACTTGGCTTGGGTCGAGCTTATTTGCAATTGGCACAACGAGAAGAGGCGCAGCGTCACTTTGAGCTGGTGCTAAGTCATAATCCCAATAACGCAACGGCGTTAAATGGGTTAAGTGTGATTGCCAATTATCAAGGGCGCACATCTGATGCGTTGGCTTATTTGCAACGTGCGATGAAGGTCGATGCCAATAATCCTATGGTTCTCAATAATCTTGCTATGACCTATATGGTCAGTGGCGATATTCATCGCACCATTGAATTGCTGCAAGCACGGCAAAATACCTTGCCATTGTCGGGTAAGTTAAATTTAGCATTGGCTTACATTTTGGGTGAGCGAACCGATAAAGCACGCCAAGTGTTAAGCAGTGAATTGCCGACGGCGCAAACTGAACGAGCCATTGCCCAATTTGAACAGCTGCGCCAGCGTGTCGAGCAAGGCACACCGCTCAGCATAGAAATTGCTGCACTCAGTCAAACGCCAGTGAATTTGGCGGAGGAACATTGATGGCAAGGTCGCTGCGTGTGTTTGAGCGCAAACAAAGGGGAATCGTGTCGGTTGAAGCCGCGCTGATTTTCCCAGTGCTGCTGTTTATTTTGGTGATGTTTTTTGAGTTAGCCAGAATTGCGCTGGTGATCATCGCCGTGAACACGTCACTGGAACGGTCGGTACAACAACTGCGCTTTGAGGACAACTTTTACGCCCTTAATCAAAATCAGCTTAACCAGCTGATTACCGATAAGATCGTGAACCAGTCGTATGGCTTGGTGAATGAAGAGAACATCTCGTTAGAAGTGCACACGTTTTCCAATTTGGGTGAGTTTTCAGGCTCATCAACTCAAAGCAGTGATGACAGCAGTGATAGTGAGGAAACGCCAGACTATACCAATTCGCCGGTGTTAAACCTGACCTTGACGTTGCACCAAACGTTTATCACTCCATTGCCTTCGCTGTTCAATTTGGGAACATCTTATCAGCATGAATTCCAACAAGTATTAGGTGATTTGGTCATTGATGACGATGAGGATGAATCATGAGAGGCAGTTTACGTAAAGCCAAAGGACTGGCGCTGATTGAATTGACGCTGATGATGGGCATGTTCGTGGGATCGGCGGCGATTATTGGCGATCTTTATACGGTCAGCCAACTGCGTAGTCACTATGACCGAATGTCTCACAACTTAGCTTCTATTATCTCTATCCAACGTTATATCAGTGCTAAGGACTTGAATTTATTGATTACGCGAAACATGCCAGAAGCGGATATCGGCGAGTATGAACTCTATATCTACAATGTGAAGTTGGATCGCAGTATGGCGTGGCTCCCGTTAAAACGTGGATCGTTAGACGGTATTTGTCCTGAGCTTAGTGCTGGTGGAAAGTTCAGTGCTGACATGCCAGAAGAGGATAGCGAAGATGCCCAAAACGCAGTGATCGTGGTGCAGCTTTGTCGTCAGTCTGAGGGGTTAACACCTTTTGCGTCAATATTGTCACCTAAAACCATTCAAGTGGTGGCATCAAACCGAGCACGAGAAAAAACCATTGAAGTGGATAAGGTTCTGGCAGGGGAGTTAGGAATCGATGAAGACGATGACAGTTGAAGTTAATAAGCGTTCAGCGCTCTCCATGTGGCTGTATAAGCTTTTGGCCCTTGCCAGTCTTGCCATGGCGGTGTTGGGAATTTTGCTGCCGGGATTACCTGCAACGGAGTTTGTTATTCTGGCGGCTTGGGCGGCAGCCAAAGGGTCGCCGACCATTCATCAGTGGATTATGTCAGTGCCGTACTTTCGCCGCATCATCGATAACTGGCGACATGGGGGAGTTATTTCAAGACGCAATAAAGTGCATTCCGCTCTTTCTATGCTAGCGTGTTTTACGTTGCTGGTGGTCATGGAAGTTGCTTATTCGTGGCTTGCGGTTGCGGCGCTCGGAATGGGAATTGGCGCATTTTTTATTTGGCGTCGCCCAGAGACTCGACCATTAGTGACTCGGGATAAATAATGATTTACAAAATTATTAAGCTTGATAGAAAATAAGTAGTAATTAATAAAGTTATAGCTAATATTAATATGGTTGTGTTCTACTTTTCATTTTAAAAATCCCAATAATGAGTACTGACTAGTTAATTGTTAAGCGTCGGTGTTTTATAGCGATAAATAAGTAAAGTAACTTTGCAATTTACGCTATTACATAAATCAACTATTCACGCCTAAAATGAATTTCTTCAAAAAATATAAGCAATACGCGAACAGGCTAATGTGACTGAACTTATTGCGAATGAGTTATGGTGCTGGGAGAGATTATGTCTGGGCAATTAGTGTGGATTGATTCAGAAGCTATTTATTGTAAGCATTCATCGATACCGCTTAAGATTGAAAGGGTTATGGACATCCGTGTTGTTGAGTACAACAGCTTACGGAAGATGAAACGAGCCTTATTGATTGCTGTCGTATTTGGTTTTTCATTCTTTATGATTTATCCACTCAGTGCCTTAGTTGCTGTTCCGGTATTCTTTTTATTAAGCTATTTGTTAACGAAGAAATACGAGCTGAGAGTGACCTTGTGTGATAACCATGAAATAGGAGCAGTCGAATCGGGATTATGCAAATCTAATGATAAAGGCGAATTGATTAGAGTTGTGGAGCAAGTTAACTTTCTCAAAAGAGTATAAATAAAAGCTAAATCTGTGTTCGATGAAATAATGCCAGAAGCTATTTCTGGTGTTATTCAAAAGCGATTTATTATGTAAAAATTCTCATCCTATTTCCAATCTCGGCCGTCATTGCCTCATCTTTCAAAACAAGCTACATTGCCTGCCAGAATAAATAAGGTTAGGTTTGGTCCTCATGTTCTCGTTTAATGGCTTAGTGAGCCTTCTGTTTTTCGTTTTGGTTGGTGCGGTGACCTATTGGTTTGAGCAGCCTTACTGGGTTTTACTGGGTTATGCGGTGCTCAGTGTGATCACGTTTTTCTGTTACTTCAAAGACAAAAGGGCAGCTAAACGCGACGACTGGCGGGTTCAAGAAAAAACACTGCACTTGTTGGCGCTTCTAGGTGGTTGGCCGGGCGCGTTATTAGGGCAACAAGTGTTTCGCCACAAGACGCAAAAGCAGCCGTTTAAAAGTATTCTTTGGTTCACTGTCATCGTTAATATCGGGTGCTATGTCGTATTGGCGACGCCGATGGGCAGAGAGTGGCTGGCAAGTTACTTGTAGACATTTGTCTATTGTTTTCATTAAGTAAGCAGCATTTAGCTTAGCCAGTTTCTGACTCAATATACGCCAAGCT
This sequence comes from Vibrio porteresiae DSM 19223, assembly GCF_024347055.1. NCBI lineage: Bacteria > Pseudomonadati > Pseudomonadota > Gammaproteobacteria > Vibrionales > Vibrionaceae > Vibrio > Vibrio porteresiae. The sequence continues at coordinate 638,340 of NZ_AP024896.1, forward strand.
GCTTACGAATTATCTTGTTATTGTCTTTTGCCACGATTTCATTTCGCACTGTCTGTTCCTGTGATTTTCCTAAATAGTTAGCCCCTCATTGGCGGCTGCCCCCAATGATTTTATCCGCTTCGCACATTGCCATGACGTTAACCTTATGTGTTCTGTTTAGTATCACAATTTGTTGTGCAAATATCACAAAATGCTAATTGACTTATATGAACCAAATCACTATATTTGGTTGCAGTAGCAACTATTGGGATGACAACTAAATGGTGATGAGCAATGTCAACAACGTCTGAACAACCAGAGTGCTTTCCATTAATCCTTGATAATATTGGTTTTTTGCTCGCAAAATCTTGTCATGTTAAAGATCGCTTGCTTGACCAATATTTGGCGTATCCCGCTTTGTCGGAAGATTTAACGTCAACTCAAGCGAAAGTACTGTTTCAAATTTATAAGTTTCAAAGTTACCGCCCTTCAGACATCGGCAAGATGTTGAATGTCGATAAAAGCAGCATCACCCGTATGGTGGATCGCTTGGAGAAGAAAGACCTGATTCAACGTCAGCCTGATCCTGAAGATCGCCGTTCGTTTTTGCTGTATCTCACCGACAAGGGGCGAGCACTCGTAGCCGAAGCCATGCCACTGGCGATGAATGCATTAGATGAACTTGAGCAAGCATTAAATGAAGAAGAAAAAGCTCAGCTTCGTCATTGTTTAAAGAAAATCGTCACCTCCTATATGGATGAAGAGTGTCTGGCGCAATTATTAAAAGGAACAAAATGAACAAATTAACGCCTCTGGCTGCTGTGATTTCTGTTGCCATGCTCTACGGTTGTGCCGCGCCAAGCGACATTAAACCGACCAATCAGCTCAACGATAAGAGTGTGTTGGAACACAGCAAAAGCCTCGCGTCTACTGATCTATCCGCAGCGACCTGGCCACAAAGTGATTGGTGGACAGTGTTAAGCGATACTCAGCTCAACGAACTTATCCAACGTGCATTGAAAAATAGCCCAACGTTGCAACTTGCTAACGCTAATCTCAATAAAGCGTCGGCAGCGGTAATGGCGGCGGATGCGCAGTTTGATCCTCAGTTAGCAGCAAACGCAGGTGCTACCCGTTCGCGTTTGTCTCGTTCTGAAGATTACAGTTACCAAGGGAATCAATACGGTACGGTATATAACCTCGGTTTAAGCGGCAGTTATAACGTCGATTTGTGGGGCGGTGAGCGTGATGCTTGGGAAGCCAGTGTCGATGCACAACGTGCTGCGCAAGTGGATCATCAAGCCGCGCGTATTTCACTCTCTAGTGGCATTGCCAGTACCTACATTCAGCTTGCTAATGCTTACCGTTTATTGGACATCGCTCAGCAAGACCAAGAGCGTACTCAAGGTATTGTGACCATTACGCAACGTTTGCTGGATAATGGCTTAACGTCGGAAGATCGCCTGTATACCGCACAAAGTAATGCGGCGACCTCACAACAAACGGTTAAACAGCGTTTACTGGCTATCAAACAGCTTAAGAATGCGTTAGCGACCATGGTTGGTGAAGGTCCTGATTTAGCCAATACGATTGAGCGCCCAAGTGCTTTACTCAATACCGCTTTGACGCTACCGACCGAATTGCCAGCCAATTTGCTCGCTCACCGTCCAGACATTGTGGCGGCAAAATGGCGCGTTGAAGCGGCGAGCAAAAACATTGCATCAGCGAAAACCAAGTTCTATCCGAACTTGAATTTGAGCGCGATGGCAGGGTTTAGAGCGGTGCTAGGCGATGCCATGTTTGAAGATGTCAGCCGTCAGTGGCGCGTTGCCCCAGCCATTTCACTGCCGATTTTTACGCGCGATTTGAAAGCCAACTTGATTGAAAATACAGCAGATTATGATGCTGCAGTTGCTCAGTACAATCAAACCTTGGTCAATGCTCTGGGTGATGTCGCCGATACTGTGTTGGCACTTAAGTCGGCTGAGCAGCAGCTAAACGACGCGAAAGAGAGTGTGCGCTTAGCAACGAAAAGCTACCACATTACCGAAAAACGTTATCAGTCTGGTATGGGCAGTCAGTTGGAAGTGTTGATGGCGGAAAGCCAATTGCTACAAGCAGAATCAGCGCTAACCACTTTGCAAAACCAGCAACAAGAAAAACAAGTGACCTTGGTGAATGTATTGGGCGGCGGTTTCTATGACGCGCAAGCCAATCCATCCCAACAGAATGACCAAGCGACCACAACCAAATAAGCTTTCTGAGGTTTAATTAGATATGCAACAGAATAACAGTGAAAACGCGTCTGCAGACAACGTGTCTTTGTCCAACAAAAGCAAACGCAAAAAAAGTCTCGCCATTTTTGGTGGCGTATTACTCGTCGCGGCCGCTTGTTCAGGCTTTTACTACTTTAATTATGTAGTGGGAGAGCAGAGCACTGAAGATGCCTATGTAAACGGTAACTTAGTACAGATCACCCCGGAAATCACCGGTACAGTGACACGTATCGATGTGGAAGATGGTGACTACGTAAAACAAGGTCAGCCACTGGTTTACCTCGATGATGCGGATGCCAAAATTGCTTTTGAAAGTGCTGAAGCAAACCTTGCGCAAACAGTACGCCAAGTACGTGCGCTGTTTAACGACCTTGAACAAGCCAAAGCGGTTGTTAAGACCAAAACCATCGCGTTAGAACAAGCGCAAAGCGACTACGATCGTCGTAAAAATATGGTGAAAGCGGGCGGTTTATCTCGTGAAGAATTAAGCCATGCTCGCGATGTGATGAACTCTGCTGATCAAGATTTGGCGGCGGCAAAACAACAATTGCAAGCTCGTGAAGCAGCGGTGCACAACACCACGGTGGAATCACACCCTATGGTGAAAGCAGCGATTGCTCAAGTGAAGAAAACCTATTTGGAACAACAGCGTACCGTACTTGTTGCGCCAGTATCGGGTTACGTAGCAAAACGTAATGTTCAAGTAGGTCAACGTATTTCTCAAAACTCTGATTTGATGGCGGTGGTGCCACTGAATGATGTGTGGGTGGATGCGAACTTTAAAGAAACGCAATTGCAAGATATGCGCATTGGTCAAAAAGTGGATCTGATTTCTGACCTGTATGGCGACGATGTGGTGTTCCACGGTGAAGTCGAAAGCTTAGGTATCGGTACGGGTAGCGCGTTCTCGGTATTACCAGCACAAAACGCAACCGGTAACTGGATCAAAGTGGTTCAACGTCTGCCAGTGCGTATCAAATTGGATGATGAAGAACTGACTGCACATCCATTGCGTATTGGTCTGTCAATGATTGCTGAAGTAAATACCTCTGATACCTCTGGTCCATTGCTATCACAAAATACGCCAGACAAAGCGCTGTACAGCACCAATGTTTACAGCCAATCGCTTGCTGGTGTGGACCCACTTATCGACCGCATCATTGCTGAAAATGATGCCAGCGATAAAAACTACTTGGCCAAAGAGTAATAAGGATCTGCGATGAGTGAGCAGCAACAATTTCGACCAGCGAACATGGCGTTGTGTGTCTTCGCCATTTCACTGGGCGTGTTTATGCAGGTACTCGACTCGACTATCGCGAACGTGTCGTTGCCGACCATAGCCGGTAATATGGGGGTGAGTTTAAGCCAAGGTACTTGGGTTATTACCTCATTTACTGTGAGTAATGCGATTGGCTTGCCAATCACTGCATGGTTAAGTCGCCGTGTGGGGGAAGTGCATCTGTATGTGGGTGCTTTGGTGCTCTTTAGTTTGATGTCTTTCCTTTGCGGTATCTCCCAGTCCATGGGCGAGTTGGTGGTATTTCGTACCCTGCAAGGTTTGGTGGCAGCGCCGCTGTTTCCGATGAGCCAAGTGCTGTTGATGTCGATTTTCCCCAAAGATAAACGACATATGGCGCTTGCCCTGATTGGTATGGTGGCAGTGGTCGGGCCGATTCTAGGTCCTATCCTCGGTGGTTGGTTAACTTACGACTATAGCTGGCCGTGGATCTTCTTTATCAACTTACCGATTGGTGTTTTCACCGTCATGGTAGTGTTGAAGCAGCTCAAAGACCGCCCACACAAACCAGAGAAAGTAAAACTGGATGTGATTGGTTTGGCGACCATGGCGCTGGGTGTTGGCGTATTACAAGTGGTGCTAGATAAAGGTAACGACTTGGATTGGTTCTCCAATTCATGGATCATCGGTGGCTCTATTTTTGCCGTCATCATGTTGATCTTCATGGTGATTTGGGAGCTGACTGACGATAACCCAATCATCAACCTGAAACTGTTTAAGAACCGAAACTTCTGTATTGGTACTATTCTGCTGACCTTAGGTTATGCAGGCTTCTTTAGTATCAACTTGATTTTGCCACAGTGGTTACAAAGTCAAATGGGTTACACCGCACTTTGGGCGGGGTTGGCTTGTGCGCCGATGGGGGTGATTCCACTCTTCTTGACCCCAGTGCTGGGACGCTTTGGTCATAAGATGGACATGCGGATGCTAGCGGCAGGTTCGTTTGTGGTGATTGCGATCAGCTGTTACGCCCGTGCTCGGTTTAATACGGAAGTCGACTTTGGCTCGATTGCGATCATTCAGCTCTTTATGGGGATTGGGATTTCGCTGTTCTTTATGCCAATGACCACGATTTTGCTGTCGGATTTGAATGGCCCTGATATCGCGGATGCGGCGTCGTTATCGACCTTTATTCGTACCATAGGTGCGAGTTTCGCTTCGTCACTAACTACTTGGTATTGGTCCCATAACGCCAGCTTGCACCACTCGGTGATGTCAGAACACATCTCGGTATACAATCCATTGGTGTCGGGCGATCTTCAGCAGGGTGGTTTGTCGTACCTTGAACGAATGAATGGCACCATTACCACGCAGTCTTACATGATGTCGACCATCGACCTCTTTACGCTGCTAATGGGGCTGTTTATTGTGCTGGTTCCATTTATCTTCTTTACCAAGAAGGCAGCTGCCGGTCACTAAATCTGCTTAAACAAGCAAAGCCCAACTTTATGGAGTCAGTTCACTTCAAAGGTTGGGCTTTTTTATTGTTTTTTGGCTCTTTATGCTGACCAAAGCTGGTGCGCATGCACCAATAGTTAGCACACCTGCAAATGTTCAAGATAGGTATTTTGTCGCACCTGCTGCTGGTAAACCAATGGTGTAACGTGAACCAGCTTTTTAAACTCTCTAAGAAAATGCGCTTGGTCGCTAAAGCCTAAACCAGAGGCCAAATCGGAAAAGGTGAGGGTATCAAGATGATTGATGCTATAGACCGCAGATTGACAGCGAATGGCGCGAATAAATGTCTTAGGCGTTAGGCCAATATCTTGTTGGAATTGGCGCTCTAACGTTCTCCGGGTATACCCAGAATAACGCTCGAGATCTTGCACTTGAATATTGCCTTTCTCTTGGCAGATTTTAGCGACAATCTGCGAAGTGAGTCGTGAGGGAGAGTGCAACTGCTTTAGAGCCAGAAAGCCATTAATTAACTCGACCCGCTCTAAGAAACTCTGGGCGCGAATCACTTGTTCGCAAATGAATTGGCTGTCGCTGACCACATCCACAAAGCGTGACTGATGCTCAATCAATTCAGGGGCGGAAACATTAAGAAAATCTGGCACCATGCCGGGAATAAAGCGCACGCCAAAGTAGTGATGATGTGGTGTAAAGGTGACTTCACGAGCTTGCAGCGTTGTGCCACAAACGAGGCCGATAGGGGAGTCTCCATCACAGTCGAACAATAGGTCAATACAGCCATCGGGAATGGCGATGGTTTTGCCCAACTCGTTACCAATTTTGAAACTGTAAAAATGCGAAACGTACGGATTATTTAGCGGTTTATGAGCAAAAAATTGCTCGGCACTTAAGACAAACCAAGGCTGTTTTGAGTGAATCCCCGCCACATGTTCGCGCGTGACAAATTCCGCCATAATGCATTTCCTTTGCTCTTACTTAAGCCAAATTTCGGCTCTTGTTTGTTCCATTTAACATCTCACTAAGCAAACAACACGCCAGATCGCGACCTGTTCAAAACAAATTCGTCATGTCGCAAAAATTCAATACAGCTTGATATTCCCTTGTCACACTCAGGACTCGAAAGATGTCTGTGCTGCAATATCACCCCCTGTTATCAAGTGAACACAGCACACTGAGGATGAGGCATCTTGGTATTGATTAATGACGAACAAGGTGGATGTATGTCAGCAAATACTCATATCGATTTTATTTATCTTTCTGAACCAGACATGATCAAAGCGGGTGTGACCAACATGCCGCAATGCATTGATGCAATGGAAGAGATGTTTGAATTGCTTTATAAAGGCGACTATCGCATGGCGGGCGCAAATAACGACTCCCACGGGGCGATGATTACGTTCCCAGAAGAATCCCCTTTTCCTTTGATGCCAAAACCAACCGCTGACCGTCGTCTGATGGCGATGCCTGCTTACCTTGGCGGCGAGTTTCAAACTTGCGGCGTGAAATGGTACGGCTCTAACATCGCTAACCGTGAAAAAGGTCTGCCAAGATCGATTCTGATGTTCATTTTAAATGACGTCGTGACTGGTGCGCCGCTCGCGTACATGTCTGCAAACTTACTTTCTGCTTACCGAACTGGCGCTGTCCCAGGTGTGGGTGCGCGTCACTTAGCACGTAAAGATAGCAAGGTCATTGGTCTACTTGGCCCAGGTGTGATGGGCAAAACCGCCGTTGCAGCGTTTATCTCTGAATGTCCGCTCGTTGATACGATTAAGATCAAAGGGCGTGGGCAAAAAAGCTTAGACAGTTTCATGACGTGGTTGGCGGCAACCTACCCACAAGTCACCACAGTGCAAGTCGTTGATACCATCGAAGAGTTGGTGCGTGGTAGTGACATTGTCACGTATTGCAATTCAGGCGAAACGGGTGACCCAAGCACTTATCCCGAAGTGAAACGCGAATGGGTTAAGCCGGGAGCCTTTCTCGCGATGCCAGCTTACTGCCGTTTAGACGCGGGAATGGAACAAAACGATATCCGTAAAGTTCTCGACAATACAGGGCTTTACCAAGCGTGGTATGAAGAAGCGCCAAAACCTGCCCATCATCATATTCCCATCATAGGCGTGCGTTTTATGGACATGATTGCTGAAGGCACCATTACCCTCGATGACCTAGAAGACATTGGCAAAATCGTCGCAGGTGACGCACCAGGACGCATTAGTGATGAGGAGATCATCATCATGTCAGTCGGTGGCATGCCAGTTGAGGACGTTGCGTGGGGCACCAAAATCTATCGTAACGCCTTAGAAAAAGGCATCGGTGTATCGCTTAACCTTTGGGAGACACCCGCCCTTAACTGATCGCGTGTGTTGTATCACACCATATCTTGAGTCGTTTTCAATTTATCTATTCAATAGACCGTTACCTGTATTGGGCCAACGTGTTGCAATGTTTTGCTGACCTATAGGATGTAGTGGCAAAACATAGGCCTTAAGCAGGGCGGTTTGTTACAAAAGGATGCGTAACATGAATAAAGCTGTCTCGTCAGCCAAGCTGACTATGTTTGAAGTAAGCCCCAGCAAAACGCCAAGCAAAATGGGGATATTCACCATGATGGGGATCTGTATTGGTCTGGTGATTGTGCAAGGCGCCATGATTTCCGCCATTCAAGGCATTGGTCTCGGTGGTTTGGGGTTTATTGCTGCATTGATCTGCGCCTTTGTTTTGGCGCAGTTTAATGCGATGAGTTTTGCTGAACTCTCTTTGATGTTTCCTCAAGAGGGGACTTTAGCAACCTACACCAAAAAGGCGATTGGTCATTTCCCTGCGATTGTTTCTGTGTTCGCAGGTTACGTTGTGGTGGCGGTGTTGGCTCTGCCTGTGGAAATGATTCTGGTCGATGCCATGCTGGATAAATTGATGCCTGGGGTCTTTCCCGCCAAAGTGGTGCCTTTGGTGATATTGGGTGTTCTGTGTGTGACCAATCTTATTGGCGCGAATGTGTTTGCTAAAGTGCAAAACTCATTGGCTTTTATCTTAGTCGCCGCATTGGTGTTGGTTGGCATCTGCGCTGTAACTGGGGCGAGCGAGCCTCATCCTCATCTTACCGGGGAGACGGTGACTTGGAGTTTTGATGGGATCGCCGATGGTAGCTTTATTGGTCTTATCGCGTTAGCCATGTGGTTAATGGTGGGAGTGGAATTTATCTGTCCGATGGTCAATGAAGTTAGATCCCCAATGAAGAACATTCCTCGGGCGATGCATTGGTCATTGTTGCTGATCTTTCTGATCTTTTTGGCCTTCTCTTATGGTGCGAGCCAATATCTCAACGTTCACGAACTGGTCGATGGTCCGATTCCTTATCTTGATTATGTTCATGCCGTGTTCGGTAAAGCGGGACTTGCGATAGCCACCCTGATGGGCTTAGCCGCAACGTGTAGTACGGTGAATACCATCTTAGCGTCTATTCCGAAAATGATGCATGGTATGGCAGAAGAGAAGCAGGCATTTCCGATCTTTAAAGCCGTCAACCGATTTAACGCACCTTGGGTAGGTATTGTTACCATCGCTGTATGCACTTCGATTCCGTTCCTTTTGGTGGATATGGACTCACTGATTGTCTTGGTTATCGCGGCGACAACCAGTTGGCTATTGGCTTACATCATCGCGCACATTGATGTAATGGTATTGCGCAGTCGCTTACCTGAACAACATCGCCCTTATCGCACGCCATTTTATCCGATACCACAAATCGTTGGCATTATCGCTATGGCGTATGTCGCTCTGAACAATTCGCCATCTCCTGAAATGACTCATCTGGTGTTTGCGATTACTGGCGGTATCTTAGCGTTAATTAGCGCGATCACTGTCGTGTGGGTGAAATTTTACATGAAGCGTGGGCTGTTCACGCCTGATATGGATTAAGTGCTGTTGTGACGAAGCATTGATAGACAACAAGCAATGGATAACAAGCCCGCTTCATGCGGGTTTGTTGTCTAAAGCGAAGATGAGTTTGGCTTGCGATTGCTGTTATACAAGGTGTCAGGTAACATAAAGATCCTCACACCTAGCAGGTAAGCAGATGAATAAACGGATATTTATACTCAGGCACGGGCAAACGGTATTTAACTCACAGCGAAAACTGCAAGGCCATTGCGATTCGCCATTAACACCCCATGGCATTACTCAAGTTGAAGACGTTAGCGCTACCCTAAAAACGTATCTTTCCCCAGATCAATTCTATGTTTATGCCAGTCCACTCGGACGAACCATTCAAACCGCGCAAATCGTTTGTGATGCATTAGAAATTCCCTATTCAGCCATTATCAAAGAACCGCGAATCAAAGAGTATTTCTTGGGGGATTGGGAACAGCAATCCATTCACAGCTTAACTGAGCGTTATCCTGAATTCTTACAACAACGTGATTGGTTGGTAAAAACGCCCAACGGTGAAACCTTAGCGGATGTTCAGCAGCGCCTGACCTCTTGGCTCAATGAGTTACCGGCCGATAAAGATATTGTGGTGGTGAGTCATGGTTTAACCGGATTAACGCTGCGTGCGATGCTGGCCAATTTAAGTTATGACGAGATGTGGCGCCAAGAGATACCGCAAGATGCTTTCTTTATGGTGCAAAACGGCGCGCTCACTCGAGTTGATTGCTTTAGCGATGATGTGATCAATTAAGTTCACCCTTCACGATGATGTTCAATGAATACAAAATTGAAAAGTGCAAAGGGATCATCAGCAAAACCAAACAGGCAGGATGAAATCGCTGCGAAAACTCAGGTGGGCACAGTTGGCATGTCTACCTAAGCGTGTTGATGCTGGGGTATGGATTACATAGAAAGGAGAAGCTATGGCGACAGTTATTTCAGTCAGTAAAAGTGATGAACATACTTTTTCAAAGCAGGTACTGCACAGTATTACTCTGATTGCTGGCGATGGGGTGGAGGGCGATGCCCATTGTGGGAAAACAGTTCAGCATCGTTCCCGAGTTAAGGCTGATCCAACCCAACCCAATTTGCGTCAAGTTCACCTCATTCATAGTGAATTGTTTGAGGAGTTAAAAGAGCAAGGGTTTGATGTGGCAGCAGCTGATCTTGGTGAAAACATCACAACGCGCGGGATTGATCTGCTTTCACTTCCCAAAGGAACCCAATTGGTGTTTCCTAGTCAAGCAGTGGTCACGATAACAGGGCTGCGTAATCCCTGCCCACAAATTGAGGCATTCCAAACAGGCTTGCTGCGCGCGGTGTTAGGGCGAGATAGCGATGGAGAGATTGTACGTAAAGCGGGCGTAATGGGGATAGTGACCCAAGGCGGTAAGATAAATCAAGGTGATGTGATTGAGATTATCTACCCTCATAAGCCTCACGAAAAGCTGGAAAGGGTCTGATACATTTTGCCTATTTTCCGCTTAGTCTGGTGTTATGGCTTGGAGTGCCACTGTTGTATGGATGATAATGTGAAGATTGAACGAATAACGGAGCTCCCGGATTCACTAATGACATTAGTGGTTGAAAGTGAGCAGCAAGGTTATCGCTTTTTAAGACGCTTAGTGAATCACTTCCAAAACGGAGAAAATCGCTTTTGTTGTGCGGGGGAGGCGCTGTTTGCCACCACATATCAAGGAGCGTTGGTCGGTATTGGTGGTGTTAACATTCAACCTGATAGCAAAGGCATGGTGGGAAGAGTTCGTCATCTGTATGTTGCCAATCGCTATCGTCATCTTGGTATTGGCGGCCAAATGATGGCCGAGATCGAGCAGCACAGTCAGCATCACTTTGCAAAGCTAGTGCTCTTTACTGATACATCCAGCGCAGAAAAATTCTATTTATCATTAGGATATGAGCATGTTAGCCTACCTAAAATCAGCCATCAAAAGTGGCTAATCCCTAATTAAGTGCTGCGTGGCATGGAGAATTTATCGATGGAAATGGACATTTATTATGTGGATGCGTTCACTGACCAACAGTTTAAGGGCAACTCTGCCGCCGTCGTGCCCGTGAGTGATTGGCCGGCGGTGGAATTAATGCAAAACATTGCCATTGAAAACAACCTTTCCGAAACCGCATTTATCAAACCGTTAGAAGATAACCGCTATGCAATTCGATGGTTTTCTCCCATCACTGAGATTGATTTCTGTGGCCATGCCACGCTCGCATCCTCCTATGTGTTATTTCATCATCTAGGGGTGACAGAGACTATCGAGTTTGTGACCAGCAAAGTCGGAACTTTGGTGGTGCGTTTGAATGTCGCTCAGCAAATAGAGATGAGCTTTCCCGTACAAAATCCAGAACCGGTGGCAGATGTACCGCAAGCATTATTTGACGGGCTATCTTGTCGACCGATCAGTGTGTTGAAAAATCGTCAAGCCTATGTCGTGGTATTAGCAAACGAGCGAGACGTTCGCGAGGTTCAATACGATTCCGCGCTGCTAAAAACGTTAGCACCGTATGATGTGGTGGTGACGGCGGCGGGCGATGATTATGATTTTGTATCGCGCTACTTTTGGCCTGCCAACGGGGGCGATGAAGACCCGGTAACCGGCTCTATTCATGCGGGACTCACGACTTATTGGGCAAAGCAATTGAATAAGAGCGTATTTCGAGCGTATCAAGCATCGCGTCGCGGTGGCGTACTCCATTGCAAGTTATGTGACGACCGCGTAGTGGTATCTGGAAATGGGGTGTTGTATATGAAAGGGAGACTCTTTGTTGCTGGATAAGGGGAGCCATCTTTTCAACTTTTCTAGGTAAAAATAACGAATAAATGGACTTAAGTTAGGCCGTTTTTTGGATAATTATATCAATGGATGATGAATCATTGAGTGTCATTTTTCTAATGAAATCATGCAGTAGTTCATTTATTATAAAACGGTATGACGTTTTGAAAGCAAGGATGCATAGGTCTCATGGCTGAGCTGAAAATGTGTCTGAATTGGAACGTGTTAGCTTTTTTTATTGAGACATTATTCTATGCACCTAGCGCAGCAATGGACTTTAGAGACAAGGCGTTTTTCTTGTCATGACTTCTTTAGATTTTCCATCGTTTTTCGCTCCTTTTTATTCTGTTTATTGCCATTGTTTTCGACCTTGGTTTCGGCGCATACAGCTAAACGGCTCAGTGATTATTACACCTCCGTTTGGACCACCAGCAATGGGCTACCGCACAATAGTATTAACGATATCGCCCAAACTACCGACGGGTATATGTGGTTTGCTACATGGGAAGGGGTAGTTCGTTTTAACGGTAAAGATTTTGATCTGTTTAATCGCTCACCCAAAACACATATGGCAGATTCAGCAAGTCGCTCTCTATTTGCTAGCAATAATAATCGCTTATGGGTAGGTGGAGCGCGAGGCAGTGTGGCTGAGCGTTTAGGGTTTGAATGGATTGGGCAACCCTCTAGTGCAAGCTTAGTGACGGGGATGTTGGTGGATAGGCACCATAGCCTTTGGCTTAGCATCATTGGTAAAGGGGTTTATGTTCGCCACTTTATCGCGCATGGACAATATCAACCGGAACAGATGGTGATTGAAGACACCAATGCCTACGGTATTGTCGAGGCGGATAACGGCGATATTTACAGTGCTACTGATGCGGGCGTTTATCTCTATCGCGATGGAAAGGTTGGATTACTGCCTAACCAACCGTTTAAACACGCGAACAGTGTTTCCAGTAAAAATAACCAACTGTTTGTTGCCAGTGATAATGGTGCTTGGATTTGGAATGGTGTTCATTGGATAAACATTGATCCTCAACTCGCGCAGTATGATTTAACTTTGGTAAAACAAGACAACGATGGTGCGTTTTGGATTGGTACCGTCAATCATGGCCTATTGCGTAAGCAAGTAGGGCGTTCATTAGAATCTTTCCCTGCTTCCAGTTTTTTATCTCACCACCGCATTCTTTCGTGGTTTCAAGACCAGGACGATAATATTTGGGTTGGAACGGCTAATGGTTTAGCCAATATTCGCCATGCACCCTTTATCAATATCGATAGCTCAAATGGTCTAATTGGGAATTATCTGCGAACTGCATTGGCCTTAGATGATCACCAGTTACTTGTCGGCTCGGCAACAGGGTTAAGTCTGGTAAGTAGAGGTAAAGCGAGTGATGCCGTTAAACCAAGTTTCCAAGATAAATTGTCCGTACTAGCATTAGCCAAAGATAACCAGGGTGGTGTCTGGGTGGGCACCCATGCTCACGGTGTGATGCACTGGAAAGATAACCAGCTCAGCCCGTATATGAGCTTAGCTCAAGGGCTCCCTTCAGAAGAAGTTCGATCGATATTGCCTGATTCACTGGGCAATTTATGGATTGGAACCATGCGTGGTTTGGCTAAACGCAGCCCCGATGGCACAGTGACTATTTACACCAAAGCGCAGGGGTTACCGGGCAATTTCATTATGGCATTGGCCGAAGATGAAACCGGCAAAATTTGGGTCGGTACCGGTGTGGGTGGGGCATATATCGATAAAGGTGTCGTTCATTCACTGGATTTAACACCGTTAGATGAAGCCCAATATGTATTTGATTTTTATGTTGAACATGGTTTTGTGTGGATGGCAACGGATCGCGGCATTATTCGTTATCGTCAACAAGACGGCACGCTTGCCAATATTGGCCGTGCTAATGGTTTACCGATTGATAAGTTTTTCCAGTTTAAAAGACAAGGCGATAAAGTTTGGCTAACCAGCAATATGGGCGTGTGGCTACTAAGTTATCAACAAGTGGTTGCGATTGCAGATGGCAAAGCAAAGCACCTTGATTATCAACATTTTGATGTCACTGACGGTATGGGCAGCACTCAAGCCAACGGGGGATCAAATCCTGCTTCAGCAGTGAGCGGGGAGGGTTTTTATGTTGCGACAGCCAATGGGCTCAGTTTTATTTCTCTGCATGCTCTAGAACAATCGATGTCGGTTAAAACCTTGCCTGTCGTGATTGAAAATGTGGCAGCCGATGGGCAGATTTTTAACCCTGATGTGCAACATACCATCGCGGCTGGCACCAACAGGATGAGTTTTTCCTACATTGGTTTATCGTTTGTGAGCGCCAGCTCCCTTGAATATCAAACCAAACTGGTCGGTTTTGAAAAGCAGTGGACACATCGTGGCCGTGATACCTATACCGAATACACCAATTTGCCGCCGGGGCATTATGAGTTTATGGTGCGCGCTCGCTATCCTTATCAAGAGTGGAATAACGAAACAGCCGTTTACGCTTTCGATATTGAGCCGCTTCTTTGGCAGCGTACCAGTGTGAAAATTGGCTTGGGTCTGCTACTCATCCTTGCTGTTTATAGCCTGATGCGTTGGCGTGTGAATCAGCTAAAACGCAGCGAAGAGAACCTCATCCATTTGGTTGAAGAAAAAACAGCGGAATTGCGTGAGCAAGCGGAACGGTTTAAAAAGCTATCTAACGAGGATGCCTTAACCGGACTTTATAACCGCCGCGCCTTTAACATCCAGATTGAAAAACGCTTTAAGCATGCCAAAAGTGTCCATCAATCCATTTTCCTTGCCATCATTGATATCGACCATTTTAAAGCAATTAACGATACCTATAACCATTTGCGTGGTGACCAAGTGTTAGCGCGGGTGGCAAGTTTATTATCTGAATACGCACAATCACCTGAGTTGGTCGCTCGCTGGGGCGGCGAAGAGTTTACCGTCTTATTTAAAGGAAATGAGCAAGAAGCAGCCGTGTTTTTCGAACAGCTTCGCGGTAAAGTCGCCAGAGCAGATTTTTCTGATGTCTGCGTTGGCTTAGGCGTCACGGTCAGTATTGGGGTTGCTAGTAGTGATGATGTAAACCACTATTCTTCGCTGGTCATTTTGGCCGATGAGGCGTTACTAAAAGCCAAATGTGATAGACGTAATCAAGTGATATTTCATCAGACACACCTCCAAGCGGTGGTGTCTGAAGGAGAGACAGTAGGCTAACCCGCGGTTAGCCTCGCCTCTCTTATTGCGTTTTAGACTCGTTTCCCTTATCACTCTGCTCTGACTGACGTGCTTGGGTGATTTTTTGAAATCCCCAGCCAAGCCCGACCAATACTGTGCCAAGTAACAGGTAGGAGATGGCTCGAAATAACGGAGATTATAGCCGTTGTTGACCAATTTTATCGGCCGCCAAAATAGCTTCAATAAACCGCTCTTTACTTGGGGTGCCAGGGCAAGACTGCCATTCAATTACTGACGCGGCTTTGTCTGCAACGATAGGTAGGTCGGCTGCGGTCATGCCGATTTCTGCCATGGTGATCGGTAATCCTAGCGCTTTATTGAAAGCGAGGATGCGATCAAATTCTGCGTCATTATTGTCGTATTTGAGTAGGCAAAGCACACCAAAGGCAACGATCTCACCGTGTAAATGGGATTCACACGCTGGGAGTAATGAGCTTCCGTAGTAAACGCAGTGCGCCAGTGAACTGTTGTAGTAATACTGATCTTTGGGCGCAATATCTTCGCTGATGTGAACTGCACAGTTAGAGACGATGCCCGTTAGCATCACTATGGTTAAGACCACTTCTTCAAGCTCGGCAGACACTCGGTTGTGTCGGCAATCTTCCAGTGCTTTTTGTCCGTGTTTGAGTAGCGGGTCGGTACAGGTTTTGGCAATGCCCAAACCCAGCGCTGGTAGGTGAGTTAGGGTTTTGTCACGACAGCAATATTCCACTTCGTACTCTTTACTGAGTGCATCGCCAATCCCCGCCCAGAACATGGCTTCGGGAGATTCTGCAATGACTTGCGTGTTGATAAAGGTATGGACTGGTGGGTGACTTTGGTAGAAGTATTCTGCAAACGAACCATCTTGGTGGTACATCACGCTAAGTGACGTGCATGCTGCGCAGTTAGAAGCCAAGGTTGGGAAGGTGAAGACCGGTTTACCGGTTAATGCACCTAATGTTTTGACAGTGTCACAAGCGCGACCGCCACCGACCGCAAACAGCATTTGTGCTTCTTGAACCTTAGGGTGGTCTTGTAGCTGGTGGACGCTCTCCATGGTGGCATCGCCGCCGTACCAGAGAAAATCAAGTAACACGGTGTCTGAGTTTTCAATGGCATTAAGTAGTGCTGGTTTGGCTTTCTCCATGGCCGTTTTGCCGCCGATCACCACGGCTTTGTGGCCGTAAGGGGCTGTCATGGCGCTGACTTTTTGATAGGCATCTTCACCGACGGTGTAATTAGGCAGATAGATGGTTTGATTTGACATGAAATGATCCTTTTCCCGTTCTTTTCTTCTAATTTCTTCACTACGTTCCTTTTTCACAAACGGCGTGCAGCTCTTCATGAGCGATGAAAGTAGCGGAGTGTCCCTGTTTGTCATTTTGCATTGTGGGCTGCTTTGACACTACCTTGTTCTTATGCAAATGAAAAGAGTGACAGAGTTAAATATCGCTTTAACTATATGATTATTATTGCTATTGTGTTTAATGTCGTTTAGATGGTTAGCTAAGTAAAACGGGGAATTAGTAGCGAGAAAATCTGAGAAATGAGCAAATACCGTTTAAATACGCATAAAGTTTAATATTCAGAAAAGATTGTCATTTTTGTCATGTGAACAGAAAAGAGGGGGGAAACTATCACACCTCCCTCATCTGAAATATCGTTTGTTTGGCTTGGGAAACTTTCCAGCTTTCGTTAACAGACTGCTTCAGTTACCAGCCTGCTTTAGTTACCATCCTGCTTTAGTTACGATCCAGTGCGTCTCGAATACCTTCCGCTATCTCTGGAATCTGCTTTTTCAGGGTATTGAGATCACCTCCAGAATCTGCTTGAAAGGTATGCTGTATCAGCGTTAAGGCTGCGCAGGTCTCTTTAAGGCGTTTATCAAGGTCATTACAGCTATGGTAGTTAGCAAGAATGTTGGCATAAGTTGGGTCTAAGCCTTTCGGATCGCTCATGAATCGATCTCCTGTATAAAATGGCAGCGATAACCTATGTATAGCTGGTTTATTGCTAAATAGTTATTATTTTTTATATGAATAACTTCGATTTAATTATTTTATTTATCGATGGATAGATATTTATTAAGTAATAACCAGAGTGGGTGAATTGCGCCAACTATACTTAGGATCTGTCTTGTTGGTCAGTGGCAAAAAATAATGGAAACTGTGCTGAAATTTTTTACGGTTCATCAAGAATATCTGTTGTTAATATTGGAAAAAGTGGCCATGTCTTTGGCTATTGTGATTGTTGTCGCGTTGTGCTCTCGCCTTATTAAACGAGGCGTGTATCGTGGGATGCTAAAGATCAGTAATAACGATGAGATTGTCGCCCGCTTGATTGCCAACGTGATGGCCTACTCGCTGTATGTGTTTGCTATCGTGATGGTTTTGAGTGTGTTTGGTATCAACACCTCAAGTTTGGTTGCTTTACTTGGTGCGGCGGGGATCGCGATTGGTTTAGCACTGAAAGATACCTTAAGTAATATCGCTGCGGGAATTATGCTGCTGTTTTTAAAACCGATGAAAAAAGGTGAGTTTATCGAGTTTGATAAATACTCTGCCACTGTGGTGGATATTGGCCTATTTACCTCAATATTTGAAACGGCGGATGGGGTGTATATTTCTAGCCCAAACAGTAATATTTGGGGTTCGACCATCAAGAACTTTAATCGTAATGCCAAACGTCGTTTGGATGTCACGATTCGTATTGCTTATAAAGATTCGATAGCCGATGGTTTTACGCTACTCAATGATATAGCAGATAACACGCAGTATATATTGGCAGAGCCTGAACGACAGCTTCTTGTTCACGCATTGGCGGATAATTCAGTCAATCTGCAGCTACGAGTGTGGTGTCCATCAGAGAAGTACTGGGATGTGTATTGGGATATCCAAAAGCGTATTAAACCTAAACAGGACGAAATGGGACTCACCATTCCGTTCCCACAACAGGACATCTACATCAAACGATAATCACGTTTATTTGTCGGCTGCGCGTTTTTCTTTTTTCAGTAAGTCGACCAAATGATCCATTAAGGCTTGTTTGGCGACTTTCTGATCAGAGCCAAAGTCCATTATTTTGGTCAGAGAACGTGCGTAGTTTTTGGGAGAATGGGGCAGTTGGCAACGTTGATAATAACTGAGGATAAAATCACGCATCTGTACGCCATTATTGCGGTCTAGCATTTCTGAATCGTGGCTGGCAGTAAGTGCCGGTTTATCGGTCAACTGCCAAGAGAGTTTGGTATGTTCTTTTAGCCATTGAGTAAGCAAATCAGCATCAGACATCGGTGGTCTCCAATCAATTGGTTTTCTTGAAGTATAAGCGATAACACCTTGATAGTTTGTATATTCTCTATTTATGACATTTTATTTCTCATTGGATGAGAACTGAGCCCCAATTTCACGCTCTTTGACTATTATGTAAGTAACTGCCGAGGAGGTGCCACCATGAAAGCATTAGTACGAGATATCGTTGTTAAATTGACAGATCAATCCCGCCGCTTTGTTGTGATGGAAGAGTGTTCTGAAGGATACAGATGCTTACCGCTCGACGCTGAAGGGGGGATTATCTACAACAGCCGTGATTACTATTTTGATGATTACGATGTGGTATTTGAATCTCTGATACCGAAGAAAAAATCACATTCATAAGAAAAGGGAGGCGTTGCCTCCCTTTGCTTTTCTATCACTTTTTTTCGATAGCTTTATTGGATAACGCTCGCTGTTGTCTGAGCTAAAGGTGCTCAATTTGCTGGCGTACCTCTGCAAACGGATAGTGTTCGAGTTGGCCAAATCCTTCCATTTTGCTCGCCTTTACTTTGGTTGTGAGCGGCGTTGCGATACCACATAAAAAGCGACTCAGTGCGGCGCTTGAAAGAGGTTGGCTGGTGGCTTGTTGAAATGGCGCTATCCAGCGTTTGATCTTGTCAGGATCCAGTGGGGCAAGCGCTCGCCCACTAAGGTGTGCAACATGACCTTCACACACTGAGCAGTGCTGACAATGCGTGGGCGCGTTATGATCGGCAAAGTAGGTCGCAAGGCGATGGCTTAAGCAGTCGGAGCTTTCGAAAAAAGCGATCATCTCTTTAATACGCTGAATCTCGCCCTGTTCTTTCTTAGCGAACAGCTGGTACAGTTCGTCCACCACTCGCTGTTTATCCGATGGTTTGGTGAGCACTTTGTAGACATCCGTCACTAAGGTGCTTTCAAGATCGATCCAACCCTTCTCATGAAAGTAATCCACTGCTGCGATGACCCGTTGGCGATCCGCGTGGTAACTTTGCCAAAGAGCTTCAAAATCAATGCTGTACCAAGTTTTTGCCATCACAGAACAATCGAAGATGGCTTGTACAAACGTCTGTCGTTCACCTTGGAAAGTCCCCACGATCTCCGCGATAGGACGAATCAGTTTAAAACGATACGTCGCGAAGTAGGTGTATTGGGATTCGATAATTTGGTTAAGTTCCAAATAAACCAGCAAGGTTTTAAGCGGCAATTGGCGGATGTTGGCATCACTAGATAGGCGTGAAATCATCACTTCCCAGTTGCCTTTTGCCGCTAAAATATCGTCCAGTACGTAAGCAATGGCAGATTTGTCCGGTGTGTCGCCGTAGACAAAGTTTTCCAGTACGTTGAGGTTGTCGGTATTGGCAAGAATCACGCAGTTTGACGGTTGACCATCACGACCAGCACGGCCGATTTCTTGAGAGTAGTTCTCTATCGACTTGGGCATATCGTAGTGAATCACTTGACGCACGTCGGCTTTGTCGATCCCCATACCAAAGGCGATGGTTGCCACGATGCAGGTCGATTTACCCTGCATAAATTGCAGTTGAATCGCTTCGCGCAGTTCATGCCCCAGGCCTGCATGGTAAGCCGTCGCGGCGATACCCTGTCGGGTTAAACGTTCAGCTACCTCTTGAGCGGTTTTTTGCAACGTCACATAAATAATGGTGGGTGCTTGCGGTGAACGCTGCATCAGAGAGTGTAATTGGTTGAATTTTTCCTCTTCTCGACACGGCAATACATGCAAATGCAGGTTAGAACGATAGAACCCAGTCACTGTGATATTGCCTGGTGCAATGCCAAATTTACTGCTCATATCGGCAATCACTTGCGGTGTTGCGGTGGCGGTTAGCAGTAAGACTTGAGGAATGTTTAGCTGCTGACGGTAGTGGGGTAGTTTCAGATAATCAGGGCGAAAATTATGGCCCCATTCAGAGATACAGTGCGCTTCGTCCACCACGAGCATTGAGATCGGCACTTGAGAAATGAACTGACGAAAACGTTCGTTTTTCAACCGTTCAACGGAAATCATCAAAATCTTCAGTTCACCACGGCGAGCTTGTTGCATGATCTGTTGCGTGGTGTGGTGATCTTGGGTGGAATCGATGCTCGCAGCGGCAATTCCTTTGCTATGTAAAAACGCCAACTGGTCTTTAATGAGCGCCAATAGCGGCGAGATCACCAAAGTAAGATGGGGGAGATGTAACGCAGGGAGCTGATAACAGAGCGATTTACCCGAACCTGTTGGAAAAATAGCGGCAGCGGATTGGCCTTTAATCACGTTATTGATGACTTCTTCTTGGCCGGGGCGAAGAGAATCAAATCCAAAATACGTTTTCAGTGTTTGCAGCATCAAGACAAGCCCTAACGGAAAAATAACTACGCGAGACCTTACGCTAAAATGCATAGATTTTCCAATGTGAGAAAAACCGTCTAAGTCGTAAATTTTGCTGTTCTTGTTTATAACATTATGTTACAAACGCATTGTTAATAACATAATGTTACTAACTCGATTGCTTATTCCACATAGGATTACGTTATTTTTCGGGAGTCATCATGCTTGAGAACAAGGAAACTGTGTCTCGCTTTAATCAATTTCTAAAGAGAAAAGAGATCGAATTTTCAGTCAAACGATACGCTATCGATGCCTTAGGCGCGATGGCACACGGGCTGTTTGCGTCACTATTGATTGGCACCATCATGAAAACGATTGGTGCGAAATTGGGAATCGATATTCTAGTGACTGTCGGCGGCTATGCAGCAGCAGCGACAGGGCCTGCGATGGCCGTTGCGATCGGTTATGCCTTGAAATCGCCACCTTTGGTGCTTTTCTCTTTGGTTGCGGTTGGTGGTGCTGCGAATGCACTGGGAGGGGCTGGTGGTCCACTCGCCGTGTTGCTAATTACGATCGGTGCAGCTGAAGCGGGGAAAATGATTTCTCGCGAAACAAAAGTCGATATTATCGCCACACCTTTTATTACTATCTTTGTTGGTGCGATCTTGGCTCTTCTGTTAGCGCCTTCGATTGGTAAAGCCGCGAGCTCTGTTGGGCAACTCATCATGTGGGCGACCGAACTACAGCCAATCTTGATGGGCATTGTGGTTTCAGTGATCATCGGTATTGCCTTAACTCTGCCTATCAGTAGTGCGGCGATTTGTGCGGCACTTGGTATTACTGGTCTAGCTGGTGGGGCAGCGTTGGCAGGTTGTTGCGCACAGATGGTCGGTTTTGCTGTAATTAGCTATCGAGAAAATGGCTGGGGTGGCGTCGTCTCTCAAGGCGTTGGCACCTCGATGCTGCAGATGGCGAATATTGTGAAAAATCCGCGTATTTGGATTGCACCTATTGTGGCATCGGCAATCACTGGGCCACTAGCAACCACGTTATTCCAACTGAAAATGAATGGTCCAGCGGTAGCATCTGGCATGGGAACATGCGGTCTAGTTGGTCCAATTGGTGTCTATTCAGGTTGGCTGACTGACATTGCGAACGGGCAAAAAGAGGCCATCACCAGTATGGATTGGATCTCCCTTGGACTCATCTGTGTTGTTCTCCCGGCGGTGATTGCTTTAGCGGTAAATCAGATCTTGAAGAAAATCGGGTGGGTTAAAGTTGGCGATTTAAAACTCGATTAACTCCTCACCAGTGACTAAATTCTCTTAAAGCCAAATAAGTCCAGTTATTCAATATGTTATTGGGTTTATTTGGCTCATTTCCCTCCACTTATCAGTAACGACCTCCTTGTTGTGGTAGCCCGACCTTGCTCAGATACAGAGTATCATTGCGATTAATATGGTTGATATTGTCATCTAATTTGGATAAGGTTGACATTATCAACTAATTATTTGTGTGACAAAATGAACTTTAAGAAATTGGCTATCACTTTGCCCGCTCCGATACTGATCGTATCGCTACTATCCTTATTCATGACCTATATTAACCACGGCTATCATGAAGACTTTTTCCAACTTTGGGGGCATGCTTGGGTATTTTCTATCTTAGTGATTTTACCTATAGCGGGTATTTTGATCATGAACATCGGACGTATCGTTGAGAAGCGCTACGGACATTGGTCTTTATTACAGCAGAAACTGCTGCAATGTGCGGGTATCGCGATCACTCTTGAAGCCATTTTGGCTGCGATCACCACCTTATCGACAATGCACGCCAGCAGCGTTGGTCAATTCTTATCCATCTGGGCGCTTACCCTAGTCAAAGCACTTCCGCTCGGGTACGTGATTGCCATGACGATGGTCTTTTTCGTCAAACCCCGTATTCAGCGTGCATTAGCAGCGTTGTAAAAAAGTGGTTTAAACCACTTATGTACCATCAATTTATAAACAAGATGACTTACAATGAGGTCATCTTTTTTTTGCAACTTTTCTCAACAGTCAGTTTGAAGATAAGAAAATCTCTCGCAATTGAAAGAACTATTTGGTTATAACATCAAGTTATTTGCATAAATAAGAGTCTGATTACACCATTAAAAGAGCAGTAATGAAGCAAGGAAAGTGGTTAGATGAAAACGGTTTATATATTGGGAGCTGGTTTTTCCGCTGAAGCAGGCGCACCAACCCAGAAGAAAATCATCTCAGAGGCATTTCGTTTACAAGCCCAAAGTCATGAGCATTTTCGCGATCAACGTATGTTCATGCTGTTTAAAGAATTTTTGACTACCCAACTGCACATCCATGATAACAACCATAAATTTGTCGACTTAGAGGATGTTTTTACGCCACTTGATCGCTGTTTATCGGAAAACTCACAGTTTCGTGGTATCAGTGTCAAACAGCTTTCTGATGTGCGCAAAGCGGCGTTTTATGTCATTGGTCAAACGATTCAATCGGTGATTCGCGAGGCAAATCCGGCAGCACGCCAGTACATCGATGATTTTGCCGCGTATTTAGTAAAAGCGTGTGAAATTCGCGCTCATAACCAGTACCGCTTTGCCGATCCAGTTAGCGTGATCAGCACGAACTGGGACGCTCTTTTAGATAACGCCTTATATCAAGCGATTCAACAAAACCAGACTGATGGTGTAGTGGATTATTGCTGCTATATTAGTGCTCACGATGATGATGATTCTTCGATTAAACCCGGTTTAGAAGTCCTTGGGCGCGGTGGCTATAACATTAAACTGCTTAAACCCCATGGTTCACTGAACTGGAAACAGTGCCCACGTTGCATGCGTCTGTACGCTAAATTTACTAACGATGATTTAAGTAGTTACTGGGCTAATGCTGAGTCATGCCGTCATTGCGATGAGAACTTCCCAGAAGAACGTGGTAATCACAAACTGTTCGCCAATTTGATCATGCCGACCTTTATTAAGGATTTGAATAATCCGCAATATAAAGTCATTTGGCAAAATGCGGGGATTGAGATAGCAGAGGCGAGTGAACTGGTTTTTATCGGTTATTCTCTGCCTAGTGCCGATTTTGAAATGCGCCAACTGTTGTCACGGATGACACGTAAGAATGCCAAAATACGCGTGGTTGATTTGGCAACCGATGAACAAAGGCGAAATGTGATACAGACCCGTTGGAATCAGTTCTTTGGTGAACGAGAAATTACTTATTATTTTGACGGTGCCACAAAATATATCGAAAAAATGATCCATAATTGTGCTTAGAATGATTCAACATCCATACGCTCATTTTTATTTGTGATGGATGTTGCTGTTCTCATCTCTTTGTTTTTATAACTATCATGTTGGCAAAGATAAGGGGTCATAATGCAAGACAGTCATAATAAATGGTTTTCTTTTGATTGCTATGGTGCAGTTGCTTGGATGAGTGGTATCGCTTACTTATTGTTTTTATTCGATGAAACTATGGATAGTGTCGTGATTACAGCACTTGCTGGGATGTCTCAGATGATCTATTGGCAATTAGTAAAAGGCTTTAATTATTTATTTCCTACGAATAAGTAGTCATTAGTTTCTCTTTTTTATTAAGTTTATAATTTTTATTTATCGAACGATATGTGGTTATTGTCTGCCTGTATTTAGGTATGGTTTTTATTTGCTTAACTTTGTTATAAATAAATTAGTCAATTTTTAAGTTATATTTTGTGATGGACCTTCGCCGAACATTTCTCGCTATATACTAAGTAAAGTCTTGTTTTTAGAACGATTAGGTCTAATATTTCGATGTTTATATTGGTTGTGTTATTAGGATAAGTGGCGGTAGCATAAGCCCATACTTCAGAGGGCTATTCACCTCTCACTTAAAGGAATTTACTATGACTCAAACACGTCAATATTTATACCTATCTCACGGCGGTGGCCCGATGCCTTTATTGGGAGATGAAGGTCACCAAGAAATGGTCGATACACTACGAGCGATTGCTCAATCGATTCCAAAACCTGACGCTATCTTAGTGGTCAGCGCTCACTGGGAAGAGAAAGTGGTCACGATCACCTCTGGTGCAAATCCCGCGCTTATCTACGACTACTATGGATTTCCAGAAGAGAGTTACAGTATTACTTACCCAGCGCCAGGTAATCCCGCTTTGGCCAAACAAGTCCAAGAAAAGTTAAGCCAATTTGGTATTGAGTCTAAATTGGACGAAAAGCGAGGCTATGACCATGGTCTGTTCGTGCCGCTAAAAGTGATGTACCCGGACGCCGACATTCCTTGTATTCAAGTTTCACAGCTGAGTAACCTAGATGTGGTAAGCCACCTAGATTTGGGTGCTGCGTTACGTGAATTGGATTGTGAAAACTTACTGGTTATTGGCTCGGGTTTCTCATTCCATAACATGCGTGCTTTCTTTGCGCCTGATATGCCAGAGATTCGTGAAGCTAACCAAGCCTTTGAAAATTGGCTTATCGATACCTGTACTAATCCAGAGCTAAGTGAAGCGGATCGCACACAACGTTTGGTGGAATGGGCTAAAGCACCAGCAGCGCGTTTTTGCCAACCTCGTGAAGAACATTTACTGCCACTGCATGTTTGTTACGGTATGGCGCAAAAACCAGCTGACCGTTTTTATGAGCTGACGATTTTAGGCAAAAAAGCGAGTATGTATTACTGGCAAGACTAACCCTGATTGCTGAATTCAAAAAAAGCACGAGCGTCCTGAAGCCTCGTGCTTTTTTGTTACTTACTCGCCAGCGGTAAGTATTGTCATCACTTTAATTCAATTCATTTTAATTCAATTCATTTTAATTCAATAGCTTGGTAGGCTGCTAGCGTATCCATTCCCGGTTGATTTAGACCTTGAGTGATACGTGAATAATGCTGAAGAGTTTTCTCTAAATAGCGTTTAATCGATGCCTGTTGCTCTGGAGATTGAGCTTGCCAAATATGCTTGCCAACGGGATGAATCGCCTCACCTTGCTCTGTGTGGTTTGACACCAACAGCATCTCATAAAAGCGGTGATTCTCTTCCACCAAACATTCTGCATGTAGGCTAAAGCTTTGCTTAATCAGAGCTTGGCGCAGCGCGTACTGATGGTGAACCGGGCAGAGTAAGTAGTCAAAAGAGATATCCGCATACCTTGCTTGTAGTGCCTCAATAAATTCCATCATTAAGTCGCCACCGACTCCTGCAATGATGACTAAGTGACGACCTGAAAATTGGTCTAAAGGTAGCTGTGCGACATCCAAACAGTGGGTATGCCAGCGGTGAGTATCATCACCGAAAAAATGCAGCAGCCGATTATGCAGGGTAGCCATTAGGTCTGGAACAATATCCACAAAATGTACGTTAGCGTGTAGATGCTTCTTCAGTAATGCCGCGCCAAGAAAACCGTGGTCGCAGCAACAATCCCAAATATGGTCATAACGAGGGGCGATAAGTGCTTCAATCTGCTGCAGTCGTTTACTCAATTTCACGGATACGGTTACCTATGGTTTATCGGCGGAAGTGGCCAGTTTTTTCTCTTCGGCATTGTACGGATTTTCATAGCCTAGTCGATGGCGAGTGCGATTTTTCTTAACCGGATAGTTCTTAACTGGACACACACCGTATTTTCTTAATCGGACACACACCTTAGTGTCGTGTG
The DNA here is from genome assembly GCF_024347055.1 of Vibrio porteresiae DSM 19223. Taxonomy (NCBI): domain Bacteria; kingdom Pseudomonadati; phylum Pseudomonadota; class Gammaproteobacteria; order Vibrionales; family Vibrionaceae; genus Vibrio; species Vibrio porteresiae. Next base: position 664,564 of record NZ_AP024896.1, read on the forward strand.
TGTCCGATTAACGATAATGCTTATGGTGTGTGTCCAGTTAAGAGGCATACGTGAAGAGACAAGCGCTAAGACTTGTTAGGTCGACCAAGCTCACTACCAATGTTATGAAAATCTATTAAATGCTAGGTAAGTTATATGGATTTTAAATAATAGAATGACGCTGATGCTTAATTCATTCCAGAAGAACTAACAAGAAGAGAATATCTTTATTAATTGCGCCTAATGTTGTGTTTATGAACGTTAATTAATCACTTGGCGTGATCGAACCAATGTTTTATTTATTTCAAAGTGATGAATAAATCTTTGTTGAATGACATTTAAGTATAATTAATCAAAATAAGGAGTTTTTATTATTCAAAGATCGCTTGCAGTGATAAGTCCTGTGATGTTGAGGTTTAATTCTGACCTTATTTCAAGGTTTATACTGCATGGCTGGATAGTAAAAATAAAATCAGTGGTTATATTTGGAGTGTTAGGATGAAGAATAATAAAATATCACTTGCTTTGGCTATTAGCTGTGCTTTATTTCCCTTGCAGCAAGCATCGGCTGCCGATAATCAAACACTAGAACAACGAGTGAGTGAATTAGAAGCGCAATTAAAGGCGACACAGGAAAAAGTAAATCAAAACGAACAAGTGGCCAAAGAAGCGAACGATAAAGCGTCAAGTTTTGAATTTCATGGCTATGCTCGTGCAGGATTAAATATTAACCAAAACTTCCAAGGCGCTCATGGCGGCAGAAGTAATACCATTGGCCCCCAAATGTCGATCGCTTCTGGCTTAGGTGCTTATTTCGGTCGTCTGGGCTTAGAAGATGACAACTATGTCGATTCTCGATTGACTCACTATCAACAAGCAGAAGATGGTACAAAATCTATGTATCAAGTCATGCTTTCTGCGGGTGATGAAACGGAAACCGACTGGGTAAGCGCCAGTTCTAGCAGCCTTAACGTCCGTCAACTGTATCTGGAAATGTCTGATATTGCCGCATTTAAAGACAGCGACGCTTTTGCTGGTTCGACACTTTGGGCCGGTAAACGGTACGACCGTGAGAACTTTGATATCGATTTTATTGATACGCACGTTATCTTTTTGACTGGGACTGGGGTAGGTATCTACGATGTAAAAATGGGCGATAATTGGCGTTCTAACTTTTCTCTTATAGGTAATCAGTTTGATGCGGATAGTGGCACCAGTTATGACTTAGAAGGGTACACCTTTACTTGGAATAACTTAATCGATGACCACTGGGAGATCATGTTTAACGCGATTGCGGCAAATAAGAATGATCAGCGTGCATCTCTCGACAGTGCCGTTAACCGTAATGATGTTGCTCAGTATGGTTTACATACCATGATTGGCTATAAAACTGATAGTTTTTATGGCTTGAAAGAGGGTTGGTCACGTACTGGTATGATGTATGGTCATGCCATGGGGGCAGAAACAAAAAGTATCGGTGAAGATAACCACTTATTAAAAGATGCTAACTCTGTCCGTTTTTATACTGTTGGCGCTACACCGATATTTGATAATTGGCGTATAGCACCATCATTATTGTCAGAATGGACAAAAGATCGTTATTTAAAAGGTGATGAATATAAATGGGCTGTGTTCAACGTTCGTTTAGCGCAAGAGTTTAATCCAAATTTTGAAATTGCTTATGAAGGAACATATCAGTATTTGGATTTGGATAATACATCAAAGCATATGACTGGGAATGTGTATAAAGCAACGATTGCTCCGACGTTTAAAATTTCCAATGTCGCTGGATTCTTTGACCGTCCTCAAATTCGTTTTGCCGTGAGTTATATTAACTGGAGTGACAAGTTTGAAGGCTCTTATTATATTAACGGTGTCGATTGTGGCATGGGTGAAAATAGTGAAACCGTGTTTGCCGTACAGATGGAGACTTGGTTCTAGCGATTCGTTTTATCACCCGAGCGTATGAAGACGTAAGATGGACACACACCTTATCGGTGTGTGTCCTTTTAAGCACGTGTCCTGTTAAGCGGTGTTTTATTTAACTCACTGATCTATAGAAAAACTTACGGTGTGTGTCCAGTTAAGGGAATCACAAGTTATGGTGTGTGTCCGGTTAAGGGGGATCACAGCAGATTGTCGACGACCAGCATATTCAGTTTGCTGGAGGCTTTGAGTTCGGCTTTGGTCAGGAGCAAAGCTTCTTTGAGTTCTTCGGAGTAGGTTTGTGGTGACAATGTCACAAATGATTTAATCGCGCATGGTCGCATATCGGATGAGGAGATGCCGCACAAAAGCCCATAGGTGCTGTCACGCAGTTCAAGTGGGTTAAAAATGTACAACAAGCACTCTTCTAATGTGTTGTATTGGTTGATGAAAGAGAAGCGAATCAGTCGGTCACTGTAGGTGACACTGCCAATGTAGTAGATTTCGCTGCTGCGGCCATTGGGAGTCACCACACTGATCGTTAGGGTCGCGGTATGCTGATTGCCTTCTTTGTCTGGCAGAATTTTGATAACGCCATCTTTAACACGGTTATAGCGGCCATCATAAAAATAGAAGTAGAGTTGATCCGCATTATGAAACGTGGTCATGGTGGAGTGAGGCTTCACTGTCTCTATGTTTGCTGTGACACGATAATCAATCAGTTGATTGGGGGTAATGTTGAGCGCGCCCGCCAGTGAAAACAGCGTTGGCATATCCAGAGAGATTTCGCCGGTTTCATACTTGGAAACTGTCGCACGGCTCTTGTGGATTCGTTCGGCCAGTTGGGCGATAGTGAGCCCACGTGTTTTGCGATAGTTGCGAATACGACTGCCTACGTGGCGATTAATGTTCAGGTGTTCATCCATGTCGGTTAACTGTCCTTGCGTAAGAGCGTTACGCTTAAGTTCAATCTCAAACCCTTTTACTTACCTCTAGAGGTTCGTATTACGGTCTATTTCCCTGTTTTATTTGCGACTTTCATCACATTGAGGCTGAATGTAGCAAAATAGTGCCGATAATTCTATTTATAAGAGAATTAACCACAATAAAGTTTCGTTAAACGAAACTTTTGCCATTTGGTGAAACGCCACGCTCGTTTGTATACTCCGCTTCAATTCACACTGGTGAAGCTACCCCACTCCCTAATCAATTGAATGATGGGGAGATTAGGATTGGTTGAGGCGTTAACAAAGGTTAACGGCAAGGAGAGTTACATGAAGATTGCTGTCATTGGCGCAGGGGCAATGGGCTGCCTATATGGTGCGTATTTAAGTCGTTCACACGATGTAGTGATGATTGATACGTCGGTTTCACAAGTTGAAGCGATTAAAGCGCAAGGGATTACGCTCGATGAAGCCAATGGTGAAAGTGTTAACTTTCCCAATGTGACCGCAGCGGTTTCCGGTGAGTATCAAGATGCAGTGGATTTGGTGATTGTTTTTGTTAAGTCTACTTATACCGATGTGGCATTAGAGCAAAACAGTGCGCTGTTTGGTGAGTCGACATTAGTGATGACTCTGCAAAATGGTGCCGGTAACGATCGCAAAATCGCCCAATACGTGAAACCTGAAAATATCATTATTGGCACCAGTAAACACAATGCAGTGAATCTGGGTCAAGGTCGTATTAAGCACCCGGCGAAAGGGGATACCACCATCGGTAGTAACCATAACGCTACAGGCAATGTGAGTGTAGCGGAGAAAGCCCTCGCGGAGGCTGGGTTTGCGGTAGTGGTGGCAGATGATATTCAACGCATCATTTGGAGTAAGCTGCTGGTCAATCTTTCGATCAACACCTTTACCGCGATTACTGAAACGCCTATCGGTTATATGGTGAAAAACCAGCACGCATGGGATTTTGCTAAGCGACTAATCTATGAAGCGATTGAAGTTGCCGAAGCGGATGGAACCTATTTTGATCGCCGTGAAGCGCTCGATATGGTGAAATCGGTGTGTGAAATTGCCGGTGATGGTTACTCTTCGATGTATCAAGATCGTAAGCATCGCGTCAAAATGGAAATCGATGCCATCAATGGTGCGATTGTCGAGCAAGCAAAACTGTATGGTGTACCAACGCCTTACAACACGTTGATTGTTGCTCTGATTCATTCCATCGAAGGAGCGTACGAGCTGTACGACTAAGTCTGATTTTATATCCAGATAATCAGAAATATAAAAAAAAGGCCCGCAAACAGTGCGGGCCTTAGCATTTTTATGTGCTAGTCGATTACAGTGTTTCTTTTGCTTTCGCTACCACGTTTGCCACAGTAAAGCCGAACTGTTCAAACAGTTGCTCTGCTGGTGCAGATTCACCGAAGGTGGTCATACCGACGATACGGCCATTCAAGCCAACATATTTGTACCAGAAGTCAGCGATGCCAGCTTCGATAGCAACACGAGCCGTCACTGCAGCAGGAAGCACGGCTTCACGATAAGCTGCATCTTGTTTGTCGAATGCATCTGTTGATGGCATAGAGACGACGCGTACCGCTTTGCCTTCTTTTTCTAGCTCAGCCGCCGCATTTACAGCAAGTTCAACTTCTGAACCGGTGGCAATCAAGATAAGGTCAGGTGTACCTGCGCTGTCTTTTAGGATGTAGCCACCTTTCGCGATATTGGCTACTTGCTCAGCGGTACGTGGTTGCTGTGCTAGGTTTTGACGCGAGAAAATCAGTGCAGATGGCGCATCTTTGCGTTCAATCGCGAGTTTCCAAGCCATTGCAGACTCAACTTGGTCACATGGACGCCATGTGCTCATGTTTGGCGTTAGACGCAATGAAGCGATCTGTTCAACCGGTTGGTGAGTTGGACCATCTTCACCCAAACCAATCGAGTCGTGAGTGTACACTTGGATATTTTGCACTTTCATCAGTGCTGCCATGCGCATTGCGTTACGAGCGTATTCCATAAACATCAGGAAGGTTGCACCGTAAGGAATGAAACCACCATGTAGAGCAATTCCGTTGATGATCGCAGTCATACCAAATTCACGCACACCGTAGTGAATGTAGTTACCTGATGCATCTTCGTGAGTCAGTGATTTAGAACCAGACCACATGGTTAGGTTAGATGGCGCAAGGTCTGCAGAGCCGCCCATAAACTCAGGGAGTAGTTTGCCGAAAGCTTCCAGAGCATTTTGTGATGCTTTGCGGGAAGCGATTTTTGCAGGATTCGCTTGCAGGTTGGCAATCACCTCATTCGCTGCTTTTTCGAAGCCTTCTGGTAGTTTACCTTCCATACGACGTTTAAATTCTGCTGCCAATTCTGGGTACGCTTTAGCGTAAGCAGCAAACTTGTCGTTCCATTGTGATTCTTTCGCTGCACCCGCTTCTTTTGCATCCCATTCTGCATAAATGTCAGCAGGGATTTCAAATGGAGCGTAGTTCCAGCCTAGGTATTCACGTGCTGCTTTGATTTCGTCGTCACCTAGAGGTGCGCCGTGGCAGTCATGTGAACCTGATTTGTTTGGTGAACCGTAACCGATGATGGTTTTGCAGCAGATCAGAGTAGGGCGAGTGGTATCTGCTTTTGCCGCTTCGATGGCGGCATTGATAGCATTTGCATCATGACCATCGACTGCTGGAATAACTTGCCAGCCGTACGCTTCGAAACGTTTTGGTGTATCGTCAGCAAACCAACCTTCAACTTCACCATCGATAGAAATGCCGTTGTCATCCCAAAACGCAATAAGTTTGCCAAGGCCAAGAGTACCAGCTAGAGAGCAAGCTTCATGAGAAATGCCTTCCATCATACAGCCGTCGCCCATAAAGGCGTAGGTGTGGTGGTTTACGATTTCATGACCGTCTTTATTAAATTGTGCAGCCAAGGCTTTTTCAGCAATCGCCATACCAACAGCATTCGTAATCCCCTGACCTAGAGGGCCAGTTGTGGTTTCAATGCCTGGTGCATAACCGTATTCTGGGTGACCTGGAGTTTTTGAGTGCAGTTGACGGAAGTTTTTCAGATCGTCAATAGATAGGTCATAACCAGTGAGGTGAAGTAGAGAGTAAATCAGCATTGAGCCGTGACCGTTAGAAAGTACGAAACGGTCGCGATCAGCCCATTTTGGATTTTGTGGGTTGTGATTTAGGTGGCTACGCCACAGTACTTCCGCGATATCAGCCATACCCATTGGTGCACCTGGGTGACCAGATTTGGCTTTTTGTACCCCGTCCATACTCAGGGCACGAATAGCATTTGCAAGTTGTTTACGATTCATGTGATGTCTCGATTTAAGTAGGTTAGGTAGAGCCGTCTCTAATGACACGCGGCTCTTCAGAATCTTTGTTTGAGGCTAAACCTAACAAAAATAAAGCGAGGCTACGCCTCGCTCCGTTCGCTATTACAGTTTAGCTTGGATCATAGTTTCCAATTTACCCTGGTCGATCGCAAAATTGCGAATACCTTCAGCTAATTTTTCAACAGCCATAGGGTCTTGGTTGTGATCCCATAGGAATTCAGCATGATTCATTGCTGCAGGACGCGCTGCATTGCCATTTGAATCTTTTAGTTTTTCTTCAACCACGCCTTCAGACTCTTCAAGTTCTTTAAGTAGAGAAGGAGCGATAGTTAGGCGGTCACAACCTGCCAATTCCAAAATCTCACCGATGTTACGGAAGCTTGCACCCATAACCACAGTTTTGTAACCGTGCTCTTTGTAGTAGTTGTAGATTTTAGTTACAGACAGTACGCCTGGATCTTCTGAAGGAGTAAAGTCACGGCCTTCTTTCGCTTTGTACCAGTCCATGATACGACCAACGAATGGAGAAATTAGGAATACGCCAGCTTCAGCACAAGCACGTGCTTGCGCAAATGAGAATAGAAGAGTCAGGTTACAGTTGATGCCCTCTTTTTCTAGGATTTCTGCTGCGCGGATACCTTCCCAAGTTGAAGCCAGTTTGATCAAGATGCGGTCGTTGCTGATGCCAGCATCGTTGTACAGTTTGATCAGTTTGCGCGCTTTGATAACACTTGCTTCAGTGTTGTAAGAAAGACGTGCATCTACTTCTGTAGAGATACGACCTGGGATAGTTTTCAGGATCTCTTTACCGATGTTCACAGCCAGCATGTCACAAGCATCTTCAAGCTGTTGTGCTTTGTCAGAGCTGAGTTCTTTTGCTGCTTTCACTGCTTGGTCGATAAGAGGTGCATATTCAGCGATTTGAGCGGCTTTAAGAATCAGAGAAGGGTTAGTGGTTGCGTCTTCTGGTTGGTATTTTTTGATTGCATCGATTTCACCAGTATCTGCCACGACAGTAGTCAATTTACGAAGTTGCTCTAATTTGTTGCTCATTTCTTTCGTCCTTTATCGTTAGGCTAGGGCCGCCACAGCACTGAGCTGGGCATTTGCAAGCATGTTCGTTATTCGTTACGCAGTAATGACGCCGCATTGCGTAATTCACTGCTCTCTTGTATCAACCGATAACAGATGCTCATGAACATATGATCGATTGCTGAGTAAATGATGCCTCCATATTTAACCCATCCATAGTGAAAGTCAATCGAGATTTCGTCGATTTGACGACATTGGTCACCTATTTATTCTTTCCCTGACGCTATGCTAATCAGTGCTTGACGATTGTTTCTGTTTGTTAACAATTAGCTAGCACTGTGCAGACAAAGCTCGCGTGAGAAAATGTAACGCAAGTGAGCAAATGTTTTGGTAATAAATGTTTGTTACTTTTGTCTGAAGCGATTACATTTGCTCATCAAATTTGCTGCAGTGATGCACTAAGGATAAGAGAAGAAATGAACATGTCCAAACCGGAGATATCAGTAGAAGACAGTGATCTGCTCACTGAAATTTCCGTGGCCTATTATCAAGACGGTGCAACGCAGGAAGACATTTCCAAGAAGTATTCCATTTCACGCGCCAAAGTTGGGCGCTTGTTAAAACAAGCCCGAGATGAAGGTATCGTGGAGATTACCGTGAAATACCATCCGGTATTCAGTGCCAAAATTGAGCAACGTTTGATGGAACGCTTCGGGATTAAGCGTGCTTTGATTGCTCTTGATCAGCCAACGGAAGAGCTGCAACGCCAACAAGTGGCCGGTTTGGTCTCTAACTATCTTTCCCAAACGCTTAAAAGCGGCATGGTGGTGACCGTTGGGCAGGGACGAAACGTATCTGCCGTCGCTCACCATATGGGGGTTATTACTCCCCGTGACTGTACCTTTGTTAGTGGGATTGGTGGTATTCACCCCCGTGGGAGTACGTTTAACGCAGACCATATATGTCGCCAGTTAGCCAAAAAATATGGCGGTACTTCCGAGACTCTTTATGCGCCTGCTTATGCTGAGAACCTTGAGCAAAAGATGGTGTTTATGCAAAACAGTACTGTAAAGCAAACCCTTGATTTAGCGCGTAAAGCCGACATGGCCCTAGTGGGTATTGGCGATATGAGCGAAAACAGCTACATGGTAGATTTGGGGTGGTTTACCCCCGATGAAGTGGTACAAGCACGCTTACATCAAGGTGTGGTGGGCGATTTTGCAGGGCACGATTTTTTTGATGTGCAGGGACGTATCGCTAAAACGGTCATGAGTGATCGAGTCATTGGAATGAGCATCGAAGAGTTTCGTCCGATTTCTGAAGTGATTGCGATTGCGGCGGAAAACAGTAAACCATTGGCGCTATTAGGTGCGCTGCGTACGGGAGCTGTGGATGTGGTCGCGACCAGTGTGAGTAATGCGTTAACTGTATTGAACTTAGCTGAGCAGATGCACAGCGCACGTTTGATGGGAGATTGAGTCACTTAAACAGGGCTAAGACAAAGCGCCAAACTGTGAATGACATTGACAGTGGCGCTTTGTAGCATACCGCTTAGAAATGGGTCAGAGAGTTTCTAGCGGTAGATCTTGGCGTTGGCCCCATTCTGTCCATGAACCATCGTATACGGCCAAATGCTCATAGCCGCATAGGGCTGCCGCAAGCAATACGATGCAAGCAGTGACACCGGAACCACAACTGAAAAGATACTCTTCTTTATTCGCGGTTAAGACCGCCGCCACTAAGGGTTTAAGTTCTTCAACCGGCTTGAAGCGATGACCATTCATTAGCTCCGTAAAGGGCAAATTCACGGCACTTGGAATATGACCACTGCGTACACCAGGGCGAGGTTCGGTTACTTCACCATGAAAACGTGCTTTACCACGGGCATCGACTGTTAAGCTCGCGTCATTGGCAATCTGTTTCAGCACATAGTCAGCATCAACGAAATAACCAGACTGCAGTTGACCACGAAAGTTACCTTGAGTCGCTACAGGCTCATACTGCTGGGTGGTATCACCACCAATCGCTTTCCATTCGGTGAGTCCACCGTCCAGAACATAGACTTGCTCATGTCCCATCGCACGAAACATCCACCACGCACGAGGCGCTGCGAACGTACCACTGTTGTCGTAGACCACAATCACCGAGTTTTGGTTGATGCCTAAGTCTTGTGCCAAAATATTGAAACGTTGCTCAGAGGGCATCATGTGCGAAAGTGCGCTGTTTTTATCACAAAATACCGTGTCGTAATCGAAGCGACGTGCGCGAGTAATGATATTAAAAGTGTCTTTAGCACTTTCCCCAGGAATCTGAAACTCGATACTGGCATCCAAAATGACGACATTGGCATCGTAATGGTGATCTTTAAGCCAAGCGGCGGAAACAAGGGGGCTCATTTGTTCACGATCCATGGTTGAGTAAATCCTTATTGATGATTATCCAATTTCACTAGTGACAGAACTAAGTGTCAGCTAAGTTCAGTGACTGTTTACAAGTTTAGTGATGACAAACGGGGCAGGTAGGCAGTTTCATTAATTTCATTTCACGCCATGACATCGACATCGCATCCAGCATCAAAATTTTACCGGTCAGTGGCGTGCCAAGATGCGCGATGACTTTGATCGCTTCCATCGCTTGCACTGCACCGATGATGCCAACCACTGGGGACATAATGCCCGCTTCAACACAGGTGAGTGCATTTTCTCCAAACAGTCCGCTTAAGCATTGGTAACAAGGCTCGTCTTCATTTTGATAGGTAAAGACGCTCACTTGACCCTCCATGCGTATCGCCGCACCAGAAATCAACGGTGTTTTGCTGGCATAGCAGAGACGATTGAGTTGATTGCGGGTTGCGACATTGTCACTGGCATCCAACACTACCGTGTGGTGATGGATTAAGGTTTCCAGTTCTTGGTCTTCGACACAGCGGGCAATGGTTTGAATTTTAATGTGTGGGTTGATCTCATTGAGCGCATCGGCAGCCGATTCCACTTTAAAGCGACCAATATCACTGTCGTGATGCAAAACTTGGCGCTGCAAATTCGATAGTTCGACTTTATCAAAATCCACTAACGTGATTTTTCCAACACCGGCCGCCGCCAAATATTGGCTGCTGGCACAGCCGAGACCGCCTGCGCCAATGATTAATACTGAACTCTGTTTGAGGGCTTCTTGTCCATCGAAATCAAACTGCTTTAAGATGATCTGGCGGTTATAGCGCAGCATCTCCTCATCACTGAGAATATCCATCGTAATGATCCTTAATGTCAGTAAAGGGTAGAGTTGAACAGTTCGATATTGACGGTTTCGCCTACCTCAACACGTCCGCGTTCACTCTCTAGAACCACAAAGCAGTTCGCAAGGCTCATTGAGCGAAACGCACCTGAGCTTTGGTTACCTGTGCTTTCGACCACAAATTGACCGTTTTCTATGGAATAGATACCGCGCTGATAATCGGTGCGACCTGGCTGCTTTTTAAAGGCTGAACGCGTTGTCGCGGGAATTGAAGGTTGTGGTCGCCACTCTGTGTGTCCGGCTAATTTCGCCAGCATCGGCTGCACCAAGATATAACAGGTGATGAATGCTGATACAGGGTTGCCAGGCAGTCCACAGAACAAGGCTTGAGGTAATTGACCAAAAGCGAAAGGTTTGCCCGGTTTTATTGCCAGTTTCCAAAATCCGATTTCGCCAAGCTCTTCTAAAATATCTTTGGTGTAGTCGGCTTCACCGACGCTGACACCACCAGAGGTCATGACGACATCCGCAAGCTCTTGTGCCTCTTCAAAGGTCGCTTTGAGCTTGTCAGGGCAATCAGGAATGATGCCAAGATCAATTGCTTCACAACCAAAATGTTCAATCAGTGGTTTGATGCCGTAACGGTTGCTGTCGTAGATTTGACCCGCTTCCAGTTCACTGCCCAGAGGTTTTAGTTCATCCCCTGTCGAGAAAAACGCGACTTTAGGTTTGCGTAGCACAGTAACAGTCGCGATACCGAGAGAGGCGATCATAGGAATATCACGTGGGGTAAGGCGAGTGCCTTTTGCTAGCACCACTTGCCCTTGCAAAATATCATCACCAATAGGACGAATGTTCGACCCCGGTTTCACTTCACTGACCGTAAACAGCACACCTTGTTCGCTGACTTGCGCGAGCTCTTGCATGATGACTGCATCAGCGCGTTCAGGAGCTTGAGCGCCAGTCATAATGCGAATGCAAGTATTAGCTGGCCACTCACCCGTAAATGGGGTACCAGCAAAGGATTTGCCCGCTACTGGCAAGGGTTGACCATTAAGCTCTGCGGTGCGAATCGCGTAGCCATCCATCGCCGAGTTGGCAAAAGGCGGTACATTAATTGGTGATAACAGATCGTGCGCTAACACAAAACCGAGCGCATCTGGCAAAGGTAAATCGACGGTAACGTCAATAGGTGATACGAGGGAAAGCATCTTATTCAATGCGTCTTCGATTGGCATTAAGCCCGGTGCGTCACAACATCCCATGATTGAATCCTATGGTGTTATTTTTGTGTCGTGCACTTTAACACATAAAAAAGCGCAGAGAGAAGCAAGAGCGTCGGTAATCGCTAAATCATTGGTTTGTACAATACCCGTTATAAAATATGGGTGTAATTATTAAAAAATCCGAGTATCCTTGTCAGCCATCCGAAAGGGGTTATCTAAGAGGTATTGTAATGTCTGATCTGAGCGATTCAGCGAAGTTGGTTAAAGAAGCGCTTGCCCGTCGTGGTCTTGAGACTCCGATGACGCCTAATGATATGGGGCGTGAAGAGAAAAAAGAAAAAATTGAGCATCACATGCGTGAAATACTCAATATTCTCGGATTGGATCTGACAGACGATAGCTTAGAAGAAACGCCACAACGTATTGCAAAAATGTACGTTGATGAGATCTTTTCTGGTTTGGAATATAAGAACTTTCCGAAAATCACCGTCATTGAGAATAAGATGCGTGTCAGCGAAATGGTACGAGTGAAAGACATCACTGTGACCAGCACTTGCGAACATCACCTTGTGACTATCGATGGTAAAGCGGCGGTGGCTTACATTCCACGTGGCAAAATTATCGGCTTATCTAAAATCAACCGTATCGTGCGTTTCTTTGCGCAACGTCCACAAGTTCAAGAACGTATGACCCAGCAAATTCTGGTGGCACTGCAAACCTTGCTTGAAACCGATGATGTTGCTGTGACCATGGATGCAACTCACTACTGCGTAAAATCTCGCGGTGTGATGGACGCCACCAGCGAAACCACCACCACAGCATTAGGTGGCATTTTTAAGAGCAACCCTGCGACTCGTTCAGAATTTCTCCACGGGCTGCGTTAATGCTCATGCAAAGCGAGTAGAGCTTTGCATTGGTTCTATGGTTAGGTTCTTCTGTAAACAGGTTCTGTTGATAGATTGTCCGAGCCTCATCTGCAACCAATTCAGTTTTATACGAATCAAGAAAAAAGCGCCGACCGTAAGGAAGGCGCTTTTGGTTTCTATCGTTTCATATTTTAGGACGGAGAAACGAGAGAAAACTGTCTTTCAGCTTTATGCTCGATGGTATGGTCGTCGGAGCGGTCTTTTAAACCAATGCCCGTGATATGACGACGACGAGACTCTGAAAGAAGATAGAAACATTTGTGTGCCGCTGCGTCGTAACGTAAACCTTCTGGGCGCACATTCGAAATACAGTTGCGTAGCGACTCTTCAATGCCGCGATAGGCGTTCCAGGTTAAATACAAACCTAAACTGTCTGGGGAACTGAGCCCAGGACGTTCGCCTACCAAAATCAGCACTTCATTGGCGTTAATCGCAGCACATACATCGTCACCAACGGCAACGCGGCCTTGTTGAACAATCACAAACGGGGCGACGTCCCATGCTTGTTTGGTGTCGGCATTTAACTGATTTAACAGTGCATCCAAAAACGGTGCTGCATGATTGGCAATGGCGTAAGACGACAGACCGTCGGCAATCACAATCGCTAAATCGTAAGGCTTAGCTCGTGAATCACTGTGCTCTTTTAACTCAGTGATGCCTTGTTCGCTCAGCTTACGGCCCAAATCTGGGCGCTGTAGGTAAGTGACTCTGTCGCTTGCCTCACTGTGCAAATGAAAAGCAGGTAGTAAAGGGCGCAAGTTTTCTTTGTCAGCCAAACGAGTCACTAAGGCATCTTCATCCAGCGGTACATGCACGGCATCAATAGCTTGCGCATGAGAGAGTTGAAAACGCAGCAGTTCACTGGTCGGAATACTGGTGCCCACGCGACCTAAACCAATCCGCGCTTGGGTAAATTGACGCAGTGTATCCCACGGGTCATGGTGTACTAATTCTGGTGATGAGTGCTCAGCGGACAATTTACCACTTATCATTTTGTCTAAGTTCATACCGCCTCCTGCAGCAGGCTAAGCGGCTGTTTAAATGCGGGTGCCATATGATCACTAAGCTGAGTTCGACCATCTTGACTGAAAATCTGCATTTTACGTAGCCAAGCTTCAAATTCAGGGGCAGGTTTTAATCCAAGCACTTGGCGTGCATATAAGGCATCATGGAACGAGGTGGTCTGATAGTTCAACATAATGTCATCAGAACCCGGGATGCCCATAATGAAGTTGCAGTTGGCCACGCCAAGCAAGGTCAACAAGTTGTCCATGTCGTTTTGATCGGCATAGGCATGGTTGGTGTAGCAAATATCGCAGCCCATTGGTAGACCAAGCAGCTTGCCACAGAAGTGATCTTCTAAGCCTGCGCGGATAATTTGTTTTCCATCAAACAGATACTCAGGGCCAATAAAACCGACAACGGTATTAACCAATAAAGGTTTGAACTTACGAGCGAGCGCATAAGCGCGGGTTTCACACGTTTGTTGGTCAACATCATGGTTCGCATTTGAAGAAAGCGCGCTACCTTGGCCGGTTTCAAAGTACATAAAGTTGTTGCCAACCGTGCCACGTTGTAGGCTGTTCGCCGCATCATAAGCTTGTTGCAGCACATCGATGCTGACACCAAACCCTTTGTTGGTGCCTTCTGTTCCACCAATCGATTGGAACACCAAATCCACTGGCGCACCTTGTTCAATACACTCAATTGTGTTGGTGACGTGAGTTAATACGCACGATTGCGTTGGGATCTCGTAGTGTTGAATCACTTCATCCATCAGCTTCATAAGCTTAATTGCTTGGCTGACGCTGTCTGTTGCTGGATTGATACCAATGACGGCATCACCATTACCATACATAAGCCCATCGAAAATAGATGCGGCAATACCGTTCATATCATCAGTCGGGTGGTTAGGTTGAAGTCGAGTCGACATATGCCCAGCCAAACCGATGGTGTTGCGAAATGCAGTAGTCACTTGGCACTTTTTCGCGACCAAAATCAGATCTTGGTTACGCATGATCTTACTGACCGCTGCTGCCATTTCTGGCGTAATCCCCGGAGCAACACGCGTTAGTTCAACACAAGTGGTGGATTCTTGTAATAACCAATTGCGAAAATCACCTACCGTGAGATGGGCAATTTCCATGAATGCTTTAGCATTGTGTTCGTCAATGATCAGCCGCGAGATTTCATCTTTTTCGTACGGGATCACCAAGTCATTTAGAAAAGTTTTAAGAGGCAGATCAGCCAATACCATTTGAGCAACGACACGCTCCTCTGCAGACGCGGCGCAAACGCCAGCGAGCTGGTCTCCTGAACGCAGAGGTGAGGCTTTAGCCATCACTTCTTTTAAGGAGCGAAAACGAAACGTTTTACTACCCAATTGATAACGATATTCCGAACTCATACATCCCTCGCAAATTCGGTTTGATTATTTGGCGAGTGCCTTTGCACTGTTGATCTTCATTATGCAAAAAATGTCCCTGTTTCAAGGCTGCAATGAAAAAGAATTTTTATAATAAAAACCAACAGGTTAAATGTGGTTATTTGTTATTTAATAAGATAGGTATTCAGTCGAATACGAGCCTTGCTACATATTAGGGAAGCGGCTGCACTCTATTTGGGCATGTGGCGGTAGATAGATAATATCTGCACTCAAAGGATTCAAGAGGAGAGGGCGTGTGACATTGAGAAGAGAGTGCAGTAGATGAGGTTCTACTGCACTTGGTATTGTACTTAGTGATTAACTTAATCCGACAATATTACCTTGCTCGTCAATGTCTAACGACATAAAGGCGGGTTTGTCTGGCAGTCCTGGCATCGTCATTACGCTGCCACAGAGGGCATAGATAAATCCGGCGCCGGAGCACAACTTGAGTTCACGGATAGTGACATCAAAGCCTGATGGAGCGCCTTTAATGGCCGAATTTGTGGTGATCGAAAGCGGGGTTTTCGCCATGCACACCGAAAGGTGACCGTAACCTAGCTCGTTAAAGCGCTTAAGCTGGGCTGTGGCTTTCTCTGAGTAGGTGATTGAGCCAGCGCCATAACCTTTTAGCGCCACGGCATGCAACTTATCATCCAGAGAGTCTTCGCTCTGGTAAAGTGGCGTGAACTGGACTGTTTTTTCGCACTGTTTCATGACGCAATGCGCCAATTGTGTAGCGCCTAGACCGCCGCGACTAAACGCTTCGCTGATCGCCACTTCAACACCTTGTGGTAGGGCTTTGATCATAGCCATTAATTGTTGTAGCTCTTCCTCGCTGTCTTGCGGGAAGCGGTTAATCGCTACCACTGCGGGGACACCATATTGGGTCACGTTGTCGATATGCCATTGCAAATTGGCAAAACCGGCAGTGAGCGCGGCAGAATCTGGTGCAAATAGGCTATCAGGAATCGCTTGACCTGGACGTAAATCGTAACGACCTGAGTTGGCTTTGATGCCTCGTAAGGTAGCGACAATCACTGCACAGTCAGGATGTTTATGCGCTGCTTTTGCTTTGATGTTACAGGCTTTTTCAAAGCCCATATCAGAACCAAAGCCACCTTCGGTAACGGTAAAATCCGCCAGTCGAGTCGCGATGTTATCGGCAATAATTGAAGAGTTGCCATGGGCAATATTGGCAAAAGGACCTGCGTGAACCAGTGTGGGAACACCTTCGAGTGTTTGCATTAGCGTTGGTTGGATGGTGTCCTTCATGGTAACTGTCATTGCACCTGCCACTTGCAGATCTTCAGTGGTGATGGGCTGCCCATCAAGGTCATAAGCGACAACAATGCGACCGATGCGCTGACGTAAATCGTTTAAATCAGTAGAAAGCGCCAAAATCGCCATCAGCTCTGACGCAGCTGAGATATCAAAGCCATCTTCACGTTCAAAGCCGTTGACCGCTTTCCCATCTTCATTACGACCAATGGTGATCATACGTAGCGCGCGATCGTTATGGTCCATCACACGCTTCCAAGTCACATGGCTTGGATCAATCCGCAGTGCTTTTAGACCAGTACGAGCAGTGAAGTCTGCATAACCGTTACGCTGTTCATGATAGATACGTGCATCAATTGCCGCCGCCGCAAGGTTATGCGCTGCAGTAACTGCATGAATGTCACCAGTAAGGTGTAAATTCAGCTCTTCCATTGGCGCAACTTGCGCATAGCCACCACCTGCAGCACCACCTTTGACACCAAAAATTGGTCCCATGGAAGGCTGACGAATACAAGCAAAGACCGATTGGTTGATTTTGGCTAAACCTTGCGCCAGTCCAATCGTTGTCACTGTTTTTCCTTCGCCAAGCGGGGTTGGTGTCATGGCAGTGACAACCACAAGTTTGCCTGTCGGGCGATCTTTTAAACGGTGTAGGGCATCTAGAGAGACTTTGGCCTTGTAGCGGCCTTGGCTTTGAAACTCGTTGGTTTGTAAGCCTGCTTGATGGGCGATGTCATCAATGGGTTGTAGTGGTGTTGTGCGGCAAATTTCGATATCTGACTGCATAAAACCCTCATCATAGTTATGAAAGTGGTGAGGAAAACGTTTGCGTCGGATAATAACCTTTATTTTTCGCATGTAAAGCAAAACTCCCACAGTGAGAGAAAACCATAGAACTTTTGTCGTTTTTACTGCGATGAATCAAACTTAAGCGGCTATTTATCCTCTTTTTATTATTCAACTAGTTGAATTTTAAAGAGTCGATAGATGACCTATTAGCATAAAAAAAGGTGCTCCGAGAGCACCTTTTTATCAAAGTCTAAGCAAATCAGCAATTAGAATGCAGATTTGAAGATTTCACAAACTTCAGCGTGTGTACCTTGGCGTGGGTTAGTGATAGCACAAGCATCTTTCAGAGCGTTGGTTGCTAGAGTTGGGATATCTTCTTCTTTAGCACCAAGTTCAGTTAGACCAGCTGGGATACCGATTTCTTTAGATAGAGATACGATAGCGTCGATAGCTGCTGCCGCGCCTTGTTCTGCAGATAGGTTTTCAACATCAACACCCATTGCTTTAGCAACGTCACGTAGACGGTCTGCAGCAACAGTTGCATTGTAACGTTGTACATGTGGAAGAAGTACTGCGTTACATACACCGTGAGGTAGGTTGTAGAAACCACCTAGTTGGTGAGCCATTGCGTGTACGTAGCCTAGAGAAGCATTGTTGAATGCCATACCCGCCATGAATTGTGCGTATGCCATTGCTTCACGAGCTTCTAGGTTTTGACCGTTTTTAACCGCTTCACGTAGGTTCGCTTGAATCATTTCAATTGCTTTGATTGCAACAGCATCAGTGATAGGTGTTGCAGCGATAGAAACGTAAGCTTCGATTGCGTGAGTCAGTGCGTCCATACCAGTTGCTGCAGTTAGAGAAGCTGGTTTAGCAAGCATCAGTTTAGGATCGTTAACAGACATCAGTGGAGTAGTGTGTTTGTCTACGATGGCCATTTTGATGTGACGAACTTCGTCAGTGATGATGCAGAAACGTGTCATTTCAGACGCAGTACCTGCAGTGGTGTTGATTGCGATCAGTGGAAGCATTGGTTTTGGAGAACGGTCAACGCCTTCGTAGTCAGCAATTTTGCCACCGTTAGAAGCAAGAAGAGCGATACCTTTTGCACAGTCGTGTGGTGAACCGCCACCTAGAGAAACAACGAAATCACATTGGTTTTCTTTAAGAATTGCCAGACCTTCGTTTACGTTGGTCACAGTTGGGTTTGGATGAGTACCATCATAAACCACTGTTGCTACGCCACGTTCAGTCAGTAGGTCAGCAACTTGTTTAACTACGCCGATTTTGTTCAGAATTGCGTCACTTACAATCAGACCTTTGGTAAAGCCTTTAGATTTGATCGCATCCGCTGCATCAACAAGACAATCTGCGCCCATTAGGTTTACTGTAGGAATAAAAAATGCACTCGCCATGAGTTAACTCCAATAATAATTATGTTCAAAATATCTGGCTTTAGAGTTGCACAGTTTGTCACAGAGGGTGTTTGATCTGGCGCAAAAATCTTTGAAGCACGTTCAAATTGATGCTCATTCTTGAGCTGGATCACATTAATAACCGTATTGATTATAGTGACTTATAGGTTGGGCTGATGGAATTTTGTACACAGATGTTCACCCCATGAATTTTTACGAAATTGGAATAACTAATGCAGTAATTTTACATTTCACAAATGGGGTAATTTAGACACAAAAATTAACGCCAAAGCCCCGTGGTGTAAGGCTTTGGCACACAAAATTTATCACGAAAGCGAGATTAATTTTGTTACAAGACGATCAATTCCGGAGGCTGCTTGAGAAATATTCTCAGCAAGCATATAGGCGGGGGTCGATAGTACGTTATGTTCTTGGTCGTAGACGAAGTCATCCACTGGGCAATTGACGTGTTGTCCACCCATTTTATTAAATGCTGCAGCAGTCTCTTTATCGTTACCTATGGTTCCCTCTACCCCTGATTCGTAGATTTTCGGAATAAGATGAGGAGCGATGCATAAGTAGGCGGCAGGTTTCCCCGCTTTTGCAAATGAGCGACATGCCTTTGCCACATCGATATTGAGCTCACAGGCGGCGCCTTTTAGCGCAAAATCAGATAGGTTCTTTGCGGCGCCAAATCCACCAGGGATGATCAGAGCATCAAAGTCCTGCGCTTTGAGATGGGCCACATCGTCAATTTTGCCACGGGAGATGCGAGCCGATTCGACTAAGACGTTACGTGTTTCAGCCATCTCTTCGCCAGTAATATGATTAAGCACATGATGCTGATTTATATTAGGGGCGAAGCAGTGCCAAGTGGCCCCATTGCGCTCGATGGCGAGTAGGGTCAATACTGACTCGTGGATCTCTGCACCGTCGAATACACCGCATCCGCTGAGTATCACTGCTACTTTTTTCATTGAGTCGCTCCTCTTTATTAGTTAAGTGGATTAGTTGGGTTCGTGTTCATCTTTGATTTTAGTTTGGCTGGTGGAAGTTTGAGATGTTTGCTGAGCTTGAGATTTTTGTTCAGATTGCTCTTGAGCTGCCAAATATTCATCGACACTCGAATAGCGTTGCATAGTAAATGCGGTCAATATAGCAGATGAGGGTAGAAAGTGTTTCATAGCTGTCCTTAGAGTATCCACAATTCAATCCTCCCTTTATAAAATCATATGCTTAGTCCCGCCTTGTCTTACATCAGTAAATACCAAATCGTTTTTCTGTTAGCTGGACACACACTTTTTTAAACGGACAGACACCTTTTTAAGCGGACAGGCACCACAACTAAGCCTTTATCTTTTGAAATGTCTCGCAAAACTATTTCAAGGCGATTGGTGTTGACGCGCTTTGTCGGGAAAGTGGGTAAATCCTATCTCTATTAAGGTAATGTCTATGGCTACGGCAAGATCTCGTTTGGTTTGTCCAGACGTCACACCTTATTATCATTGCGTATCTCGCTGTGTGCGCCGTTCATTTCTTTGTGGTGAAGATGCTTTAACTGGTCGTTCATTCGAGCATCGTCGAGATTGGATTGAGCAACGTATTTTGACTCTAGCTACCTATTATTGTGTTGATGTATATGCTTATGCGGTGATGAGTAATCACTACCATTTGGTGGTCAGCTTAAACCAGCAGCAAGCGCTGGCCTTAAGTGATCGCGACGTGGTTGAACGTTGGTGTGTCGAGCATAAAATGCCTTTGATGATCAAAAATTGGCTAGCGGGGGAGTTACTCACTGACGCTCAGAAAACATGGTGCGACGAAACGATAACAGAGTGGCGTGAACGTCTTTGTTCTCTGAGTTGGTTTATGAAAGAGCTAAACTATGGGATTGCAGTCCAAGCGAACAAAGAGGATGACTGCACGGGCCGTTTTTGGGAAGGTCGCTTTAAATCTCAGGCGTTACTTGATGAGAAGGCGTTATTAAGTGCGATGGCATATGTGGAGCTCAACCCTGTGCGAGCCGAGATGGTGAGCACGCCAGAAGAGGCAAAACATACCTCTCTTCGAGCAAGGTTAGATGCGTTAGAGCAGGGCAAAACACAGGTACAAGGCCTCGCTAATTTTGTAGGAAATCTAGAAGCAGATAACACAAGCGGTATTCCCTTTCGATTGCTGGATTATTTAGAACTGGTTGATTGGGTTGGTCGGCATGCGCGAGAATCTTCGGCGGGCTATATTGCTGCTTCGACCCCGAATATCCTGACTCGATTAGCATTTTGTGATTATCAGTGTTTGACTCTGTGTACAAGACTGGAGCAGGAAACCAACATTTGGGTTGGTGCTGCGCATAAGCTTGAGCACGCGAAGAAAACGCTAAATAAACAGCGAATAACGGGTTTTCAAATTAGCTAAAAACACCTTCATCCCAGTAAGGTAGAGCCTGTCCATATTTCTCACTTAAAAACGCGATAAACAAACTCACTTTTTGTGGGAGATGTTTGCGCTCTGGGTAGACAGCATATACAGCATGTACTGGCAATGCATAAGGTGACATGATTGGCACCAAGCGTTTTTCTTGGACATCTTTACCGACGATAAACGTGGGCAGTTGCCCTATTCCTAATCCAGAGAGCAGAACTCTGCGTATCGCTTCACTGTTATTTACCGACATATTTCCTTTTGGCAATACCTTGAATTCCTGTTGATTTTTACAAAAAGTCCATTCGTTTCCACCACGAAAATACGAGTATTTAATGCAATTGTGTTGGCTTAAATGTTCAGGTTCAGACGGCACTGGATGCGCAGCTAGATAGTCTGGCGATGCACATAGTATGCTGTGACAGGTGACCAATCGCTTAGCAATCAAATTTGAATCAGAGAGATGGCCGATCCTTATCGCAAGATCATATCCTTCAGCAACCAAATCCACCATGCGATCTTCGAATTGAAGATCAAGCTCAATATGAGGGTAGCGCTGTAAAAACTCAGTAAGAAAAGGCGCTATATGACGAACACCGAAAGACATTGGTGCGGTTATTTTGAGTTTACCACGCGGTTCTCCCTGCAGCTCTGAAACAGCGTCAACACCTTGTTGGGCAAAGGATAATGCTTGAGATACGTACTCATAATAACGCTCGCCAGCTTCGGTTAGGCTGATATGTCGAGTTGTCCTTTGAATCAAACGAATTCCGAGTTCGTCTTCTAATTGGCTAATGCGTTTGCTGACGGCTGATTTTGTGATATTCAGCTTTTCGGCTGCACGTGAGTAGCTGCCACTTTCCACGACAGCGACAAAGAGTGGAATCGTTGGAAAGTTGTTGTACATCAGTAGCTCCTGTTTGACGAATTGTTAAGTGGACACACACCATAACGTTTTGGATATGGTGTGTGTCCGGTTAATACGGTGTGTGTCCAGTTAAGGGAGTGTAGCGGTAATCTTTGAATGGGTGTTAGTGGTTATTGTTGATTATGTGGAAACAAAAAGTTTCTCAGACAATGACTTAAGTGTTTGTAGGAAACAGTATAAACTAAGCCATACTTAGAGAGGAGAGACACATGCAGTACGATTGGATACTTTTTGATGCAGACGAAACACTATTTCACTTCGATAGTCGTCGCGGATTAACCCTGATGTTAGAGCGTAAAGGCATGGAGCTGACGGATGAGGCTTTTCAAGCGTATCAAAAGGTGAATCATCCGCTTTGGGTTGCTTACCAAAACGGTGATATTACTGCAGATGAACTCAAACATACTCGCTTTGTGGACTGGGCTGAAAAACTTGCAACCACCCCAGCAGAGCTCAATCGCAGTTACATGCAGGCGATGGCGGATATTTGTAGTTTACTCCCGGGAGCTCAAGCACTAATCGATGCTCTGAAAGGGAAGGTGCGCATGGGGATTATTACCAATGGTTTTGCTGATTTGCAGATGGTTCGCCTAGAACGTACCGGTCTTGCTCCTCACTTTGAACATATCATCATCTCTGAAGAGGTGGGTATTGCGAAACCGGATCCACGTATTTTTGCCCATGCGTTAGAGAAAATGGGCAATCCGGATAAAAAACGGGTATTGATGGTTGGAGATAATCCTCAATCGGATATTCTTGGTGGTCTCAATATTGGCGTGGAAACCTGTTGGTTAAATCTCCATGGAGCTGACACCCCGAAGGATATTCAGCCTCACTATCAAGTGAGTTCACTCGACGAGTTACAAGCGTTGCTACTGGCTTAATCGGTTTTCTGCTCATAATCGGGTTCCAACTAAAGAGAGCAAATAGTGCAATACGTAAAAATTAAGCAAGCGATTTTAGATCAGATTGACGCTGGAACGTTGTCCGCGCGGCAAAAGCTGCCCTCTGAGCGTCAATTGGCCGAAGCGTTTTCGACCACGCGAGTCACACTTCGTGAAGCTCTATCATTGCTTGAGTCGGAAGGCGCGATTTATCGAGAAGATCGCCGCGGCTGGTTTATTGCACCTGAGCCACTGAGTTACAACCCAACGATTGGGCTCTCTTTTATGCAAATGGCGCAAGCGCAGCATCGGGAAGGCAGCTGGCAAACCTTGTCAGTCAAAAAAAGTTTAGCCACGAAGACGGCCACCCGTTTACTCGCGTTAGCGCCTTTTAGTGAAGCTCAAACCATAGAACAGGTTCGCTATCTTGAACGTCGACCTGTTTGTTATCTCAATAGCTATGTTTTACCTGAATTTGTGGGGGCTGCTGCGGGCAATGACGAGGAATCACCGCTTGCTCAGTTGGAAAGCCAATTGCCTTTGCTGTTAGCCACAGTGACGTTTCGTTTGGCGGTGAAATCATTGCAAGGCAACATTGCTCAACTGCTTAGAGCGACGGAAGGTACGCCGTGTTTGGTTATCGAACGTCGCTTTATCGATAAACAGCAGCGCGTTATTCGAGCGGATGTTGAATATTGGCGTCACGATGTGGTGACGATTGAAGGATAAGTCTCTTTCATCGCATTATTGAGAATAAAAAATGGCCCGCAGGCCATTTTTTTATATCGAACTAGAGCAAAGCTGAATCAGTTATGCTCGTCCATGTCTTTGCGTTTTAGCATTTTGTGCCCATCTTCACTCACGCCATTTTTCCAATAGCTGCTGAGGTAGATGTACTCTCGATCGATGTCGTGTTCATCACGGAAATATTGGCGTAGTGCTTTCATTGAATCAAACTCGCAAGCACACCACACTGCACATTGGCCATCAAGCCAAGGCTGAGATTTCACTACATCAACTAGAGTGTGCTCAGGATGCTGAATATTCCAAATCACATTAATGCCATCGGGAGCATCGATCTCTTGGCGATCGTCTTTATCGAGAATATCAATCACGGCATAGCCTTTGGCTTCTAGAGGAAGTTGAGCTAGCGTGTTGGCAAGAGCGGGAAGAGCGGTCATATCTGCTGCACAGAAGAACCAGTCGGCGTATTCGTTAATGCCTTGTTTTTTACCAGGTCCAGCGATGGAAATGGTATCACCCACTTGACACTCCATCGCCCAACGAGCAGCAAAACCACAACTCATGTCGCTGACAATATGGCGTACAAAATCGACGTCCATACTGTTGGTTTCTGCATCAAATTGACGAATGGTGTAAGTGCGCATGACGGGACGAGCGTCTTGTGGCAAGGTCGATAGATCGGTGCTGCCTTCGGGGGTAAAGAGAAGTTTGATGTAATCGCCAGCGCAGTCGGCTCCGAAGTGGGCGATGCTATCACCTTGAAGAGTGACACGTTGGTAGTTAGCGGACAATTGCTCAGTCGCAGTGACTGTAAGTTCATATTTAGGTCGTTGAGTCGATTTCGCTTGCATAATTACCTGTTATTATTACTTCTTGTGCGTCAAACACAGTAACGTTTAATTACATATATAACAATGATAATCATTGTTATTTGCATTCATTTACTTGAAAATGTGATATTTCATTAGTGTAGATCGCAAAACTGGGATTTAAAGACAAAACTTGGCAATATCCAGTGTGTCGAGTTGCTTAAGAGACCAGATTAGCCTCTATACTTGGATATTACCTTAACACATTGTAAATAGAATGAATTGTTATTCCAATCAAATCTCAAGGACGGCGTAATGGGGAAATTTGCTCCAGTATTGCTTACAGTATTGCTTGCCACCGCCGCTCAGTCAGCTCACGCCAAAGTGATTGAAAGTCAACATCTAGTTGGTTTCGGTTTCGCGAAATATCCTGATAATTTCACCCATTTCGATTACGTCAATCCCAATGCGCCTAAATACGGTAAAGTGACTTTTGGTAAAATCGGCACATTTGATAACTTTAACCGTTTTGCTTCTCGTGGTGTCGCCGCGGCAGATACCAGCCAACTGTATGATTCTCTTTTTAAAGGTTCAGATGACGAGATTGACTCTTACTATCCTTTGATTGCCGAGCGTGTTCGTTATTCTGACGATTACACTTGGATGGAAATCGATATTAATCCCAAAGCGCGTTTTCAAGATGGCACTCCCATCACCGCCAAAGACGTGGAATTTACCTTCAGCAAATTCATGACCGAAGGTGTGCCACAATTTCGGGTCTATTACAAAGACATCAAATCAGTCAAAGCGATTAAGCCTCTCACGGTGCGCATTGAAATGGCTGAGCCCAATCGCGATAAGTTGTTTGCCTTTGCTGAATCGACCCAAGTCTTGCCAGAGCACTATTGGAAAGAGAAAAATCTTGCTGAACCCTTGCTAGAAGCGCCAATTGGCAGTGGTCCTTACAAAATCGCTAGCTACAAGATGGGCCAGCGTATTACTTATGAGCTGGATCCTAACTATTGGGCCGCTAAATTGCCGGTCAATGTTGGACGTAACAACTTCGCTAAGATTCAGTACGACTATTACCGCGATGACACTGTGATGCTCGAAGCCTTCAAAGCTGGGGAATTTGATTATCGTCAAGAGGGGCAAGCTCGGCTGTGGGCGAACGCCTACAA
This sequence comes from Vibrio porteresiae DSM 19223, assembly GCF_024347055.1. Classification (NCBI taxonomy): domain Bacteria; kingdom Pseudomonadati; phylum Pseudomonadota; class Gammaproteobacteria; order Vibrionales; family Vibrionaceae; genus Vibrio; species Vibrio porteresiae. The sequence goes on from NZ_AP024896.1 coordinate 690,063, forward strand.
CGGTCCTAATTTCGACAAAGGCTATATCGTCAAAGAAGAGATACCGCATCAAGCGCCAGCCGCGACTCAAGCCTATGTGTTTAATACACAGCGTCCGATGTTTCGAGATGTTCGCGTAAGAGAAGCCATCAACTATGCGTTAGATTTCCAGTGGATGAACAAAAACTTGTTTTACGGTCAATACACCCGTACGCGCAGTTTCTTCTCCAATACCGATTATGAAGCCAAAGGTTTACCTTCAAAGCAAGAGCTGGAAGTGCTAGCACCTTACAAAGACAAAATTCCAGCGCGGGTTTTTACTGAAGAATATCAGCCCCCGGTCACCGATGGTTCAGGCTACATCCGCCCTCAAATGCGTAAAGCCTTTGAACTGTTTAAAGAAGCAGGGTGGGTGGTACGTGATGGCGTGATGGTCAATGAGAAAACGGGTGAACCCTTTACGTTTTCGATCATGATTTATAGCCCAGTGCAGGAGACCATGTCGATTCCGTTGCAACGCAATTTGAAACGGTTAGGTATCGATATGCGTATTCGTTCCATCGACACAACCCAGTACACTAAGCGCCTGCGTGATCGTGATTTTGATATGGTGTTATCTACTTATTATGCCAATGCCTATCCTAGCTCTGGTCTGCTGTTCCCTTGGAACTCTCACTATATAGATTCTACGTACAATTGGGCCGGTGTTGCAGACCCTGCTATTGATGAACTGACTGATAGCATCGTTAAGAATCAAGAAAATCCTGAGAAGCTATTATCGCTAGGGCGTGCGCTTGATCGGGTGTTGCAATGGAATTTCTTTATTATCCCGCAGTGGCATGTGAGCGAATATCGTGTTGCGGTTTGGGATAAGTTTGATCGTCCAAAAACGATGCCGAAATACTCTTTGGCTATCGATACTTGGTGGGTAGATAAAGCTAAGGCTGAAAAACTGCCTGCGAAACGTCAATAGGGGAACTCATGGCTGCGTATATTTTTCGTCGTTTATTGCTGGTGATCCCAACATTGTGGGCGATCATCACCATTAACTTTTTTATCATTCAAGTTGCTCCGGGGGGCCCAGTAGAACAAGCCATTGCACAAATCCAAGGGCAAAGTAACGGTACAATGGAGCGCTTTACTGGCGGTGGTCAGGAAGTTGCTCCAAGTAATGAAGCCAAACCATCGGGTTACAAAGGCTCACGCGGTTTAGACCCTGAAGTGGTTGAGTCAATCAAAAAGCAATTTGGTTTTGATAAGCCGATTTTAGAGCGCTATACCGACATGCTCAAAAACTACGTGACGTTTCATTTTGGTGAGAGTCTGTTTCGTGGTGGCAACGTGATTGATTTGATTAAAGAGCGCTTACCTGTCTCTATTTCTTTGGGGCTATGGAGCACGTTAATCATCTATTTTGTGTCGATTCCTTTGGGGATCACCAAAGCGATTCATCACGGCTCGCGATTCGATGTTTGGTCGAGCGCCTTGGTGATCGTTGGCTATGCAATCCCTGGTTTCTTATTCGCCATCATTTTGATCATTCTGTTTGCCAGCGGTAACTATTTCGATTGGTTCCCACTGCGCGGTCTGGTTTCGGATAATTTCGCTCAAATGACCTGGTATCAGAAAATAGGTGACTATTTCTGGCATATGGCCCTGCCGATTGTGGCGATGGTCATTGGCGGTTTTGCCACGTTAAGCATGCTGACCAAAAACTCATTTTTGGACGAAATCAATAAGCAGTATGTGGTCACCGCTCGTGCTAAAGGGTTGGATGAAGGTGCTATTTTATACAAGCATGTGTTTCGTAATGCCATGTTGATCATCATCGCGGGTTTCCCAGCGGCGTTTATCAGTATTTTCTTTACCGGTTCAATGCTGATTGAAGTGATGTTCTCCCTTGATGGCATTGGTCTACTGGGATTTGAGGCGACCATTCAACGTGATTATCCACTGGTATTTAGCTCGCTCTACATCATGACTTTATTGGGTTTGATACTCAGCATTATTTCGGACCTCACTTATATGTGGGTCGATCCGCGCATTGATTTTGAGGCTCGCTAATGGCTTTCTTTAAACACTCTCGTCCTAACCCGTTGAACGTAGCGCGCTGGCAGCGTTTTAAATCCAATCGCCGCGGCTGGTGGTCAATGTGGATTTTTGCTTTGTTGTTTGTACTCAGCCTGTTTGCTGAAGTGATTGCCAACGACAAACCACTGCTGGTTTCTTATCAGCATGAATGGTATTTCCCTGTTGCCAATATGTACCCAGAAACGACCTTTGGTGGGGAATTTTTGACCGAAACGGACTATTCCGATCCTTATGTTAAACAACTGATTGAAAAAGATGGCTATATGGTTTGGCCGCCGATTCATTTTAGTTACGACACCATCAACTATAACTTGGTGGGGAGTGTGCCTTCTGCGCCCGATCATACTAATTTGTTGGGCACGGACGATAAGGGCAGGGATGTACTGGCGCGCATCATTTACGGTTTCCGTATCTCAGTATTGTTTGGCTTTGTATTAACGGTGATCTCATCGGTGATTGGTGTATTTGTCGGGGCGACGCAAGGTTATTACGGTGGCTGGATTGACCTTATCGGGCAGCGTTTTATCGAAGTCTGGTCCGGTATGCCGACCCTATTTTTGCTGATCATTTTATCGAGCTTTGTTGAGCCGAACTTTTGGTGGCTGCTTGGCATTATGGTGCTGTTTAGTTGGATGAGTTTAGTCGGGGTAGTTCGCGCAGAATTTTTGCGGGGACGTAACTTTGACTATGTGCGAGCTGCGCAGGCGATGGGCGTCAGTGACGGTCGGATTATGCTGCGTCACATGCTGCCAAATGCCATGGTGGCATCGCTGACTATGATGCCATTCATCCTGTCTGGTTCAGTGACCACTCTGACCTCTTTGGACTTCTTAGGGTTTGGTCTGCCTGTTGGTTCTCCTTCATTAGGTGAACTGCTGGCGCAGGGTAAAGCCAACTTGCAAGCACCCTGGCTTGGCATTTCTGCATTTGTGGTGTTATCCATGATGTTGACCTTACTCGTGTTTGTCGGTGAAGCGGTACGCGACGCCTTTGACCCACATCTACAACGGTGATTTTGATATGAATGACGCATTACTAACCATAGATAAATTATCGGTAGGGTTTGGCCGCGCACAGAGCGTGGAAACCGTGACATATAACGTCTCATTGAACATTAAAAAAGGGGAAACCCTCGCCTTAGTGGGCGAAAGTGGTTCGGGAAAATCGGTCACTGCGAACGCCATCCTAAAACTGCTACCGCGAGGTTCAGCCCATTATCAAACTGGCAAAATTGTGTTTGATGGTGTTGATACTCTGCAATGCAGTGAGCGGGAGTTACGAGGTATTCGTGGTGGCCGCATTGGTATGATCTTCCAAGAGCCAATGGTCTCATTGAATCCACTGCATAAAGTGGGTAAGCAGTTAGTGGAAACCTTAGCGGTACATCGCGGGATGCGGGACAATAAAGCGCGTTCATTAGCGATTGAATGGCTCGGGAAAGTGGGAATTCGCCAGCCTGAGCAAAAAATTGATGCGTATCCTCACGAGCTTTCTGGGGGGGAGCGCCAACGTGTCATGATTGCGATGGCGTTAATCAATGAACCGGAATTGCTGATTGCCGATGAGCCAACTACGGCGCTGGATGTGTCGGTACAATCGCAGATCCTCGATTTGCTGAAAGAGCTGCAACAAGAGCTCGGTATGGCGATGCTGTTTATCACTCACGATTTAAGTATCGTGCGTCGCATTGCTGACCGAGTGGCGGTGATGCAGCATGGTCATTTGATTGAAACCAATGAGTGCCAAGCGCTGTTTAATAATCCACAGCACCCTTACACGCGCAAATTGATCGATTCAGACCCGAAAGGTTTGCCAGTGACGGTAAGTGAAGATGAGCCGGTGTTAGTGGGAACACAGGGGCTGAAAGTCTGGTTTCCGATCAAAGGTGGTCTGCTTAAACGCACCAAAGATCACGTTAAGGCCGTTACTGACATGAGTTTTGCCCTTAAGAAAGGCCATACGATTGGGTTAGTGGGCGAGAGTGGTTCTGGTAAATCCACCACCGGTATGGCGATTTTGCAATTGGTCAAATCTCAAGGCTCGATTCAGTTTGATGGGCATGAGCTGCAAGGATTAGAACGCAAAACGATGCTGCCTTATCGCAGTAAAATGCAGGTGGTGTTTCAAGACCCGTTCTCAGCATTGAACCCTAGGATGTCGGTTGCGCAGGTGATTGGCGAAGGGCTTAGAGTGCATACCGACCTAGATGAGGAGGGTATTGACCAAGCAATCTGCTCAGTGATGCGTGAAGTCGACCTTGACCCAGAAACGCGTTTTCGTTTTCCCAATGAATTTTCTGGTGGGCAGCGTCAACGTATTGCGATTGCCCGGGCGCTAGTGTTAAAGCCGCAGTTTATTTTGCTCGATGAACCCACATCGTCTTTAGACCGTACCGTGCAAGCCCAAGTGTTGGATTTGCTAAAATCGCTGCAAGAAAAACATGGTTTAACCTATCTGTTTATTAGCCATGATCTCAATGTGGTGCGCTCTTTGTGTCATTACACCATAGTGATGCGCCAAGGTGAGATTGTAGAGCAAGGCGATACGCAGCAGTTGTTTGCTCAACCGCAAAATCCGTACACTCAAGAGTTGGTTCGTCTCTCTTCCTTCTAACCTTGAGTGTTAACTCAAGATAATAAAACGGCGCAGTGACTATCACTGCGCCGTTTTTATTCGTTATGGGTCATTTGTAAATCGCCACTCTCTAAATGAAGCGAGATTTATTCAGAAGACCGCTCATCACGTACCAACTTTTCACGTTTGCGAATCGATGGGAACCACACCATCCATAATCCGACCACAACAATTGTGCCGATGCCCCCAATCAGGGCAGCGTTAACTGCACCTACTGCCGCCGCCAATATACCAGATTCAAACTCACCTAATTGATTGGATGTGTTGATAAAAATTGAGTTCACAGCACCCACGCGGCCACGCATTTCATCGGGTGTTTCGATTTGCACCAGCGTACTACGAATCACCATACTGATCATATCTAAAGCACCAAGTACAAACAGCGCGGCGAGGGATAACCATAGATTCGCCGACAGAGCAAAGACAATGGTCGCCAAACCAAAGCCTGCTACCGAAGCAAACATCACCATCCCAACTCGTCGATTTAACGTGTATTTTGCTAAATAGAACGACATCAATAGGGCACCCACAGCCGGTGCCGCGCGCAATAAGCCAAGGCCCCAAGCCTCTGTGTGCAAAATGTCACGAGCAAAAATAGGCAAGAGCGCCGTTGCGCCGCCGAGCAAAACCGCGAAGAGGTCTAAGGATAAGACGCCCAGAATGATTTTCTCTTTGCGAATAAACGCCACACCAGAGAACAGTCGCTCCATGTTCATCGGTACTCGCTTCGGTGGCGCATATTGATACTTCAAACTTGCCATTAATATCACCGAAATGAGGGTCATTACGGCGGTAATAGCGTAAACATAACTTGGCCCAAGCAAATATAAGAATCCACCGAGCGCTGGTCCAATAATGCTGGCGGCTTGACCGCCAGAACCATTAATTGCTAACGCTCGGGGTAAAATGGCTTCTGGAACCAGTGCAGGGACAATGGCGCGACCTGATGGGTTTTCAAAGGTACGAAATACGCTGATGATGCCGATAAAGGTCAGTATCGCCGCTTCATTTAACCAGCCAGCAAAACTTAATCCGGCAAGAGCGACTAGTGCAATCCACTCAAAGAACTGACAGACCACCACCACGTTGCGGCGATGAAATTGATCGGCAATGTGACCTGCGGGTAAGGCTAACAGCACGGCGGGCACAAATTGAATTAAACCAATAAGGCCCAAATTAAGCGCTGAGTGGGTCATATCATAGATTTGCCAGCCCACAGCAACGGAGACCATTTGAAAAGCAAATCCGCTCGCAACGCGAGAAAGCCAGAAATGGAAGAAAGCCGGATAGTGGCGCAATTTAAGTGAAGCGTGCTCGTTGGTCATAGGTTGTGTCGATACTCATTATCCGTTGATTGCGCTATTGATAGCGGTTGTTGCTTCAATAAATACGCTAGAGAGGCATACGTTAACTTTTTATGGTTCGTCATTGGTGCAAAAAAGGGCGCGAATGAACCATAGTGTTATTTCCAAGATAGAACCCGACAGATGGCAAAACAGAGGTTATAGAGGGTTCTTGGCGAGAAAAGTGTGCGAATCTCGCTTTAATTGCATTGCTGATGACCTAAGTACGTTGGTCAGCAGCAATGTGGGAAAGTGCGTTGAGGTTACCTTGGTTTAATTGTTCGCTCAAGCTTGTTAAATCCTTATTTATCTTGAGAGATTAGCGATTATTCATTTGATTTTGTGACTTTGCTGCTTGTAATCGTTGACATTCGCTTGGAAAGCAATAAACCGGTTGTCATTTCAAATCATTCATTTAGAATGCACCAATGCGCTCGGGCAGGTACATCCGTATTTGTGCCTAAACGAGTACATAACAACAGTTTCGTGTGCGTAAAAATGCTAACGCACTCAATTCATAAACAAGTGTTGCTTGGTGTGCAACACCACTGTAAGGACATAAAATGCCTACTATTACTCTTCCTGACGGCAGTCAGCGTCATTTTGACAATCCCGTTTCTACTCTAGAAGTTGCTCAATCTATCGGTCCTGGTCTTGCAAAAGCAACCATCGCTGGTCGTGTGAATGGCAACCGTGTTGATGCTTGCGATCTTATTGAAGAAGATGCCAGCCTAGAAATCATCACCACGAAAGATGAAGTAGACGGTTTGGAAATCGTTCGCCACTCATGTGCGCACTTATTGGGCCATGCTCTTAAACAGCTATACCCAAATGCGAAAATGGCAATCGGTCCAACCATCGACAGCGGTTTTTACTACGATATCGATTTAGACCATTCTCTATCTCAAGAAGATTTGGAAACGATCGAAGCTCGCATGCTTGAGCTAGCAAAAACCAAATACGAAGTTGTCAAAAAGAAAGTCAGCTGGCAGGAAGCGCGCGATACATTTGAATCACGCGGCGAACCCTACAAAATGGAAATTCTTGATGAGAACGTAGCTCGTGACGACCGTCCCGGCTTGTACCATCACCAAGAATACATTGACATGTGTCGTGGTCCACACGTACCAAACATGGGTTTCTGTCAAAACTTCAAACTGCTTAACGTAGCAGGTGCTTACTGGCGCGGAAACAGCGACAATAAAATGTTGCAACGTATCTACGGTACTGCGTTCCACGATAAGAAAGCACTAAAAGCGCATTTGACTCGTTTAGAAGAAGCGGCAAAACGTGACCACCGTAAGATTGGTAAACAGCTAGACTTGTTCCACATGCAACAAGAAGCACCGGGTATGGTGTTCTGGCACCACAACGGTTGGAGCGTATTCCGCAGTCTAGAACAGTTTGTACGTTCTAAACTAACCGAGTACGATTACCAAGAAGTAAAAGGTCCTATGATCATGGATCGCGTTCTATGGGAACGTTCTGGTCACTGGGATAAATACGCAGATGCAATGTTCACGACTTCTTCTGAAAACCGTGAATACGCGATCAAACCAATGAACTGTCCAGGTCACGTGCAGATCTTCAACCAAGGTCTAAAATCGTACCGTGATTTGCCATTGCGTATGGCTGAGTTCGGTTCTTGTCACCGTAATGAACCATCAGGTTCACTACACGGTATTATGCGTGTTCGTGGCTTTACTCAAGATGATGCACACATCTTCTGTACTGAAGATCAAATTCAGCAAGAAGTGTCATCTTGTATTAAGATGGTGTACGACACATATAAAACCTTTGGTTTTGAGAACATCGCTGTTAAACTATCGACTCGTCCTGAAAAACGCGTCGGTAGCGACGAAATCTGGGATAAATCTGAAGCAGACTTGATCACTTCTTTGAATACTCTGGAAATTCCATTTGAGATTCAAGAAGGCGAGGGTGCTTTCTATGGTCCTAAGATCGAATTCACACTGTTCGACTGTATTGGTCGTGCATGGCAGTGTGGTACGGTTCAATTGGACTTCAACCTACCAAGTCGACTAGGTGCGACTTATGTAGGCGAAAATAATGAACGTGTTGTTCCTGTAATGATTCACCGTGCGATTCTGGGTTCTATTGAACGCTTTATCGGTATTCTTATTGAAGAATACGCTGGCTTCTTCCCAACTTGGTTGGCGCCAGAACAAGCAGTTGTAGTGAACATTACCGATAAACAAGCTGATTATGCTCAAGAAGTGGCTCAAAAACTACAAAAATGTGGTATTCGTGCAAAAGCGGACTTGAGAAATGAGAAAATTGGCTTTAAAATTCGCGAACACACTTTGAAGCGTGTTCCGTACATGCTGGTTTGCGGTGACCAAGAAATGGAAGCCGGTGAAATCGCAGTACGTACTCGTAAAGGTAAGGATCTCGGTAAATTTAAATTGGATGATTTCATTGAGCATATCCAATCTGAGATTGCTAGCCGTAAGCTTAATCTGGAGGAATAAACTATTAAAGGCGGAAGACGTGGCCAAGTGCCGGCCAAACAAAACCAGCACCGTTTAAACGGTGAAATTCGTGGCGTTCGTGAAGTTCGTTTGACTGGCGTTGACGGTGAATCTGTTGGTATTGTATCGATTCAAGAAGCACTAGCTGCTGCAGATGAAGCTGGTTTGGATCTCGTAGAGATCAGCCCTAACGCCGAGCCACCAGTCTGTCGTGTGATGGACTACGGCAAGTTCCTCTTTGAGAAGAGCAAGGCTACAAAAGAGCAGAAGAAAAAGCAAAAACAGGTCCAGATCAAGGAAATTAAATTCCGTCCTGGAACTGATATAGGTGACTATCAGGTAAAACTACGCAACCTGTTACGTTTCCTTGAAGAAGGCAACAAAGTGAAAGTTACTATTCGCTTCCGTGGCCGAGAAATGGCTCACCAAGACATCGGTGTAGACGTTCTTCATCGTTTGAAAGAAGATACCGCTGATTATGCAGCAGTAGAATCTTTCCCGACGAAGATTGAAGGTCGCCAGATGATCATGGTTCTAGCCCCTAAGAAGAAGTAATTAACGGCATTCGCAAGTAATTAAGCTGGCCGTTTTAAGCGGCCAGTTTTAATTCGCCTTAATTACTATTGTTATTTAACTACTACAATGCGGAGTTATTCATCATGCCTAAGATGAAAAACAACAAAGGTGCTGCTAAGCGTTTCAAGAAAACTGCTGGTGGTTTTAAGTTCAAACACGCTACCAAACGTCACATCCTGACTAAGCGTACTACTAAGAACAAACGTCAACTACGTCCAAACTCAATTCTTCCAAAATGTGAAGTTGCGGGTATCGTTCGTTGTCTGCCATACGCTTAATTTGTTTTTAGTTAGTTATTAATTCGTTTAGTTTAGGAGAAGCATAATGCCTCGCGTAAAACGTGGTGTACAAGCTCGTGCACGTCATAAGAAAGTTCTGAAACAAGCTAAAGGTTACTACGGTGCACGTTCACGTGTTTATCGTGTAGCTTTCCAAGCAGTTACTAAAGCTGGTCAATACGCTTACCGTGACCGTCGCGCTAAAAAACGTCAATTCCGTCAACTATGGATTGCTCGTATTAACGCTGCGTCTCGTCAAAATGGTCTATCTTACAGCCGTTTCATCAACGGTCTTAAGAAAGCATCTATCGAGATCGACCGTAAGATCCTTGCGGACATCGCGGTATTCGACAAAGCTGCATTTGCAGTTCTAGTTGAAAAAGCGAAAGCTGCTCTTTAATTAGCAGTTTGCAGGTTTAAGATAAAGGAGAGCTTAGCTCTCCTTTTTTCTTGTCTTGATTTCGCCTATAACGGTTCCCGTCCCAATCCCTTTCTACTCTGCAGCTCTCTATTTCCCTTGCTAGGAACATCTAAGCAGATATCTCATCACTTCGGTTTTTTTTAGCTTCCTTACCAAAATAGGTTGCAAATGTTGATATGGTGTCCAAATTAATAAATGAAATAATGTTTCATTTTCTATTTGGTGGCAGATCACGTTTGGTGATTAGGCATTTTAATTCGCTTCTCCGTATAGTTTTTAAGTGTTGTGATGCATATGTGGTTGTTCAGTTTTTGTCAGCCATTACGCACTAAACACGACCCAATAACGTGTAACGGAGAATAACGATGAAAAAACCTCAGTGGATGTATCACTACTGGTGGAGTCGGGGAATAACCTTGCTGCTCTTATCTCTATTAGCGATAAGTAACAGCTTTGCGAGTTCAACGACGTTTACCAATCCTATTTATGAAAATGGCGCCGATCCTTGGCTCATTTATTATCACGGCAACTATTATTCAGCGACCACAACCTGGAGTTCGCAGTTAGAGATGCGCAAGTCGCCTACGTTGGCGGGATTAGCCGATGCTACTCCTGTGAATGTGTGGTCAGAGACGGACTCTTCCCGTTGCTGCAATTTTTGGGCGTTTGAATTTCACCGTTTAAATGGTCCAGATGGCTGGCGCTGGTACATGCTGTATACCTCAGGACAAAGCGGTACCTATGATTATCAGCATATTTCGGTGCTAGAAAGCCAAGGTGATGATCCGATGGGACCTTATGAATATAAAGGTTCTCCTCTGGAAGATAGCTACAATATCGATGGGAGTTACATCACCATCAAAGGTCAGCTTTATCTGATGTATTCGCAATGGAATGGCGCGTATCAGCAGCTCTACATTGTCAAAATGTCCGACCCTTGGACGACATCAGGCTCACCTAGTTTACTCAGTACTCCATCTTTAGACTGGGAACAAGTCGGCATGAACGTTAATGAAGGTCCTGAACCTTTGATTTACAACGGTCATGTTTATGTTGTCTACTCGGCAAGTTATTGTGCAACGTCGAGCTACAAATTGGGCTTGCTGGAATTGACCGGTGATGATCCATTGAGCACAGACAGTTGGACTAAAGCCGAAGATCCTGTCTTTGAATCGGCAAATGGTGTTTATGCTCCTGGTCATAATGGATTTTTCTCTTCGCCTGATGGTACAGAAGATTGGATTGTCTATCACGCTAACGCCAGTGCTAGCGATGGTTGTGGTACGACACGTTCTTTGAGGGCGCAATCTTTTACATGGAATAGCGACGAAACACCAAACTTTGGTGAACCTGTTGCAACCGGCACTGCCATCGCGGTTCCCTCTGGTGAAAACGGTCCAATGCAGGTTAAACCTCAAGCACCAACTCTGACATTAAGTCATTACACCATCAGTACAAGTGGTACCAGCCAACTCGATAGTTCGATGGAAGTGATTGTCGATCAAATTGGCGATGGTGTTGTACGGTTGGCCAACTCAGAGGGGAATTTCTTAGCAGGGGCTCAATGCAGTAGCACTCAAGCATTTTTACCATGGCAAAACGCCGATTGTCAGAAATGGGTCTTTGCCGTGGATGACAATGGATTGTTATCGCTGACCAATGCAACCAGCAATGAATCTTACGCTGCCTGTGGAGGAGACGATTGTGCCACTGGATGGAGTTTATCGACGACAGGTGATGTGGCTATCGTCAGTGGTCAAAGTGGTCGGGTGCTAACATCAACCGGTTCATCTACCGAGCAGCAAGCCTGGAGTGGGGACGAGAGTCAAATTTGGCAAATCAATCCTCAAGCAAATGGGACAGTCACGTTAACGGCTGGCAGCGATGCCGATACCTGTTTAAGTGCCGGCAGCAGTAGTACTGTATTTGCGAGTTGTACTAGCTCAACTGCACAATGGTATGTGCGGCCAAGAGACGAAGGAGGATATCGTTTTGTCTCCGCATATAACAGTAAATTGCTCGATTTGACCAATTGTGCGTTAGATGACGGAACGGCTGTCGGTGTCTATGCAGACCTTGATAACATTTGCCAGCGTTTCTATTTAAGAGATGTGAGCACATCAAACGTCGTCAACACCACGGTCAGTGGAACGTATCGAATTACCCCATTGGTCTCCGGTAAAGCGATTGATATCACTAACTGTGGCACCAGCGATGCAACGAATGTTGAGCAGTGGAGTTGGCTGAATAACGATTGCCAAAAATTTGCGATATCCAGTGTGGATGAAATTTGGCATCGAATTTCTCCACTGAATGCGCCCAATCAGGCGGTTACGGTGAAAAATGGGTATCGTACCAGTAATACCAACATCGAATTGAGCAGTTATGATGAAGGTTGGGATCAACAATTTCGTTTTCAGGTCGCAGGTTCGGGAAAGTGGCGGATCATTAATCGTAATAGTGAGCTGTGCTTACAAGTGGTCGATGGTTCAAGTAATGATGGAGCCAATATTGTCCAATACAAATGCATAGCGGGTGAGACTGCACAGATGTTTAGTTTGGTGAAACAGAATTAAATCGAATGCGATAAAAATAGGTGCGATAAGCACCTATTTTTATTACTAACACTTTAAAATAGTTGAAGTGATTATTTTAAATAGTAGAAAAGTTATAAAATACATCTGGATTATTAAAGTGAAATAATCCCTAGTTATAATTTATTTAAATGTAATGATTTCAGCGAAATTGCTAATTTTGTGTAATTGAATTTTAGTGCTCAATACATAGGCTTAATGCCTTTGGTTTTATTGTATAATTACAAGTTATCTTAATGATACTATTTGATATTTTCGCTATTCATCCAACTTTTTTATGTTATGTTGATGGCCGTATAAAAATGGCATTAATGGTTTATCAATAAAAGAGCACCGGCAACAAATAATTATTACCGATGCCCATACTTTAAAGTAATAAACGATGTAAGTATAAGGGGTATTATGAAAAGAATTAAAAACCTTCGTGATTATATTTCCCAATTAAATGAACTTGGCGATATTGTCGAAATTTCACGGGAAGTAGATGCGTATCTGGAAATGGCGGCGATTACACGTCGTAGTTATGACCTTTGTTCACCAGCGCCAATTTTCAATAATATTAAAGGCAAATTGCCAGGTTTAAGAGCGATGGGAGCTCCTGCGTCACTGAGCTCTTTACCAGAATATCCTGCCGCTCGCGTTGCTCTTTCAGTTGGTTTGGATCACACCGCAACTTGGACCGACATCGTAAAAAGTTTGGCTCAATCTAAACATAATGACCCAGTGCCACCAGTTCTCGTTGATACAGCGCCTTGCAAGCAGAACATCTTACATGGCAAAGAGGCTGACCTAGACAAATTCCCGATTCCATTTTTACATCAAGAAGATGGTGGTGAATATTCCAATACTTGGGGTACCATTGTGGCTCGAACTCCTGACGGTAAATGGACTAACTGGTCGATTGCGCGTATCCAAAAATTGGACGGCAAACACATGACTGGACTGATTCTCATGCCACAGCATATTGCGATGGTGTGGGAAGAGTGGCGCAAAATCGGTAAGCCTATGCCTTACGCTTTAGTGCAAGGTTGTGAGCCTGCGTTACCTATCGTTTCTTCAATGCCTCTTGGTGATTGGGTTGATGAAGCCGATTACCTTGGTGGTCACTTTGGCGAAGCCATTGAAGTGGTACGTTGTGAAACGATTGATCTCGAAGTGCCAGCCAGCTCTGAGTTGGTGATTGAAGGTCACATTTCGACCGAAGAGCGAGCTCAAGAAGGGCCATTTGGTGAATATGCTGGCTATGCAGTGAAAGGTACCAGCATGCAACCGGTCTACACGGTGGAATGTATTACCTATCGTGATGAGGCTATTTGGCCGTTTATTCCCGAAGGTCGTCCAGTCGATGAGTTTCACACAGCAGTCGGCGTTGCGATGTGCGCTGAAATCCTCGATAGCTTAAATCAAGCGGGTCTTCCTGTCACAATGGCATGGTCGCCATTAGAAACTGCCGTGCATTGGTTGATCATCACCGTACCGAATAACTGGCGCGAACGACTGCCAAATGTAAGCAGTGAAGAGTTCACTAAACGCATCGGGGAAAAAATTTGGAACACCAAATACGGTCCCAACTGCCCAATGATCTATGTGATGGACGATGATATTGACCCAACGAATTACAAAGATGTGTTGTGGGGAATGGCGACTCGCGTTCATCCAACACGTCATCGTGTGGAAAGCTTTGGTGAAATTCTGCCATTGTTAAATTGCTACGATGCTGACGAGTGCCACGATCACCATGCTATCCGAGTTGCTCACGACTGTTTGCAACCTGCATTAGGAGACGGAAGATTGAATCATAGTTCATTTGCGGGTGCATACCCTGAAGAACTGCAGAAAAAAGTCATTGCTAACTGGGAATAAGACGGCAGTGATCAAGGGATAAAGTGCAAAAGACAGCGCCGAGGCGCTGTCTTTTTATCTGGGTTACTGTTTCTGGGTTACTGCGTTTGGATTTAACAGAGGGATTTTTGATCTCACTCTTCGACTAACTCACACAGGGAATCTTGGCTGTTGAACCGATATTCTTGCATCGATACGAACAGCACTTCATCACCGCAACGTACTTGCTGGGTGATCAGCGTTTGCTGAGCTGCAAAGGTGTAATGCTCATGTCCCATAACGTATTGAATGACACCAATATTGCATCCCAGACCGATCAAGGTTGCAATAGCCACTCCCGATTGGGTATGCAACCAAAATGGCGCTTTGGCCCACATGGTTTCCCCAAGCTCTTTCTTTAAATAATAATCAAGGTTGGCATAAGAGGCACAAATCACGCCAGGGACAATGCTGTAAACAATGGCCGGAATGGTGAGATGAAAGTGATAATCCACGTAGGTCAGAAGGGCTGCCCATAGGGATGAAACGCCGGTAATGATAAAACCCTTACGATACATCTTCTTCGCAAAGTAATAGAGCGGACCAAATAAGAAGGCCAAAAAGTTGGTGCTGATAAGCAAACGCTGTCGCCAAGCTAAGGTTCGATAACGTTCACTGCGCACTATTTCGCCTCGGGATCTTTTGATTGCTTTAAGTTGATCAAACAACTCAAAACGCTCAAGCCATTTTGAACTGAGTTGTGACTCTTGAGCCACCTGAGTTTCCATAGTCATTGAAATCTCTCTTTTTTATTTTGAGCGCCATGACGAAGGGCGCTTACCTAGCCAATGATTTTTATGCAGCGTATTTTCGCTGCTATTGTGTTTTGAGAGTGTAACCGAACTCCGTTTTGTTCTGTGTTAGGAGTGTTGTGGTTAATTTTTCACCTTAGATAAAGATCACACTATTTTGTCGGTTATGCGTCAATTTGCCTTTAGCTGTTGTCTGAACAACATGTTTGTTTGGTGGGTGAGTAAAACGTGAGCGTTGACGACCCGTTTTTGGGCAGAAACTCTCATAGTTAACCGAGCAGTTCACCCTCCATACGCTTAAGATAAACAGCACAAAAACACTATTCGCTGAGCATAGAAACCGATGAGCAGGTGAGCTGTAAGGCTCAGCTAGCTTAGGTTGGCATAAGGTAACAAAATGGCATTTGATTACGGTTCAATTAATCTTGGAATTAAAAACCCGTTTAAGAAAGAAGGGTTGATCAACACCATCGGCGGTGTTCTCGTTGCTTTTATTGGGGTTTACTTGCTGGTGCAGGCTGCTTCATCAGTCAAACAAGACATCCTCGCAGGCTGGGTCTTCGCCCTATTTGGTTTAGGGATCTTAGTGAGTGGTATCTGGACACTCTCTGGCGGAGTCTCCGCAATGCTGCGTTATTTTGTTGGACGAAACCATCCGACATCGTTGGCCAAAAACTTTAGCGAGTCACAATCTCAAACTTCAGCACAAGAAGCGAATTACGTCGCCTATCAAGGCAGTGAATTGACCGAAATGTTGATGGGCAGAAAAAACACCACGTTCGTTGAGCCACAAGGCATTATCGCTCGTCTGTTGCATAGTCTCGTTCCACGTCTGACGTTTATGCCGTACATGATTCGTAACCAAGCTCAGTATCTCTTTGCTGCTTGGGTGAAAACCGCGTTGATCTTTGTTGTGTATGCCCTCGTTGCATTTGTCACTTTGGCGGGGTTTGCTGGTGAAATCGGCCAAACCATTTTCCCAGTTTACTCGGTGTTCGTGGTGCTTCATCTACTGAAAACTTGGCTTGGTGCGGGGCGTTTTATGGCTACGCAGCGTGAGGTCGAAAAAGGGGTTGATGGCCTAAGCGTGCTTGATGTTGCTAAGACCATTGCGGCTGCGATTGTTATTCCAACGCTGATTGGCTTGGGACTGCAGTGGTTATTCGTCTTGCTAGGCATCTCATCTGATAAGGTTCAATCCTCAGTTCATGATTGGCTGAACCTGCACCCGCTCTGGTTTATGTTAATGACCCTAGTTGGTGGGGCGCTCGTCACAGCGGTCAATATTCTATTGCTCAAAAAGCGCTTGGCCTTTGGCGATGCGGTAGCCGAGGTTTCTGAGTTACGCGAAAACTGGCAAGAAAGCATTCATCCCAATGAGATCTTCATTAATTTGGATAACTTGGTGATGGCGAATCGTCGTTATCAAGAAGCACCGAACCGCGTGTATAAAATGTTGGAGCCAGCGTTAAACGAGCAAGTGGATGGCAAAGGGTCATTTCGTGGAGAGATGACGCAAGAAGTGCAGCCGCGTATTCATTCGATGGATTTAGGTAAGGCGTATGATCAAATCCGTTTGTGTTCGGTGATTATCGGACGAGTGCTCTTTATCGTTGCGGCATTAGTGACCGTCTGGCTCGCTTACAGCGTGATTGACGCTTACCATGCTGCTCAAACTGCATCAGATGCCAATGCTCGTCATGCGGCGGCGCAAGTGTGGAATGTGCTGGGTAAGGAGCATGTCTCTGGCTTGATTCAGTTGATAGTTAGTGGCTTATTGCTGCGCGCATTTGCCCATATTTTGGTCAAAACGGGGCATCTTTTTTACGCAGAAATGCTGTTTGAAAGTAACCTTATCTACATCAAAGTAGAGGGCACCTTTAGTGAATCGAAGATCTCCACAGGGACGGGTATCAATGATTCAACCCGTTCCGAGAATGTTTTGGTGCGTTCAAGTATTACTCCTTGGGTGATTGTCTCGCGTATTATTTCCAGCACGTTTGCTTCAACGGGGATGCGAAACCTAGAATACCCACGCTATATCTTGGAGATGCATAAAAACGAAGCGGAACTGGCCAGTATTAAGCACGATATGCGCGCGTTCCTTAAAGATCGTGAATCGATTGCATCGATCACCAGTGAGCGAGATTTGCATAACGCTTCGCAGATTCATGAGATCAACCAGCAAACCCGCTCAATGCAGGCTAACTCTAATGCAAACAGTGCGTTAGATAATGAACAATTGGGTAAAGCGGCAGGGTATCTTGAACGCTCCCAATCATCAGATCCAGAGTAAAACTCCTATCATTATCACTGTTACAAGGCTCGCTTCGGCGAGCCTTGTGCGTTTCAAAACCAAGCAATGTGAGCGATGGCTAAGCCGTTTATAAGCTTATGATTCTCCGCTTAGGACCTATTTCTTTACTCTGACCACTCAACGTTATGAGTAACAGGTGAGGAAACAGTGACTCAATCTTATCAAACTATGATTGCCGATTATTTGGATATCTATCAACGAGTTCAGCAGTTTATTACCCGCGAGTGTAAAAACGTAAAGGGGTGGAATACCCGCTTTTTAGAGCTGAATCTGCTAGGTAGCAAAAAAGAGATCGCGTTTGATGAGGCTGAGTTAAGTCGCGTTCTGTACATCGACAAACAGAAAGTGCGCCACTTCTTTGTGGTGCATTACTGGATGCGTCATGTACTGCCAAACGAATTGGGTAACCGAGTGAGCAAAATTGCTGTTCGTGCCGACCGAGTGCTGGTACGCCTTAAAACGGGTCGTTTGTGCCATGTTGGCCCAAAAGGTTTAGCGCAACTGATGTCGCGTACCATGACCGCGGCACTCTCATACGAAGGATTGGCACAAGCGCATCACGACATGATGCAAGTGCTTTGAACGACTAAAGCGGGAAATAAAAAATGGATGTGATTCAAGTACAAGGTGCGGCAGCATCGATAGCCAGTCTTTCTTTCGACGATGTATCCATATTTGTGATGACTGTGGTGGGGATTATTGGCGCGCTTTTATGGTGGGAGTCGAATCAGGCCTAGAACATAAAATTGTGTTGGTATTGATGCTAAAGCAAGGTAGATTAAGTCGTTCATTTGTTTCGATTCATTCATGCTCAGCACACTTCTTGTTTCACCTCTTGTTGATAGGCTGGCGCATCCGTAATTAAAGGTATTTCATGTTTGCCGCGTTTATATCGGCGATTTTGCCGGTGATGATCATTGCGTTGGTCGGGGCTTTTCTCAGTAAACGCACCGCTTATCTAGACGATCCTAATCTTCCTAAATTGGTATTAAATGTCGGTATGCCGACCTTGCTACTGCATTCGATGCTGGGCACTCATATCGATTTTCTTGGTATGGGAAAACTGGTGTTGGCGTCCGCTTTTGCTCTGGCTGCTATGGTGGTGGTGACGCTGGTGGTGCTGAAAATCATGAAGTTGGATCGCCGCTACTATCTCCCTATTCTCGTTAACCCTAATACAGGCAACTTAGGCATTCCTATTGCGTATGCACTGCTGGGGAATGACGGGCTGGCTGGCGCTGTGATTATCTCTTCAATCATCGAAATCAGCCATTTTACGTTGGGTATTGGCATGATGTCTGGAAGCTTTAATCCTCGACGTTTGCTCGCCAATCCGCCGGTGATTGCGTTAATTATTGGCTCGATCATTCTTGGTTTGGGCATTCCGGTGCCGACCTTTATGATTCGCGTATTTGATATGTTGGGCAGCATCACGGTTCCGATTATGCTGTTGATGTTGGGCCGTTCATTAGCGCACATGAAAGTGCATGAAGCGCACTGGGGACGTCTCTCTATTTTGGCTTTGTATCGTCCAGCCATTGGTTTTGCTATGGCGTTAGGCGCTGCCACTTTGTTTGGTTTGTCACCGCTGCATATGGCAAACCTACTTATCGCTTGTTCCATGCCTGTGGCCGTGCTCAATTACATCTTTGCGACGCGCTTTAATGGACCAGTCAATGAAGTGGCGGGGCTTACGTTTTTGACGTTACCGACTGCGTTCATTGCATTGATTTTTATTAAGATGTTCTTTATCGGTGCCTAGGAAGTTGTCTTCAGTACGATGACGATTAAAGAGTGTCATTGGTTACCAAGAGACTTTTGTTTCTAAAAAAGGTGCTTCTAAAAAAGTGCTCTTAAAAAATGGTGCTCCCAAAAAATGATGCGCCTAAAAAATGAAACAAAAATGCAGAACCTAGGTTCTGCATTTTTTATTGCGAACGAAGCACAGTCCCGGCTATTTCTTATCTTGCGATAACACCACGGTATCGTACATCACTGCGCCACCTTCCAACGTAAAACGAATTTGGTTCTCACCTCGTTTGAGCAGGTTGGCGGGCACTTCAATAGAGGCCAAATGGTACAGTCCACTTTGCAAGGCACTGCGATAGATGGCCTTGTCATTGTCGTAAGCAAGAGTAGTGAGGCTTTGTCCATTGACCAGCACTTCGACAGTCGGTGTCGTTGGATCGGTCATTCCACTGTTACTTGCCGCAGCAAACGCTACGTCAAGGCGTGCCTTTTTAGCATGTCGAAGCGTAAAGTGAATGTCCCAACTGCCACCCACCTGAGTTTGGGCATAGTACCAATCGTGTTGAGCACGGCTTTTGCCTATGGTGTAAGTGAGATTAGCTGGAACCTCATCTTTCCAGCGATAATTACGTTCTTGATGAGCAAGGGCAAACTCGTCGGCACGGCGGTTTGATTGGCCAATTTGCCAAATAACATCACGTTTCCAACGCGGTACGGTGAGATTAATCTCTTGATGTCGGCTAGTGATAGACAGCGGTTTTTCGAACAGTGTGCCTGTTTGCGATCCTGCTAGTGCATAAGCGGTGAGTTGATAATCACCAGGGCGAATGTTATTGAGCGTAAAGTGGCCGTGTTTATCGGGTTTCACTGAATAGGAGTACCCCAACGTTTCCGTATCAAAGGCTTCCCCCGTGGCGGATGTGAGCACCAATTGCACTGGGTATTTCGCTTTAATCGAGCCAGAAAGCGTGCCGCGCTCGAGTGGGTAACGTTCATCACTCATCCATGGATAAGGCCACTGTTTGCGTTCACTCTGAGCTTGTTTGGCGGCATCTTTAAGCATCTCTTGTGAGCTGCCTTGATTGATATAGACAAACCACGGCCCATAGAGTTTTTCCCAGCCGGACGGTGCTTGCATGTCTGGGCTACCTAAATGCGCACCTGTGAGGTAATTGAGAGCAATGCCATCTTGATGGACAATCAGCTCTTGCATTTGCGGATCGCCCGGATAGTACTCATAGCTGGCAGGGATCATCCATGCGCCATAACCGCCACCATACACACCCCAGAAAGGTGCCTCGCGGGTATAGTTGGCCAAATCGTATTTGCTGTAATAGGAGCCATCATTGAGCTGCCAAGTTTCGTCTTGAATTTTGGTCAGTTCATCAAGCTGAGCGTACAGCAAAGGCGTGTCGGAGCGTAAGCCGTTATAGACCGTATCCATTACTCGCGCATCAAAACGATAGACGGTGCGCAGTTCAGCAACCCGTTGGGTTGTCTCATGCGGGTTTTTCGCCACCACATAGCTGTAAATCCCTGACATACCATCACGCAGAATAAAGTGATATTCGAGTTGTAAATAGGCATCGTCCGCGCCAGTAAACAGCAAATGCACTTGTGAGGTCGATTGACTCACAACTTGATAGCTCGTTGGCACAAAGCTTTTTCCTCCGCCGCTAACCCCCGTGTGGTAATCGAGATAAAAGGTTTGCACATCAGCAGGGTCGGCGTGCAGCGCAGAGAGGTTTTCGACTAGGTTAACACCGCCAGTGGGGTGGATATCGGTGACGGTAGCGTTGGTCGTATCTAGGGTGACTGAGAGTTGGTTATTACTTATTGTGACAGTGTCACCTGATTGGGTAAGGGTGACATCAGCAAGTGCATAACTGCTGGTGACCAATAACCCCAACGCGATAAGTGTGCGACTTTGTTTTAATGATTTCATAGGGTTGTCCAAGTTTAGGCTGATAGAGGGAGCATAAGGCTCTCGCTCATCCCTAGCGTTTAGGCCGGGGATTTCTCTCTCAGTATCTCCAGTCTCTTTCACTTTGCCTTAACGACTCAGCCAATTGGATAAGGGGGCTGGCATAAAAAGCGAGCCGCGCTTGATCGGTTTAACAAATGATGAAGGGGAACCCAAAGGCAGGGCAAAGCTCTAACGAGCCCTAAAATGACAGCAAATCAGACGGATAAATGGCACTTAAACAAAAATTAAATAAATACTGTATATTTATACAGTTGCATGGTAACCTGTTGCTCTAGTTGAATAATTCTCTGTAAATAAATGAACGGTAGGGAATGTATGGGCTCGCGAGTAGGGCTTATCGCTCTTAACAGGTCGGTAAAGGAGTAAAACAGCACCGACGTGTTATTGGTGGCGTCACGCGACAGAACCTGACCGTCATAATAGGGAAAGGATGAGCATGCCAACTATCAAACGTTGGGAATTTGAACAGTTTCCATGCGGAGAAATCTACTCGCAGCGGATTGATTTCTCTGTTGATGACCACCAATTTTTTATGATTTTCACCCCCGTGATCTGTGATGACACTGCCTATGTGCAGGAGCGAGAATCACAGGTGGGTTTTGAGATTCCGGAGCAAAGTTATGATATTAAATTTGATCGGGTAGAAAATTTTGAGAGTGGACAGTTTTATGCTCCTCCAGCTGCAGGATACAGTTTTATGGGATTGGAGAAATTGGCTCGCTTAGGAATAGGCTTATGCCGTTTAATCGAATTCCATCGCTCTTTAACGGGGGCTCAAGTCTATTTTGTGTCGGCAGAGAATCTAAGGCTCAAGCACTTCTATGATCGCCTTGCCAAAAAGTATGCTGTTGAATTAAACTACAGCGTAAACACTGGTTTAGGTGAAGAGGGGCTTGATTATGCAATCAAGACATCAGAGTACAGACAGCAAAACCAAAGAGCGGAAAGTCGAGGCCATGCGCAAACTCAAGCAGGCTTACGAACGCGCTCAGGCTGAAGGTACGGTTAACACCTTGAAACCAGAAGCAAAACAATCTTAAAAGCACCGCAAGGTGCTTTTTTTATCCCTGCTGTTTATCTCGTTGGTGACTGTTCGATTCAGCGCGTATCGAGCGTTTTTTGCGCATGTTGATGCTTATTGCTAATGGCAAAGATGAATGGATCACAGATTTGTGCTGAAACTGAGTATTAATGTGATGTGTTGATATGTCTGCCCACATAATTGATGTAGGCTGAATTGAAGTAACTCTCTGAGGTATAAAGAATGAATCGTAAAGCGAGGGATTTCGCCATCCATTGTCACGGCGCGCAAAAATATGGTTCTGATCCTTATGTTAGTCATCTTGATGCGGTCGCTATTCTCTGTTTGCCGTTTGGTACAGACGCAACCACTGTCGCGTATCTGCACGATGTGGTGGAAGATACCCCAGCGACAATTGATGAGGTCAAAAAACGCTTTGGTCCTTTTATCGCCAGTTGTGTGGAAATATTAACTGACAAACCGGGAGCTACTCGGCAAGAGCGTAAGTCCAAAACCTATGAGCGTATGTCACATGTGGCGGGTCGTGAGAAATTGGCGCTGATTGTGAAGGCTGCAGACCGGTTATCTAATTTGCGTATGTGCACTATTACTCAAGATGACACTCGCCTAGCCATGTATCGAGGTGAACATCCACAGTTTTTCCAATGCGCCTATCGCAAAGGTTTGTGCGATGATTTCTGGCAGGAAATGTCACGTTTACTCGGTATTGAATGGGTTCCCACCTTGTAGGTTGCATCTTCTAAATATTCTCAGCCCTGCTAGCGAAATTAACACATACTTATTGTATGGATATGAAGGAGATGCGTGTCTGTCATGAAGAATAATGTGCAGTTTTTATCGATGGTTCTCGATTCCATGACGGATCACGTATCAGTAATTGATGCTCAAGGGGTTATCCAATACGTAAATCGACGTTGGATTAGCTTTGGCGAGGAAAACTCACAGCCAAACCAATGCAGTGCTCATTGGGTCGGGGTCAATTACATTGAGGAATGTGATAAAGCGGCCAAGCTCGGTGACGATTTCAGTATCAAAGCGGCACGAGGTATTCGCCGGGTTATTGCGCATCAACAACAGAGTTTCTATCTGGAGTATCCGTGTCACAGCCCAGAAGAGCAGCGTTGGTTCATGATGCGGGTCACGTGGTTTGTTTCTGGTGATCAAGAGTATTTTGTTATCTCTCATCAAGACATCTCCAAACGTAAAAAAGCCGAAGATCATATCCGTATGTTAGCTAAGTTGGATGGTCTGACGAACATTCCCAATCGTCGCAGTTTTAATGAATTTCTCCATCAAGAGTGGCAGGTCGCCCAGCGTAAACAACATCCTATCTGTTTAGCCATTTTTGACTTGGATTACTTTAAGCTGCTTAATGACACCTATGGTCATCAAGCGGGGGATGATTGTTTGGTCAAATTCGCTACCTTACTCAACCAATTTGCTGATCGACCTCATACTCAGTGCTCGCGTTACGGCGGCGAAGAGTTCGCATTAGTGATGGGCCAAACCTCCATTGAGCGTGCTCTGGCGTTGATTGAAGAGTTTAAAGTTGCTTTAGCAGCGCTTAAAATTCATCACAGTCACAATAGGGCCGATCGTTATGTGACGGTCAGTGTCGGATTGGCGCAATGTATTCCCAATCCCCTTGAAAACGAAACCACCTTAATTGATCTCGCCGATGGTCTGCTCTATCAGGCCAAGACCAATGGGCGAAATAAAATTGAGAGTGCCAGCCGAACTGAGCCTGAGCCACATTTATGATGTTTCTTAAAATAAAAGTGTGTTATACCCAAATGACCTCAAGATGCAGAATTCAAAGCTTCATCAACGAGCCTAGGTCAAGCTCAATCACGGTCGGAATGGTTATTCCCTTCCAACGTGATTGGGCGTAGAAATAGGCTCGTTGATGAGCTCCCAAAGAGCGAGTTGTCTTCGCTCCTATGCTGCGTTACTGATTTTCTACGTAGAATAACTATGTCTTCAAATCAGTGCCTTGCCTAAGAGCGAATACATTCTCGCTGAAACAGCATCTTGAGGTTACTTGGGTATATCCCAGAGAGATAACGTAACGCTAGGGAATGGTATGACACTCTTTTTCAAACCTATTGATGTTGACCACGATGGTCACTCTTGCATTGAATTTCGCCGTGATTCTTATTTCTGCAGCTTTGGTCATTACCAAGGTGTGGAAGAGAGTCTTCAAGGTTATACAGATCGAATCCTTACGCGGCAGCAAGATGAGCGCTGGCACTTTTGGCATGTCTGGAGTGGAGACAGCGATCAAACCTCACTGAAATTAGTCGGCCAATTGGATTTTCGTACTTTTAGTGACTATCCAGAAACGGGCTATGTTCATCTTATGTACGTGACACCTGACCAGCGTGGTAGCCAAGTGGTCGCTAAAATGCAAGCGTTTCTAAAATCCCAGTTGAAAAGCAGTGGCTGTCGCTATGCCATCTTGTCCGTTGCCCAGCACAATCAGCGCGCAATCGCCCATTATCAAAAGCAGGGGTGGCAGTGTTGGAAGGCCAATCCTAAGCATGTTGAACCCTTTGATTTTTACCGTTGTGAGTTGTAATTGATGAAGAGCATTAAAAACATCACTTGGCCTGCCGTCATTCATTTGCACGGCGATGATGAGTTACTAACGATTGCCAATCAGGATGAGTTGAACTCGTTTCTTGATTGGCGTTACACCGAACAAGACCGTCTTATTGATGCTGATGGTCACTGCTTTTCCCTTGCGCCAAACTTTGCTCCAACTTCGCAGTGCATTTCCGTTGATGAAGCCAGCGAATTGGTGCAAAAACACACCTTTAATGAGGGGCAAGTGTGTGTGACCAAGATCTTTTTTAAAACAATTGCCGATGCTTGGCGGGCACTGTAATCGTGGTGATAGGGCTTTGGCATGCACGTCTTTTGAACGCGAACTGTTCATCTCTTCGCCAATAAGAAGTTTGCCAGCCTTTATGGATAATGTTTTAGGTTATTAACAAAAAGCCTCATTAGTGTTTATATCTTTGTATCTTATTGCTCTATATAGCATTTCTGATAAGAAAATTTGACCGATTCCCCAATTCAGGGCGATTTAGGGGTCGCATTCTAGGTCATCTCCAGTTAGACTCTGCTGCAAATTTTTTATTCGTCTCGAACGGTGATTTCCTACGTTGTATTGTTGGCATCGATGATGAACATGAACAACGTGTTACATGGCCGATCAGACAGACTATACGCAAATAGGGTTCTTTTATCTCCATGAACAAGCAAGGTGTAACCTCAAAATTTCGCCGCATTCTGTTTATCGCAGCTATCGCGAGTGGCACTCTTTTCGGTTGTAATGAACCGCCAGAAATTCAGAAAGTAGAAGGATATGCTCAGGGAACGACTTACCACATTAGCTGGTGGTCCGACAAAGCTGTTGATACCCAAACCGTACAGGCGCAGTTCAAAGAAAAACTCGAGCAAATTGATAAAGAGCTATCCACTTATCGTGATGACTCTTACATTTCCGAATTTAACCAAAGCACCAGCACCGATTGGCAACCCGCTTCTCACGATTTTATCCATCTGATTGAAGTGGCGCGTATGGTCAATCGTGACACCCAAGGTTGTTATGATCCAACCGTAACGCCGCTATTCAAGTTATGGGGTTTCCAGAAAGGGACTCTTGAAGTACCAAGCGACGATCAAATCGCGGCGGTGAAAAAAGAGTTAGGTCTGGATAAAATTCTGATTGATAACGACACCATGCGCATTCGTAAAACCATGGCCAATGTGCAGCTAGATTTCTCGTCGATGGGTGAGGGTTATACCATCGGTAAGCTCAGCAGCATTCTTGAATCTGACGGTATCACCAATTATTTGGTGGAATTTGGCGGCGATATGAAGATTCGTGGTCATAAACCAGAAGGTCAAAAGTGGCGTGTAGCGATTGAACGTCCTATTCCAGCCGATGAGGGTGTAGAAGCATACCGTATCGTGACCATCAACAATGAGAAAGGTGTGACGCTTGATACATCAGGTACTTACCACCACTCATTTGATGCCCAAGGGAAGAAGTACTCACATATTCTTGACCCGCGTACAGGTGCGCCTGTGACACACGATTTGGTTTCTGCTTCTGTGTTCGGTGACGATCCTGAGATCAGCGATGCATGGGCAACGGCGATGTTGTGTCTTGGGCCGCAAGTGGGTAAAGCGGTTGCACTGCGTAAGAACCTAGAAGTGTTCTTCATTGAAGGCGATAAAGAGCATCCAACCAGCTTTATGAGCGAAGCGCTCTCAAAATCAAAACGGGTTACGTTTGATCAAACCGCTAAATAAGCAGAGATTGAAGCCAACCAAGTTGGCGCTCAATCAATAAAGAGTGCAATAGCTCTAATGCAATAGCATAAAAATGGCCACTTTGTTGTGGCCATTTTTGTCTCTGGTTTATAGGGTGAGTTCGTGCAGAGATTCATCTAGTGCGCCCACTAACCAGTCAATATCCTGGGCTTGGAACGCCAATGGGGGACGCAGTTTCAATACGTTACCGTGTGGGCCTGCCACTGAGGTCAGCACTTTTTTATCACGCAGACGCTCAATCAAATCCAGAGCCAATGCTTTGTTGGGATTTTTACTCTCTTTGTCTGTCACCAGTTCAAAGCCGATAAACAGACCGGCACCGCGAACATCACCGACACATTCGTACTTCTCTTGCAGTGTTTGCAGCTCTTTCTTCAGCTGTAGGCCGATATCAAGGCTGTGTCGTTGCAGATCCTCTTCACGAATGACATTGAGGACAGCTTGCGCCGCTGCCATCGCGACAGGGTTACCGCCAAAGGTATTAAAGTAGGGGATTTGGTCACTAAAGGCAGCCAATACATGGTCTTGCGCGAACAGCCCCGAAATAGGAATGCCGTTACCCATAGGTTTACCTGTTGTCACCACATCCGGCACGATACCGTGGCGGGCAAAGCCCCAAAACGCTTCGCCGGTACGAGCAAAGCCTGGTTGAACTTCATCGGCAATGAAGATGCCGCCATTTTTATGGACAACATCAATTGCAGCACGTAAGAATCCTGCTTCACCCGGTAATACGCCATCGGAAGAGAAAATGGAGTCGGCCAAAAAGCCAGCAAACTGAATGCCGTTGGCTTTCATATCATCAATTTGTGCTTGGATCTGCTGGGCAAACCATAAGCCGACATCTTGCCCTGCTAAACGGTAGTGATCCGGCGGCGCTACTAAGCGGGTGGTCGGAGCCAGCGGTTGACCAGAACCTAAAGCAGGTGAAGCGCCAGAGGTGAGCTGGCTGGTGCCGTGATAGGCTTCTTGGGTGACGATAATGCCCGTACCGCCTGAATAGGCTTGCGCAATTCGAATGGCCAAGTCGTTTGCTTCAGAACCCGTACACATGTACATGGCTTTATTCACCGCCGCTGGCATAGTGCGCATGATCTCTTCGCTGTAATCCAAGATGCGTTCATGTAGATAGCGAGTATGGGTGTTGAGTTCACGCATCTGACGATTCACCGCTTCAATGACCGCTGGGTGGCAGTGACCAATACTTGCGACGTTGTTATACACATCCAAGTATTTGTTGCCATTGGCATCCCACAAATATTGACCTTCACCTTTGACCAAATGCACCGGACGGCGATAGAAGAGGCGGTAGGATTCGCCAAGTAACTTAGCGCGTTTATCCGTTAATGAGCGAGTGTGTGAATCGAGAGCTTGGGCGTGTTCGGCGCGAAAGCTATTGGTGTCCATGATAGTTGAGCGTACGACCATAAATCCTCCGGTCTAATCAATAGTCAGCATCGTGCTGTATGGATTCATCATGGACGCCTAGCGAGCAAAAAACTTGACCTGAGAGAGCCGATTTCGTGCTCTAAAGTCAACTTTACCCCTCAGTTGACCGCACAATCGTAACATCGCAGCCAAACTCCATTCTCCGGTCAAGCGCTGCTTAGCATTTCAATAGATGCTAATCCTGACCCAATATCAGGAGGCGATAATGACTATGGATATGTCAAAAGAGATAAAGAAGGCGCAGTTAAGCGAGGCGGTTTCTAGCAAGCAGGTCGAGATTGCGGCAGAACAATACGACACTCTCAGTGATGAAGAGATAACCAAGCTGGCGAAATGTGCATTGCAAAATTACGCCAAGGAGTATCAAGGCGAGCTGAGCTTATTATGCCGCTCGGAAAATGCGACATTTAAAGTGGCTACAGCGGATAAACAATATGCGCTGCGAATTCATCGTCCTAACTATCACGATAAGCTGAGTATTGAGAGTGAATTGGCATGGCTCGCAGCGCTCAAGCTGCAGGGGATAGTGACACCGAATCCGATCGAAAATTGTGCGGGAGAGCGGGTTCAAACGCTTGATGTGTCGGAGCAGGAACAGCGCCATGCGGTATTGTTCGATTGGATCGATGGCACTATGCCGACCACCGATGTTGATCCCAAAGCCTACCAAGCATTAGGGGCGATCATGGCGCGCTTACATATGCAAAGTATTCAGTGGCATAAGCCAACGGGTTTTAAGCGGTTGGTATGGAATCACCACAATATGGTAGGTCAACAAGGCTACTGGGGCGCATGGTCGGATGTCGCAGGTTTAAGCAAGAGTGACATTGAGCTCATCGAGCAAGTTCTCGATATCATTGCTCGCCAACTGACCTATTACGGTAAAGCACCTGACCGCTATGGTTTAATTCATGCAGACCTTCGTTTAACTAACTTACTGATGCATGAAGAGGGGACGCGAGTTATCGACTTTGACGACTGTGGTCTTGGTTGGTTCATGCACGATGCTGCGGCTGCCATCAGCTTTTATGAGCATCATCCGCTACGCGATGAGTGGCTGAAAAATTGGCTACTTGGATATCAATCAGTGCGTGCCTTAACGGCTCATGACTTGACGATTTTGCCCGTGATGATCATGCAACGTCGGATCCAGCTTCTGGCGTGGGTGGGTTCACATAGCGATACCGAGATGGCGCAAAGCCTAGGCGATGATTGGATTTACGAAACGGTTCGTCTGTGTCGTGAATTTCTCGACCAAGAGTTAATGGCGCTACCGCAGGCGGTTTAAACCGCCGTTAGGACGTTTGCGAGGCGAATGCACAGTGAGAGTGCGTTCGCCTTTTTTTGCACCATCGATAACAGAGTGAATCTTGCTTTTTCAGTGGCCATATTTAAATACTTATTGAATATCAGATAGATAGTTCGGGATGTAATCGATCTGCTGTTGGTGTGATTTTTGCAACTCGTTTCCTATTAAGTGGCACATCGTTAGTGGGGAACAAGTCATGCCTTATTCCAATCTCAATCCAACCAACATGATGACGCACAGCGGGATAGCGGCGACCAATCGTGGCGTATTAGCGGCTGCAGCGACGGGCTTAGATGGGTTTATTCGCCAAATGGGCGGTAATACTGATACGATTTTGGGGCGCAGTGGTGTGGATCCGGAATGGCTGATGCAACCCACTTCCAGTCTCACTTTGGTGAGTTATTGTGAAGTGTTGGAACAGGCTGCTCAAGCGACAGGATGCGATCATTTCGGTCTCTAT
The DNA here is from genome assembly GCF_024347055.1 of Vibrio porteresiae DSM 19223. Taxonomy (NCBI): domain Bacteria; kingdom Pseudomonadati; phylum Pseudomonadota; class Gammaproteobacteria; order Vibrionales; family Vibrionaceae; genus Vibrio; species Vibrio porteresiae. The sequence continues at coordinate 719,761 of NZ_AP024896.1, forward strand.
TATGGCAAACAGTTTATGCCGCAGCAGTTGGGTTTGCTTGGTTATATTGGTCTGTGCTCACCAACGGTAGGCGAGGCAATCCAAAACGTGGCGCGCTGTTTTCACTGGCATCAACATGACACCTTTACCCAATGGGTTGAGCAAAAAGAGGCATGGCGTTTTGACTATCAGATTCGCCATGGGGCGATTATGGCTCGTCGCCAGGATGCGGAGCTGACCATGGGAATGATCGTTAATTTAGTGCGCCAAGCTGCGGGCCTGCATTGGGCTCCCAAGGAAGTTCACTTCGAACATCCTGCTCCTAGCGATTGGCATGAACACTGTAAGGTGTTTGATGCCCCAGTTTATTTCAATCAACCTTTTAACTCGCTCGTGATTGCGAAAAGTGTATTGCAGCGCCCGATGCCGTCGCACGATCCGCTGTTATTGCCTTTGATGTTTGCGGCACTTTCGCAGATCAATTCCACACCTACACGCCAAAGCATGACCGAACAGGTCAGCGCCCATATACAACATCAGCTAGCGCAAGGTGAGCCCCAATTGGAGGCGATTGCACTGCAAATGGGGATTACCCGGATGTCTCTGCAGCGGCAATTACGTCAAGAGCAACAATCTTTTCGACAACTGGTGGAGCAAGTGCGCTGCGCGATGGCCAAGCAATATCTGCAGCAAGATCAACTGGCAATCACCGATCTGGGGATGATGTTGGGGTATTCAGAAACCAGTGCTTTTTCAAGAGCATTTCGCCGTTGGTTTGGCGTCAGTCCAAGCCGCTATCGCCGGCAAAGTTAAATCGTCAAAATGAATAGCGATGCTGCGATGCGCAACTAACGACTCTTGCTATTTGCGCCAAGGAAACGGTGTCTCATCGTGACGTAAGGTAAGAATTTCTACCCCCTCTTTGGTCACTGCGAGGGTGTGCTCAAACTGGGCTGAAAGCTGGTTATCACAGGTGACCACCGTCCAACCATCTTTTAAGGTAATAACCCGGTTACTGCCTTGATTGACCACAGGTTCAACGGTAAAAGTCATGCCTGGCTCGATAATAAAGCCAGTTTTAGGTAGACCAAAGTGCAGGATTTGCGGCGCTTCATGCATCATCCGACCAATACCATGACCGCAGAATTCCCGCACCACACTGTAACCTTGGCTTTCAACAAACTGGCTAATCGCATAACCGATATCACCAGAATGAGCTCCGGGGAATACTTGCTCTATGCCTTTCCACATCGCCTGATTGGCCACAGTGACGAGGCGCTGTGCTTCGCTGCTGGCTTCAGGCATCACATAGGTTTTATTGGAATCGACGATAAAGCCATTTTTCTCTAACGTAATGTCGATATTAAGGATATCGGTTGAGGCAATCACCATCTCGGCACTGGGCATGCCATGACACGCCACATGGTTAGGTGAGGCGTTGGTGCAAAATGGGTAGCCATAAGCGCCGATACTGGCAGGGGTGGCTTTGAGTTCATGACGAATAAACTGCTCGGTGAGGCTATCGAGTTCTAGGGTGGTGATACCGGGTTTGACCTTCTCATCGAGCATGGCAAACACCTCGGCCAACAGAGCGCCGCTTTCGCGCATTAACCGCATTTCATAATCGGTTTTAAGAGTGACCTCAGGTCTCACGGTGTTTCCTCAAGGGTGCTCACAATATTTCTGTGTGAATCCGCCAGATTGATTAAAAATAGTTCTGTTATATTAGAATGTTAGGTCGAATTTGTGATCTTGTCACTTCTAAGATTGCTATTTTGCATAAGAAACTGAGTTTGTATTCATTGTGAGAAGTTGTTACGTGGCTCGCATCTCCAACTGGGCAAAACTCGTTACAATAGTGTCACTAGTAAAAACAGTCACTTATGTTATGGCAATCGGTTAAGTAACTGTGACTGTTTTCGATATAAAGGAACAACACACTGAGGGCGGAGCCTGAGTGTGCGAGAAAAAGGAAGGGTCATGAAGCAAGGTTTTATCATCGGTTTGGGTTTGTTGGTTTGTTCATCTTATGGATGGGCGGAACCCATCAAAGGGACCTTTTCTGCATCGTTAATCTGTCCTGCCTACAAAAGCATCAAAAAGCAGGATAATCCAGAGAATGTGATGACTGAAGTCGCCGCGATTTACCCTGTGGTGGCTGAAAATAAACCCGGTGGCAATTGGCTGCTTTTGGAATTTCCCAATCAAGATCCTAAGCAGCGTTGGGTCAGCCGTTCCTGTGGGATTGTTTCGATTAATACCCATGCCGCAGATAAAGAGAGCCTGGGCATGAGTGAAGAGTGCCATGTCGCCAATACCTACGATTCTTATGTTCTCTCCATGAGTTGGCAAGCAGGCTTTTGTGAACACGTCAACTATCGTGGTACCAAAGCCGAGTGCGACCATCTGAATAGTGGCACATTGAGTGTTTCGAACCTGACCATTCACGGTTTATGGCCTAACAAATCCGAATGTGGAATTCATTACGACAGCTGCGCGACAACCCCACTCAATTTGCGTGATGAGACAGTGAAAGCCATTTCTCCTTGGATGCCCAACTTTTATTATTCGACCGATTTTGGTTCGCATGAGTGGCTTAAACATGGCACTTGCCAAGCATTGGATGACGACAGCTATTTTATGCAGATGAAACAGTTAGTGGAAAAGTTTGACCAGTCGGAGCTAGGCAATTTCATCCGTCATCATTTGGCGCAAGAAGTCAAAACCGCAACGATGAAAAGCGATCTGGCGAAAGTGATGGGAAAAGAGGTCGTAGATAAAATCCAACTCTCTTGTTCTGGCAGGGTGAAGAAATACCTAAGTGAAATCCGCGTTCAATTGCCTAAATCACTCAATATGGATGCAGAGATTCCGCAGTTAGTCTCGGGAGCGAAAACGGTGGACTCCTTTGCTGGCAACTGCGGTAAACAGTTCTATGTTGAAGCACCGGGAATTCAATAGGTGTCGACGGGTAAAAAGGTTCGAAAATAAAAAACCGAGGCTTGAGCCTCGGTTTTTATGGTATTGGCAACCCGCTTTCCATTAGCGCTAAACACTATTTTGAGCTGCGTTTGGCACGAGTTTTTATCACCCGATAATCGAGCGCTGCGAAATACTCTTCACGATAGAGCGTCGATTCCACCATCTGCTGCGGCACACTTAGACGGACTAACGTTCCTGCGCGAGCAATGGTTTTGGCATTTGGGCCAGCGACATACGAGATATCGCCTTTTTTGACCGTGATGCCTTTGTGCATGATAGGGGTAAAATTGATGTTCAACCCTTTTACCAGCTCAACACCAAACAGGGTCAGCTCTTTTTGCGGCGCGGTGATGGTCTCTTTAAACAGCACTTCTACGGTCACTGGTTTAGAGTGCACAATGGTCTCTAAGTGAGATACCTGATCTTTAACCGAACCCGAAAACACCCATTCATTGATCACCGGTTCCCATTTGCCTCCTAAGCGCAAACACTCCTTATAAGTGAAGCGGTTTTTCGGCCCTGCGTTCAGCGTGCAAATCTCGATCGAATGCTGTTCGGCAACGGGGAGGGTTAAACGAAATACGCAATCTTTACCGCGATGTTCGTATCGGTCGGTGACCTCTTCAACATGCAGAGTGCTTTTGCCAAGGGGCAAGTCACGGCTGTTTTCATCAATCACGATGCGACAATAGCGCGAGGCAATGTTATCGACACTGCAGCGAAAATAGTGTTCTTGTCGCTCTAAGACATTAAAATCGCGCATTAAACCTCACCAGCCGAGCTTGTGTTATGACCACGCTCTTGAGCTATCTCTTCCGCTGTCACATCACTTATCTCTGGTGTTTGGGATTTTTTCTCACGCAGCATCTGCACAATACGTTCCCCTAGTGGGTTTTGAAACGCTTTGCCCTGCGCAATCATTTGGTCAATCTCTTTATCGTGTTCATTGGTGCTTTCAACATCAATAAACGCACTGATACGCGCACGTTCTTCTTCCAGTTTTTTATCCATGTCTTCAAGAATCACTTCACGAAACCACTGCGTGTATTTTCGGTTAAATTCCGCTTCAAAGTTACGTTCAGAGAAACTGCGGACTTCGCGCATTTTGTAGCGTTTGATAAATAGCTCGACGCGATCCAATTCATCAATCGGCACGGGGTGATGAAACAGATGCTGACGCGCTTTGTACATCATCTCTTTGGTTGGCGAGTTAGCCAACTGGCGCAGGCGAATCAAGGATGGTGGCCATTCACGGTCTTCATCAAGGCGTTCAAGCAGGTTGGCTTCTAAGCGTTTGTAGGATTCAGGCGTTAAGCTGGCAGCAAACTTCATAAAATGCACGTCTGGCTCATCGCCAAAGAAGACTTTCATCTTTGAATCAAAGGCTTGCATCAGCATAAACCAAACTTTAAGAATCTGTTTGCTTTTGCCTTTTTCTTTATAAGCATCCAGCGCTTGTTTCGAATTCTGGTTGATAGTACGTGAACTATCGATTTCGCTAGTTTGGCGCTGCGCAGGGTAGCCTGCAGGCGTTTGCCCGTGGTTGGTTGCTGGCGTGTTTACGCCCGCATTCGAACCACGATTTTGTTTAGAAAGTTTACCCAACTGCGCAAGACGTTCTTCAAAGGAAACCCCAAGACTGGCAATATCTTTCGGCTTGTTGAAGTTATCTGACATACAATCAATCCTTTATCATTATGGTGTTAAGTGGGCCGAAGTAGACAAACTAGTCGTCGTGCTCATCATATAAATAATCTTGGTACTTTTGTTCAAAAGCACTGAGAGCGGATTGTTTGGCTGGGCGAAATGGCGCGTTCTGTTCCAAATTGGAAAAGGACTGGCCTTTAAAGTAATCGATCTTCTGATGCAGTCGATTGATCAGTTGAGTTTGAGAAAAGATTTTTTCCCCGGTGCCGTGCACATCTACGACAAACGCATCCCAGATATCTTGGCGACCATGCACCCCTTTTTTAAACATCAAGCCTTCAGCCCAATCGGGAATTTTTTCCATGTAGATCTCAAGAACATTGTATTGCTTCTCTTCTCGGCTGCGGTTAAGCGGAGTGATCTGCGAACGTTGGCTGCGATTGAGTTTGCCGTGATTGGTTTTTTTGTTTTGATTTAGGCGCTCGTTTTGCTCGCGCGCTTTTTCCATCAAATCCATTTCCATCACTGGCAGGGTGCGGGTTTGTGGCCCATCGATGGTGAGTGCACCGGAGAACATTTCGGTATCACGCTGTGGCTCCCGCGGTGGCAGTTTGACCAACTTCACCCAAGAGTTAGCGAAATGGCTAAGAACGGTTTTGACCATCCCTGCGTTCATTGATGTAAGCTCTGCTAGCTCCGCGACAGACGTTTCGAAATTTCCTTTTCTGTCCGCCAATTCAGCTAAAGCCAGTAGCAGCAGCTTATCTTCGACTTTATCTGTTCGATAATTCCATACTAAGTGGGTCAATTTAGAAGACATTTAAGACACCTCAATTACACATATTTCTATTATCGACAGCGGGTATTATCGTTAATTGCACTGAGATAATCAATGACGGATTCCCTTACCATTGCCCGTGAAAACTTAGGCAATATCGCCTTGTAAGCTCGATGTTACCTAGCATTCCACCTTCGGACCTTCTCGCTTGGTCAGCGAGGTTGACCCATCTTGCGATTTCCCGTACTGAGTTCTTAGAGTATGGCTGCAGATGGTGTGTATCGATATTGCTACGGCAACTTTCATTCATTAATGCGCAGCTGATCGGCATTATCTGGTGTAGCGTTTGGCAAATACCAAGCCTTTGCCAAATCAAACCAGCCAAGGTTATTGAGGTGCACATCTTGAATTTGGGCTGGCGTGCTAAGGCTCATCCAATGATGAAAGAGCGGTTGTAAATAACCTTGTTCAAGCACTTGTTCTAATAAGGTTTGCGCAGAGAGAGCACCTTCTCGCCATTTGGTGAGCCAGGTTTCAAGCTGACCCTCATCGCCGCCGCTGATTGAGCGGCGAAGCAGTGGCGTTTCCAATAACCAAGCGCCAACATGCCAAGGCTCCGGTACGGGGAAATTCACGGTACCCAGCCATACGTCAGCTTGGGCATTGCCCGTAACCCAGTCTTGATAACTCAGTTCGAGTGTTTGCAGCTCAATTTGATGGCGCGCTAAAGCGGTTTTAATCAGGGGCTGCAAGTTCGCAAATTCTGGATGTTCAGTATGATACGCGATGGTCAGTGTACGCGCTTTCGGTAATCTTATTGGCGACGCTTTTACACCTTTTGCAGTATGTGTGATGGCATGATGCCATTCGGGTAACAGACTAGAGGCGGGCACCCATAAATGGCGCACTGTGGCATCCAGTTGCGCTCCAAGCTGAAAAGGGTTGAGCTGCTCACGCAGCCAATCACGCCTTGTTAGGCTACTTGCCCATGGACTTTCGCGGTCCCACAGTAAAAAGTAGCCGCCTTTTTCCACAAATCGTTCTTCACTGGCCAAGGGGGCGCTGGGTTTAAGCGCAAGAAAATCTTGATCGCTGGTACTGGAACTGAGCAGTGTGGCGTTAGTAGACTCATGTTGTAAGCCATGACTTAATAGATTGGGCCATACCAGCAGTTCTATCTCATCCAATAATCCGCGTAGGCCAAAGTAGTGATCGAAAGCGGTTAAAGATAATCTCAGCTCATCATTGTATGAGACGCGATAAGGCCCAGTACCAATAGGCAATGCATTAAACGGTGGGCTATCACGGTGTTGGCTTGGCACAATCAGTGCCTTAGTGTGGGCAAGCAGCAGTGGCAACCTCGCATCCGCTTGACTAAGGTGAATCACCACGCTGTGTGCTGGGCCAGGTTTTATAGCATCAATATGCTTAAACAGCGGATGCGTCTTGAGGCTTACTAAGCTGGCGATGACATCGCTTATTTGCAGTAAAGCCCCATCATGAAACAATATCCCTCGGCGCAGAAAAAACTGCCAAGTCAACGGATCAATTTGTTGCCAATGGTGTGCTAAGTCAGGTTCCACCGTACCTGCCTTTTCATCAATGCGAGTTAATCCATTGAAAATTTGCCTTACCAAATGGCGCTCAGAACGGCGCAGTTCCATCGTCGGATTCAAATTTAACATTGCTCGATAGTAGGGCACTCGCAGTGTTTGGCGTTCATCATTGGTGCTGACCCCAAGTTTGGATTGCAGCATAGGCAGCAGCAGATGCGGCTGTTCTTGGAGCAAATGCAGTGCACCGTTTAGGTTGCCACTCTCTAGTAATTCTCCTGCTTTTTCGATGATAAGGTGCTGTTCATCTTTTAGTAAGGTGAGGGTGGAGTGATGACCACGCCCCGGCTGGGATTGCCAACGAATCCATTGTTGCTGCTCCATATTGAGCAGTAATGTGCGCATGTGTCTTTTAGAACAACACAAAAAATCAGCAAGTTGCTGCAATGTGGTATCAACGGCGGTAAAACCGAATTGTTCTAGTAAACGACGATATTGTTGCTCTAAACGCGCAGAGCTCTTCGGTGGTGTTGGCGTGGTCGACATAAAAGATGAACTCTTTTTTCTTCAAGTCAGCAATTTTTTACTTCACTAATTTACGGCAAGCTGAAGTCACTCTCAAGAACAACGATGCGACGAACCTCTCTAACCGAGCTTTACGTCGCAAGTCTCAATCTTTAAAGGGGATCATCATGCAGGTGAATGTGAATAAAGAGACCACTTTATGTATTTCTTTGGCTGCTAAACCGAGTAACTTTGGTACACGCTTTCATAACTATTTGTATCGCGAACTGAAACTCAACTTTTTGTATAAAGCGTTTAAAACCAGTGATATCAACAGCACTATTGGGGGGATACGTTCCTTGGGTATTCGAGGTTGTGGTGTTTCTATGCCATACAAAGAAGCGGTCATCCCTTTGGTGGATGAGCTAGATTCTTCTGTACAAGGGATTCAATCGGTGAACACGATTGTCAATACCGATGGGTATTTGAAAGCATATAACACCGATTATTTGGCGATTGCGACATTGCTAAAAGAGCATCATGTCGATCCCCATTTCACCTTTTATCTGCAAGGTGCGGGAGGCATGGCAAAAGCGGTTGCCAGTGCGTTACGAGATGCGGGATTTACCCAAGGAACCATAGTGGCGCGTAATGAGCAAAAAGGACGAGCACTCGCAGAGCAATACGGTTTTGCTTGGGCTGCGCAAACGCCAGTTGAGGGTGCACAACTGTTGATTAACGCGACACCGTTAGGAATGCAAGGTAGTGATACTGAGCAACAGTGTGCCTTCCCCACTGCAACCATTGCTGACGCTCAGGTGATCTTTGATGTGGTGGCCATGCCTGAACTTACTCCTCTCATCACTCAGGCAAAAGCACTGGGCAAATCGGTTATCACTGGCGCAAGTGTTTTTGCTCTGCAAGCGCTCGCGCAATTTGAGCTCTACACGGGAGTTCGACCAGACAGTGAACTGTTTCAACAAGCTGCCGCATTTTCACGCTTACCAGAAGAGTAATGCTCCGCCTCTTAGCCAACCCCTATGGTTAAGGGGCTGTTTTTCTCCTTGGCAATGTCACTTGTTACGGCTCAATACCTAACGCGCTATTGAGCTCAAAGGTATCGGACGTTGCCCAATTTTTCCATTTGGTTTTAATTTCTGCTGCGGTGTCATTGGTCAGATCAGGGCGTGACGGCCAATAAGTAGGGTCGTACCATCCCCAAAAGTTGGGGGCGGTGCCATTAACGGCTTTGTAAGACCACAAGTCTTAGCCGGACACACACCGTTATTTTTGCATCGCATCATCGAGAATGAAGCTTGTAGGCATGATGCCGACAAGCTCCGATGGTCACCATCAGGCACGATTAGTGCGTTGCTGCACTGAGTTTGATTTTCTGTAAGGCAGTAAAGATCATTTTTTTATCGCTATTGTGTAGATAAGGCGCAGTGATAGACGATTGAAATTCAGGGTATTGATTGGCGGTAAATTGATGTCCCGATTTTAAGTACTCGGCAATGGACTCATTTAATTCACTACCCAATTTGATAAGCGCAGGACGGACAACGGTGTTTAAATCGCGCGGCGCAGTTTTGTCATCACTTGTAGCTGATAACAGATCGGCACGGTAACGGTATTGGATGGCTTTTGCTGCCGCCATTAAGGAAACGGTAAAATCTTCGGTGCTGTCGCTATCGAGTGAATAGTGCGCACTGGCGGCTTTGGATTTTTCTAAGACCACCTCTTCACGTTTAAGATCTTCAATTGCCAAATGGTTATTCGCTTTATACAGCGCTACGTCGGGCATGTAGCTCATGCGATCATTGATCAATTTGAATACGGCTGTTTCTGAAGGTGCGGCTAAAGCCGTGGTTGGAAGTGCGAGCAAGGCGGCTAAAAGCAATTTATTCATGAATTCATCATCCTTTTGATTAACAGTAGCTTTTACTAATATTTGTATATAAAGCAACATGTTATATATCATTGAGTCAATAAAAAATCATGACAAATATGACCATCTAGCGAGAAGTTGGACTAAAGATGCAAAACTAAGACGACGACAGAAGAGGGTGAATGAGGCTGATAATTTAAGCTCATAATTTGTTACGGTATTTGAGTTAAATGGTGGGTCACCTTGGTTTAGTATCAAACTTCACTTTTACCAGAGAACCAAGAAATGAAAAAATCGTTAATCACCCTAACCCTAATGGTTGCTTTAGTTGGTTGTGATGATGCCAGTAAAGCGATTGATCAAGCCCAGAGCGCAGCCAATAAAGCCGTGGATACCTTGCAGCAAAAAGCGGATGCGTTTAGCGTTGAAAATCTGGATTTAGCGATGTTTGGTTCTGCGACGCAAAAGGCCAAAGAGTTTGCTCAATCGATTGAATCAGTCATCAATACCGATTTAAATAGCCAAGAAGCGATTGCAGCCGCTACGGATAAAATATCCAATTCCTATCAGTGTCTAATTGAGAGTTCCTCTGAAACAACCGCAAAAACAGTGTTGAACCAAGTGGTTTCTTCTATTAAAGATGACCAACTATTGGCCATCATCGACCAAGGTGTAGAGCAAGCTAAAACCGCCAAAGCGTGTGTCATGTAGCGCGCAATATCACGGTAGACAGTGCAATTTGTCAGAAAAAGTAAGGGAAGCATTGGCTTCCCTTGGGTGTGTCACTGAGTGTGCAGATTGTTAGTGCAACTGTTTTTCAATCCAATGGAATATCTTCCACCTTGTGTCTGTTGAGACCCAATGTTCAGTAACCGGAGTAATTAACGCTTCTTTGGCGCTGGTAAGGGTGTTGTACACTATATAGCTGGTGGTGGGTGGGCAAGTATTATCGTTGTAACCCCATGTCATAAATACCGGAACGGTAATCTGACGAGCAAAGTTCACCGCATCGTAATAGGGCAGAGTCGCCAGTTTCTCTGGGGTATCCATATCGGTAAAGCGAGTGAAAAGATGAGGATACCCGCCAGCTCGTCCGGCTTTATAACCCGCCATATCTGCCAATGCTGGGTGATTAACTGCCACGGCGGTGACGCGTTTATCTAATCCCGCTGTCACCAGAGCTAGACCGCCACCTTGGCTTGCTCCTTGCACAATGAGATTTTTGCCATCCCATTTGGGCTCAGTGGTGAGATAGTCGAGGACACGAAACAGGGCAACGTACACTTTTTTCATGTAGTAGCTGTCTTTGTCATCTAACCCATTGACTAAGTAGCTATTGTTCCCTTCACCAAAGGCTTTGCTTACCTCTTTATAGGTCGCTGGATCTAGGTCGGGGCGAATGCCGTGGATTTCCATATCAAAACGAATCATGCCATTTTCTGCATAGAAAAGATGTTTCTCTGGCGTCATAGGTTTAATTCCAGCGCCTGGAGGAGAGAATACTAATGGATATTTACCGGCTTTTTTCGGCACAGTTAAATAACCATAAACATATTGGCCGGTTTTATAGACCTGTATTTTCACCAAATAGCAATCGATGGTGTTATTGGAAAATTGTGCAACCCATGTTTTTTCCACATTCAAAGGAATGGCTTTCGACTCGTCAATTGCTTGTTGCCAATAATTAAGGAAGTCGGTTGGTTGTGTTGTATAGGGAGTCAGTTTTTCTGGCTCAAAGCCCAGTTTAATATGGTGTTGAACGACTTGATTGCCCGATCTATATTCCAAACGTAAATCACGAAAGCCGGGTTTATTCATCGTCCCAACATCAATGGTGGCTAAACCGTGATTGAGCGTTATGTCTCCTTGAGTATCCGCATCGAGCATATCGGGGCCGATCGAGTAATGGATCGTGCCATTTTCCAATAGCATGCCATAGTGATACAGCGAAATATTCACCAATGCTTTTTCATTAAGCTGATATAGCCAATTATCGTGATTGGGTGTGGTTACCCATAAATAGTCGCTGCGATAGGGATAATTTTCGGCGTGGGCGAAAAACGCCGCACATATAAAAAGTAGGGCCGAGAGAGCACTGAATAACGAATGTTTTCTATCCATTATTACACCTTGTTGGTCGAGGGGGTTGTTTGCTAAGTGAACCTTATGAAATACACTATCTATTGATGGGATAAGTGTGGTTCATGATTGGTTATGGAACGTTGACCTCTGTTTTATAACGAAACTCATCGAGAACATTTAAGGTATTTCACAGTTCTGTAAGTTACTTTTGTAAAAATGAAACAATGGTTTGAATTTGTGATTTTAATCGGGATGTGGTGAGCACGGGTCATCGGAAACGAATTTAGTGACCGCGCATTTCACCTCAGGTGAAATAGAAGATGAGTCAATTTAAGGTGTGTGTCCCGTTTAAGCATGTCTGTTTAGGCACAATCACTTTAAGCATGCCTTACCAAGGAATTTCTCTGCCAACGTAATCCCAAAACTGACCAGAATCACTTGGTGTGCTGCCTGCCATTAAATCGAGTAGATCTTTGGCGACATTGTCTGCGCTAAACAGTTTCCCTTGTGGAACATTAGTTTGAAATGGTTTGGATAAAGCGGTGTCCGTGGTTCCGGGATGAAGTGCCAAAACAGTGGCCTGTTTTAAACGGCGCCGCCATTCAATAGAGAGGTTTTTCACCACCATATTTAACGCCGCTTTTGAAGCGCGATAGCTATACCATCCGCCTAAGCCATTATCTTCAATGCTCCCCACTCGGGCAGAAAGCACGGCAAATTTGACCGATGGTGAGTTTTTGAATGCCGGAAAGAAAGCTTGCGCTAAAAGTAGGGTCGGTAGCGTGTTGATTTCTATACTGCGCATAAAAAATTGAGCATCGACCGATTCGATATTCTTTTCAGGTCCATGTTCTGGAGTATACAGTAGTCCGACACAATTGATCAGCCAGTCGACTTGGGTAAACTGGTTGCCAAATTGGGTGATATCTGCCGCGCTTGTCACATCCAGCGAAACCCACTTGAGATTAGGTGCATGAAAGGTGGGCACAGTGTGATGATAAGTGGCATGCAGCGTGGCATCGGGAAAACGGGCAAGCAACTCTTGGACAAAGGCGTGGCCAATTCCGCCGCTACCGCCAATCACAACGATATGGTTTGGTTTAGTCATCACTCTTTATCCTCAGGCATGATTGGCCAATCGGCCATGTCTACAGCGTAAATATCCGTAACGTTATCTTCGCCATGCCAACGTTTGATGAAGTGCTGTTCTGGGTCGTAGAGTTCAGTTTGTTTGTCCAAATTAAATTGGCGAGAACCGCGAGGATCAGCTCCGACGCCAGCCAAATACTGCCAATTGCCCCAATTTGACGCGACATCGTAGTCGAGCAATTGTGTTTCAAAATAGGCAGCGCCGTAGCGCCAATCTAGCCCCAGTTCGTGAATCAAACAGCTGGCGACTAACTGTCGACCCCGATTAGAGAGGTAGCCAGTTTCATTGAGCTGTTTCATGCAAGCGTTCACGATAGGATAAGGTGTGTGTCCTTTGACCCACTGCAAATAGCGTGAGGCGTAAAAGCTGGTCAGTGGTCGTTTGTTGGCGATCCCAGCAAATTGAAAGAGCGTGCTTTGATAACGTCTTGCATACCAATAAAAGTATTCACGCCACAGAAGCTCAAAGACAATCCAGTAGGTGGATTCATTTTGCCCCTGTTGAGCCTCGTAATGATGCAGCATCGCAACAATGGTTTTCGGTGAGACACAACCAAGCGCTAGCCAAGGAGAAAACTTAGTTGAAGATAGTTCATCGTCTAACGCATTCCTCGTCTTTTTATAGTGAGAAGCTGATGGGGTGGCAAAATAGTGCTGACAATGCACAATCGCTGCAGCTTCGCCTCCGGGATATAACGTCTGTTCCGGTGCCGCTAATGGTAAATGCAGTGAGGCTAACTGCACATTGATTGCAGGTGGTAACGAAGATGGACGAGAGCAAGGCAGCATGATGGCAAGAGGCTCAACAAGTTTACGAAACTGGGTAAAAGTGCTCGGTAACTCACTGAGGGGAAAAGGGAGTTGTCCTTGGTCAAACAGGGTATTGTTGGCCAGTTGCGATACCAGCAAATAAGGAAATTCTTGTTGAATCTGAGTACAAACTTGCTGTTCATCACTTCCGGCAAATTGATCGCAATACAGATGCGTCACGTGATAGTTTTCAATGAGGTGGCGCAATACGGTCACTGGCGTTCGATCCATGATCAGTAGTGTTTGATCATAGCGGCGCAAACTCTGAGAAAGCTCATGAACGGATTGATGGATAAACTGTTGTCGCGCTTTGCCTAATTGGTGTTGCTGAGCAAAACGCTGCAAAAATGAGGTGATTTTAGGAACGCAATAGAGGCAAATCAGCTCATCAAGCTCTTGCGCGGCTTTGTGCAGCAATTGGTTGTCATTTACCCGTAGGTCATGGGTAAACCAGTAGACCCCGTTCCGTTTCACCGTCATTCCTTTTGAATAGGCTTTACGCAAAAGTATTGCCTGTAATAGGCAGAATGAAAAGGTTAGGGGGTACCGATAGTGCTGCGTTGTGTCAGTATTTATCAGTCACTATTTATAAGGTTATGAATCGTGACGATGAAAGGCGGACAAATCGAGCTGTTGGCTCTCACCGAGCCAAAATAGATGTTCCGTGTGATCTTTATATGCGTTGTCGGTGAGACCATGCACCAGCACGGTAAGGCCATTGCGGTGCGCTTCAAGCCAAGGAATGAGCGTGTCATAAATGGTGCGGTTAAAGGCGAGCTGACAGCTCCAATGGGGATGAGGACCAACCAGTTTTTGATGAATTCGACCAACCTTAACAGGAAAGCTCTCGCCAGCTTGTTCAACTAAAGCTGTCGCCTGAGTTAACGTCGCGGCATCAAAGTAGATATGGGCATGATAGTGCGAATAGTCATTCGCTGGGTACAGTGTCATAGTCATTCTCAGTAATTGATAAGGCCGGGCAGTATGCCACAAAACCTACCCGAGAGCATAGCTCGCTGGTTTTCTGACTAAAAATCACAATGAAAAAGAGAGAATGAAAAAGGACACACACCATTAACCGGCATGGAGGGTTTAAGGTGTGTGTCCTGTTAAAATCCTTTTGATAAACGCATACTTCAAGATGAGTTTTATCTGGTGTTCGCCTCTGAACTTAAAAATGAGGTAAACTGAGACTGTCTTTTGTTTCTCTTTTGGAACTGCATTATGTCTGAACAACCACTTCAAACCTCGATTCCTAGTCCATGTCGTCGACGCTGCTGTCTCGATGAAAAGGATGTCTGTGTCGGTTGTTTTCGGACTCATCAAGAAATTCTAGCTTGGAACCAAGCCGATGATGTAAAACGCCTCGCTATTTTGCAGGAATGTGAACACCGTAAGCAAAATCGAAAGCGGTCATTTTCTTAGTCAATGAGTAACAAGGTGCTCTTTCTTTTGTCTTCTCTTCCACTACCGATTTCATACTGTGTTTAGCGGCGCTTGTTTGTAACAAGGCGAGAGTGGCTTTACTTAATTTATTGATTAATTGCGAATGTTTATATTGAAAATCAAGGTGATGTAACAGTTTCTTATTTTTGATAAGAGGCTATTTTTGACCTATGAAATTTAGTTGATATTTTTATCCATTCACGGTTGAAATACCTAATTATGAGTACCATACTTTTTTCGTCACGATGGATTGTGCAGGAGCTGAGTATGTTTACCAAAACGAAACCCGTGCGGGAAAGTTTACCAAACCCATGCGTTCATAATTGTTGTTTAGACGAGCAAGATGTCTGCCTTGGATGTCATCGAACTTTTGATGAGATACTGCATTGGCATGAGGCGTCGGTTGCTGAACAGCGTGAGATACTAAAGCGCAGTGAAGAACGTGCCGAACACGCATTTTCATACCACAAGCAGACAAGGTAGTCTTTTCCCGTTGCTTAATATATTGGCTAATGACTAGGTATTATTAAAGTTGCTTTTTAGTAACAAATTAGAATAAATGTCTAGTCAATTTGTCGTTGTACAACAATAGCTTATTTGTTAGCTTAATTTGTATGAAAACGACGACTAGTAACACCCAACCCCAATTTTTCTGGTGGCGCTCTTAAACTGAGCGGCGCAGATGAAACTCGTTCTTACGCCGCCGGAAGGTAGCTAAGAGCATTTATCCTCAATATCTCCCGGTGGCTTGCATTTTTGGAGATTAACCATGCAAAACACCGAAGCGAAACAACCTCTTACTCGAATTCTTACTGGCGATAGAGCCACAGGTCCTTTGCATCTTGGACATTATGTTGGATCGCTGCAACAGCGTGTCGCGCTGCAATATACTCACGATCAAACCGTACTCGTTGCCGATATGCAGGGGCTAACGGATAACGCGAACGATCCTAAAAAAGTCTCTTCCAATATCTTAAATGTGGTCGCCGATTATCTCGCAGTCGGTATTGACCCAAACTACACCACTATCTGTTTGCAATCACAATTGCCCGCTTTGGCCGAACTGACCATGTATTACAGCAATGTTGTGACTGTGTCACGTTTGGAAAGAAACCCAACAGTGAAAAGCGAAATCCAGAGCAAAGGTTTTGGTCGTTCTATTCCGACAGGATTTTTTACCTATCCTATCTCACAGGCTGCGGACATTACGGCGTTTCGTGCAACCTTAATTCCAGTAGGGGATGACCAACTGCCGATGTTGGAACAAACCAATGAGATTGTGCGTAAAATGAACAGCTTGGCAGGTAAAGAGATTCTGGTTGAATGCCAAGCCATGTTAAGTAATGCCTCCCGTTTACCAAGTACCGATGGCAAAAACAAGATGTCGAAGTCATTGGGTAACGCGATTAACTTGGGAGCGACCGAGAAAGAGATCAAAGCCGCGGTCAAATCCATGTATACCGATCCTACCCATCTTCGTATCGAAGACCCAGGTCAGATTGAAGGCAATATTGTCTTTACTTACCTTGATGCGTTTCATCCAGACAAAGCCTTAGTCGCGGGACTAAAAGAGCATTATCAGGCTGGCGGTTTGGGCGATGGCCAAACTAAAAAAGTGCTAGAGGAGTGCTTATTGGAAATGCTGGCGCCCATTCGCGCCCGTCGCACGGAGTTTCTTGCAGATAAAGGCCAACTTATAGAGGTCTTGCGTAAAGGCAGTGCTGCCGCTCGCGAGCGTACGCAAGAAGTCTTGCATGATGTGCGCGATGTGTTTGGCTTAAATTTGCTTTAGCACTGGCAGTCACTTGTGATGGTGAGACAGCATTGTCTAAATAGAGCCTATTTGCTGTCTCAATCTCGGTGTTTCGATATGGGACGCGATGGTGCCGTATCGGCCCTTATAAGTGTCGTTTTTTAACTAAGATGTGTTTTTGTTGATCGAGAGCCATCAAACGTCCGCTATTATGGATCACGTTGGCGACCGCAGCGATTGGTTTTGGCGGTATGTTCTCTGTGTACAGTTACATCACCCCAACCTTAACCCAAGTATCAGGATTCGAACTGAGCGACGTTCCTCTGGTCCTAGCCTTTTGGGGGCTTGGGATGGTGTTTGGCAACTTGGTGGGTGGGCGCTTGGCCGATCGTAATCTCATTCGAGCGATTTTTACAATCATGGTGTGGAATGTGCTGAGTTTAGCGCTGTTTGCTTGTGGTGCATCACACAAACTGGTCGTGTTGATTGCGCTGTTTATGATTGGTTGTGGTTTTGCATTAGTCCCAGCACTTCAGGTAAGGTTGATGGAAGTAGCGGGGCAAGCTCAGACTTTAGCGGCAGCTCTTAACCACAGTGCCTTTAATCTTTCCAATGCGATTGGCGCGAGTCTTGGTGGGTGGTCTATCGCGCTTGGCTGGGGATGGACATCGACGGGCTGGGTTGGCTGCGCTCTTGCCCTGTTTGGGATTGTATTGATGGTGTTGTCGATTGGGTATCAACGAGCGTCGGCAAGTAATGAGACGGCTCATTTAGCCAAGCGTTGGGAACATTGAACCATAACTCAAACAGTAAACTTGTCTTGTCACACAGACAAACCAGAATCAAATCACTATTTCAATCTAACGACAAAGGAAACGATGTTATGAACCATACACAGACACTGATTACATTTTCTGACGGTAAGTCGATTCCGCAAATTGGCCTAGGCGTTTGGCAAGCAACGCAGCAACAAGCCGCGGCCTCGGTCTCTCATGCTTTGAAATCCGGTTATCGCCATATTGATACTGCTGCGATTTACCAAAACGAAGAGGGGGTTGGGCAAGGGATTCAGCAGTCGGGTGTGCCGCGTGATGAAATTTTTGTCACCACTAAGGTATGGAATGACGCGCAAGGCTATCAAGAGGCGACACAAGCGTTGCACGCAAGTTTGGATCGTTTGCAGTTAGACTATGTCGACCTGCTACTGATTCACTGGCCGACGCCAAAGCAGGATCGTTTTGTTGATACTTGGCGTGCTTTCATTGACGCACAAAAAGCGGGCAAAGTACGCTCTATTGGGGTTTCCAATTTCAACGCGAATCATCTGCAGCGCCTGATTGAGGAGACCAAAGTTGCCCCAGTGATCAACCAAATTGAATTGCACCCTTATCTGCAGCAAGTGGAGTTACGTGCTTTTCATCAAGAGCACCATATTGTTACTCAAGCGTGGAGTCCATTGGGACAAGGCGAAGTGCTTAGTGATCCTGTCATTGGTACGATCGCCAAAGAGCATGGTAAAACTCCAGCACAAATTATTATCCGCTGGCATATGCAGTTGGGTAATGTGGCGATTCCAAAGTCAGTAACGCCATCGCGTATTGAGAGTAACTTTCAGGTCTTTGACTTTGAGCTCAATGATCAAGAAATGGCGCAAATCGCACAGTTGGACCAAGGGCGTAGGATGGGACCTGACCCTCTGACCTTTGGCTAATCTTAGACAAGATTTCCTTCCAATCTCCATAACAATAGGGCAGACCATTATGACGATGGACTGCCCTTATTTTTTACGTTGTGATTGACCATGCTAGTCATCGGCAAATTTAACCCAAATCTTGCCAACCCCAATTTAAGTCAGCTTTGTGTAAGCTAAGTCAACGGTGTGCAGGATTTGTTCTTAAGTGAGGCATGAGGGCAAAAATGGCGTCAAGAGAGCGTAGGGGAAAGGTTAAGCTTTTTACCGAAAGTAATGTGTCCTAATGGCGCAATGTTGTGACGAGTAGAGGTGGAATCTGTGATTGGATAAACTGGGCCTAAGCGAAAAGTGCAAGGCACTTTTATCCCAATAGATTTCAATCAAACCGGTGACGTATGCGGCTTTACACACTCGACGTTATGAAAGCGATAGCCGCCTTTTTTGTAATTACATTGCATGTGGGGCTATTTAAAGAATTTAACCATGTCTATGGCGAGATCATCCGATTGTCTGGACGCTGGGCAGTGCCATTTTTCTTTATGGTGACAGGCTTCTTTATCGGTTCAAAAGGGCTAGAAGACCGCCTCGGTGGACAAGCGTTGAAAATCGGTAAAATATTTCTGATTTCGTCACTGATGTATTTGCCATACATCTACATCAAACATGATTTCAGTGCGGATAAAATTGGCGAGCGGGTGATGTCTGATACCGTGATTATCTCCGGTATGTCATTTCATCTTTGGTATCTTTCGTCGCTGATGTTTGGTTTAGTCACGTTTAAGTTATTGATTCAGCGGGTTTCGATGGGCACCATGTGGGCCGTCTCTGCTGCGATTGTGTGTGCCTATTTTGCGGTGGATCTGTTTCCTGATCTGACGCACAACGAAAACTGGTTCCGCCATTTTATTTCAGTGCCATGCCTGTTCATTGGCTATGTTGTAAGTGGTATGGATCGAAACAAAATTCAGATGCCCGTGGTTTATACGGTGTTGGCTGTCAGTCTCATTGGTATTTATGGTTTACCGTATCTATTGCAAGGCGACGATACTCGTTCGATCATCTTGCGCCAATTTCCTATCTTTGTGATTCCATTTTGTATCGCATTGCTGCTCATCGGAGTGAAATCGCAAATGGACAATAATAGGGTCGCTGACATTGGTCGCGATTATTCGCTGCTGATCTACACCAGCCATCCCATCTGGATGTGGATATTACAAGAGTGGGTTTTGCCCCAAGCGTGGCAAACAGACACTGCGGTGGCATTGACGACGTTTGTCGTTGCGACTGCGTTTGCCATCGCGCTCAAGCACTATTGGCACGGTGCTTATCGCGTACTTAATGGCGAATCTTGGCAGCGTAAAATAAAACCGATTGCATAACTGTGTGAATTAAATTGAGCCCGCATGATGCGGGCTGTTTATTTTGTACAGAGAAAACCCCCAGCTTGGCTGGGGGGTTCCGTTGAGCTTATAGCTATAAGTCAGTTATAAAACCCCTTTCAATTTGTTAGAAATACCTTGTGGTCTGGCAACTACAAGAGTTAATCAGAAATTGAAAGGGGGTCCCAATATGGGGGACGAGAAGAGCTTAGCTCACACAAGATGGAACTGTAAATATCATATAGTATTCGCACCCAAATATAGAAGGCAGGTGTTCTACGGTGAAAAACGTCGAGCAGTTGGAGAAATCTTGCGAAAGCTATGTGAATGGAAAGACGTGAATATACTCGAGGCTGAATGCTGTAAAGATCATGTTCATATGCTTTTAGAAATCCCACCGAAGTTGAGTGTTTCAGGTTTTATGGGATATTTAAAAGGTAAAAGTAGTTTGATGCTCTATGAGCGATTTGGGGATTTGAAGTTCAAATACCGAAATCGAGAATTTTGGTGCCGGGGTTATTACGTTGATACAGTCGGCAAAAATACAAGCCAGATCCAAAGTTACATCAAGCATCAATTAGATCAAGATAAAATGGGAGAGCAACTGTCGATCCCATATTCAGGTAACCCGTTTACGGGTCGCAAGAAATAGTCATATGCAAATGTCAGATCACGATGCGCCTGCTAGGGCGCTGCTGGTAGGAGAGCCTTATAGGCGCATATGAAAAACCTCCGGCTATGCCGGAGGATATTTTTTGATTTTACGCGAAAAAACCTCATTAAAACAACGAACTGGATCTTTATGGTGATGAGCGCATAATATTAGACTTTATTAAAATAATGGAACGTAAAGTCAAATGAGCTCTGTCACACCACTTAAACGTCTGCGTCGTTTACGCAGAACTCCCGTTATTCGCACTATGCTGCAAGAACACGACTTCAAATTGACGGATTTAATTCATCCCTTATTTATTGAAGAAGGGATCACTGAGCCGCATGCCATCAGCACGTTACCCGGTATTGAACGATTGCCAGAAAGCCAGTTGGCAGATGAGGTAGAAGCGCTGTATCAACTAGGGGTCGTGCGGTCATGCCGTTCGGTATTTCACATCATAAAGATGATTGTGGCAGCGATACGTTTAACCCAGATGGTTTGTTGGCGCGGATGATTCGCACTATTAAACAGGCGTGTCCAGAGATGCTGGTGGTGCCGGATATCTGTTTTTGTGAATACACTACCCATGGTCACTGCGGCATATTTGATGGTGAACACGTCGATAATGACGCCACGTTGGACATTTTGGTGAAACAGTGTGTTGTCGCTGCGCAAGCGGGCGCGGATATGCTGGCTCCGTCATCAATGATGGACGGACAAGTTCGCGCGATTCGTGATGGCTTGGATGCGGCGGGCTATAAGCATGTGTCGATTTTGGCGCACGCTGTGAAATTTGCCTCTTCATTCTATGGTCCATTTCGCGTTGCGGTAGACAGTGAACTCAAAGGTGACCGTAAAGCCTACCAATTGGATTTTGCTAACAGCCATCAAGCGATGCAAGAAGCGCTATTGGATGAAGAAGAAGGGGCAGACATCTTGATGGTGAAACCGGGAACACCTTATCTTGATGTGGTAGCCAACCTGCGCCGTGAAACACATTTACCCCTTGCGGTTTATCAAGTCGGTGGAGAATACGCAGCGATAAAATTTGCAGCATTGGCGGGCGCGCTTGATGAAAAAAGAGCGGTCTTTGAAACCTTGACTGGTTTTAAACGTGCTGGTGCGCAGATCATCGTCAGTTACTATACAAAACAAGTTGCACAGTGGTTGGCGCAAGAAAGTGACTAGTGGCTTGTTGTCATCGATAAACACGCCGCTTTGCTGATAGTAGCGAAGCAAATGAGTAGGGTGAGCTATAGGCTCATCCTACGCCCTCTATAAATCTATTTGTTATTCTTCTTTATTTAACCCTATGAAATATGTGTTATTTCTAATGTCATAGTTGGCAATATGTGCTCACATTTTGCGTAAGAAATACATATTTACCCTCGTTACACTGACGGCCTTTAACGTTGCATTAATGCATTTTGGTGATGGATTTATTGATGCATGAGCGCTTTTGGCGTTCACCAATAAAACGTTGTCACAAGCCCGAGTGAATGAAACGAGGACCACCTCATGTTAGAAACTCTTATGCTGTCGCGCATTCAATTTGCCGCCAACATCAGTTTTCATATTTTATTTCCTACCTTGACCATCGCCCTTGGTTGGCTGCTGGTTTTTTACAAATGGCGCTTTCATCGCACTGGTGATGACCTATGGCTTAGTGTGTATTACTTTTGGGTCAAGATCTTTGCGCTAACATTTGCGTTGGGCGTGGTCTCTGGGATCACGATGAGCTTTCAGTTTGGTACCAACTGGCCCGGGTTTATGGAAAAAGTGGGTAACGTTGCAGGACCACTTTTAGGCTATGAGGTGATGACAGCCTTTTTTATGGAAGCGACCTTTTTGGGCGTGATGCTGTTTGGTCGAGGGCGAGTGCCTGAGTGGCTGCATAACCTAGCCACAGTGCTGGTGGCGGTGGGAACGACGATTTCAGCGTTTTGGATCTTAGTGCTCAATAGTTGGATGCATACCCCTCAAGGCCATGAATTAATTGATGGTGTGGTGCATGTCGTGAGTTGGTATGAGGTCATCTTTAATCCATCATTGCCTTATCGATTAGCTCATATGTTACTTGCCTCGGGATTAACCGCGTGCTTTGTGACGGCTGGGGTATCGGCTTATCAGCTCATTAAACGTAAACAGTTTCAGCCAGCACAACGTGCATTTAAGGTTGCTGTAACGGTTGCTGCCGTGCTTGCCCCACTACAAATGTTTGTGGGTGATTTACACGGATTAAACACTCTTGAACATCAGCCGGCAAAAATAGCTGCGATGGAAGGGGTATGGGAGACGAAGCAAGGGGCGCCACTCGTGCTATTTGCTGTACCTAATGAAGAGACGCGCACTAATGATTGGGCGATCGAAATACCCAATTTGGCCAGTTTGATCCTCACTCATGATATCGATGGAGAATTGCAAGGGCTCAATGAGTTTGCACCGGATCACCCACCAGTGAAACCGCTTTTTTTTGGTTTTCGTATCATGGTCGGCGTTGGCGTGCTAATGCTTATCGTCAGTTGGATTGGCGCATGGAAAGTACATCGAGCCCAAATACTCACACCTAAGATGCTGACTCTCTTTGTAGTGATGACTTTCTCTGGGTGGATTGCCACTTTAGCTGGATGGTATGTCACTGAGGTAGGTCGCCAGCCGTGGCTAGTGACAGGAGTGTTGCGAACTGCCGATGCCGTTACCCCTGTAGCAGGAACGTCGGTGGCCTTATCATTAACGCTGTATCTCATCACTTATGCCGTGTTGCTTTATGCTTATCTACACACGATTTTCTATCTCGCGCGTAAAGGGTTAACAGAACAACCATCCCATTTAGTTGTAGCAGAGGAGGCGAAAGCATGATGCAGTATCTACCGGAAATTTATCTGTTATTACTTGGCTTTGCGGTGTTCATGTATGCGGTACTCGATGGCTACGATCTTGGAATTGGCATGTTATTGCCGCTGCATAATGAACCTCAGCGTGACAAAATGATTGCGTCGATAGGACCATTTTGGGACGCGAACGAAACATGGCTGGTGTTGGCGGTTGGGATTTTATTGATCGCCTTTCCAACGGCGCACAGCCAGATTTTGACCGAGCTATACCTTCCAACGACCTTGATGCTGATTGGATTAATCATGCGTGGTGTTTCGTTTGATTTTCGAGCTAAAGCCAGAGCAGACCACAAAGACCGCTGGGATAAGTGCTTCAAATTGGGTTCCTTTGTTGCCGCTAGCACACAAGGGTATATGGTGGGGCGTTACGTGCTGGGATTCTCCGACACAATAGCCTCGTATGCGTTCGCAGTATTAAGCGCGCTTTGTGTTACCGCCGCTTATATTTATATTGGTGGAACATGGCTAGTATTAAAAACCGATGGACAACTCCAAAAGCAAGCTGCGCTATGGGCGCGTAAAGCAGGCGTCATTGCCTTACTTGGCATTGTGGCAGTCAGCATTGCCAATCCGTTAGTGAGTCCACATGTGGCCGAGCGTTGGTTTCAGTTTCCAGCTGTCTTGATGTTAGCACCAGTGCCCATTTTGGTATTTGGGTTGGTTTTTGCCATCGATCGCTATCTTGTGCGAGTCCCGACACGGGATGATTTCGGGGTGCATTTACCGTTTTCAGGAGTGATTGCACTGTTTGCATTGAGCTTTTTTGGCTTAGCCTACAGTTTTTTCCCTGAAGTCGTGCCGGGACAATTGACGGCTCAGCAGGCAGCCAGTGCGCCAGAAACATTGCTAATTACTGGGATTGGCGTAGTGATTGTGATGCCGATGATCTTGATGTACACCTTTGTGGTGTATCGAATTTTCAAAGGTAAAGCAGCCGATCTGAGTTATAAATAATGTGAGCTAATGGGGCTAAGTGCACAAATAGGTTAGCATTGGCACCTGTGGTCACATGGTGCCAATGCATTCAATGAGCGAGATGGTTTGGCTTATGCGTGAGATTTTCTAGCGCGTTTAACACCTAATAAGCATAATCCGAGACCAAATAGTCCCAAGGTCGCTGGCTCCGGTACATCGTTATCTGGAATATCGACGGTGTCTAACGAAGCGCCCATCACGGCATAATAGCTCAAAGATACTGAGCTATTGGCGAGTAGAGTGCCGATGTCAAAAGCGATACCAATTGTATAGTCGCCATTACCGTCATTTGTACCGCTGAGATAGGTACTCGCAGAGGTAGACCAACTCGAGGAAACACCGGTATTGTGACTGACGTCGGAATCAGAATAGTACCCAATGGTTAAGCCTGTGCTCGATCCTTCGGCATAAACCCAATCATTTGGATCAAGTGAGGCGCTGCCACGTCCATTGACGGTTGTGTAGGAACCATAGGTAGCCATATCTGGATCGGGATCGAGCACGCGTAAGAAGGTAAGGTCGGTTAAATCTTGTAAAGCGGTAATCATGGTTGTAAAACCAATTCTTTCATCACCATCATTAAAAAAGGTCTCGATATTAATCGCAAAGTAATCGCCGTAGACAGCACTCCAAGAGATGGCGTGATCGTAGGAGCTGGAACTCGATATATCTGTTAGCGTGCCACCAGAAATACTATTTGAACCGTCATTATTATTGCCGACATTTCCTGTTTGTGATGAGCTGATATAAAAACCTTCAAAAGGCGTGCCTGGAGTTAAATAGTCATTTATCGACCAAGCAGATGTTCCTGTTACATCGTGAATTATCCCTGGAGATGTACTTCCTCCTGCTCCTAGAGTACCATTGTCACTGACAGCAGTGAGTACATAATCCCCCTCCATAGTGATATAAGCAGCATGCGCGATTGAGCTTGCTGTCATCATGGCAATTAAAGAGAGTAGTGTGGTTATTTTTTGCATCTGCATTATTATCGACTCCATGTCATTAATTGTTGACGATTGGAATAGCAGTAATTATGCCAAAGTAAAAACCTTATGATTATCATGTTGTTATATTTTATTTTGTGCTTTTGTTATTTCATGGTGTAAATTTTCATGACAATAGCTATTCCCATTTCTTGACCGCTAGTTATGTTTGATTGGATTTTAAATTATTATTTATTAGTGAGTTAGGATGCCTATTCTTCTGAGGTTTTTCGTAAGTCATCATTACCATTAAAACAGTTGAGTATCATTTTTGCGTAAAATACTAGACATCTATATCAAAAAAATGGAAGAAATATTATTTAATAATAAACCTATCATTTGAAGATATTTTATATAAAAATTGAATGAATAACATATATTGTCATATATTTCATATTGTTATACCTCATGGCTTTGAAAAATAACTTCAATACCATTGGTGTAAAATAAACTGACAATTAATGAGATAGTATTGATTTATAACTGTAAATCTATCATGAGATAGGGTGTTTATTATCACCGAATAATATTGGTACCTAAAAATAGAATTTTGAAATATTGATTCCAAATCACAACATTTATAGATGGCAAGTGTAATATATTGAATAATGTATTTGTAAAAGTCAGAGTTGAAATGTTTCTATTCCCAATTCGATTAATTATTAATGATTCAATGAAAAACCAAACAGCCAATGTTGTACGATTTCTTGAGTAAGGAAGTGAATACCATAATGAAGGAAAATTTACTTTTCTAAGAATGGCTATCCCCAATTCTAGGTATATTAATAAAGATTGTTAAGTAGCATCATTGATCGCTTAATGCTCGTTGCTAGGCAGAACAAAGGAAACAAATAGGGCACTCATATGAAAGATATTAATCAGCTAGACATTTTGCTAGATGCACTTTCAGAGCATGTCTTTGTTTTATCTGAATCTGGTCAATACATTAATGTGTTTGGTGGCAGTGAAAACGGCAGAATTGAAGACAGTAAAGCACATATTGGTAAGATGTTAGATGACGTTTTTCCGGAAAAGATGGCGAGCCTATTTCTCTCTTACATCACGCAAACGCTTAAAGCGCAACAGATCCAGAAAGTCATATACGTTTTTACCAAAGAGGAGTTAGGGGATCGTTATCCTGGCCCACCAGGCACAAAAGAAACTTGGTTTGAAGGAATCATCAAACCTCTTCCTCTCACTGCAAATAATGAGCGTACGGTACTTTGGACCGCTAAAAATATTACGGAACAGCGCAATCTGGAACAGCGATTAAAAACGCTATCAGAGATTGATGAGCTGACTCATATCGCAAATCGCAGAACCATTGTAGAGTGGGTCACTTCAGCCATAAAGGAGTTTAAGGAGTTTGGTCGTACATTTACGCTTTTGATGTTTGATATCGACAAGTTCAAACGCATTAACGACACTCTTGGGCATCCAATGGGTGATAGAGTGATTCGGTACGTTGCGAATGTTGCCCGAAATGAATTGAGAGCGAGAGACTGTATTGGCCGACTCGGCGGTGATGAGTTTTTAGTGCTGCTGCGCGATACCGATATCGTAAATGCTATGGCTGTAAGCGAAAAATTGCGTCGGCGTATTGAAGAGAATCCTTGTCCAATGGTGGATTACGACGTGACAATGACGATCAGCATCGGTATGGCGGAAGTGAAGATTGATGATAACAAAGCAATCGCTTTGATTTCTCGTGCTGATAAAGCGCTTTATTATGCGAAAAATCACGGTCGCAATAAAACCTGTTGTTACAGTGCAGAAATGGAAGAGGGCGAGGGAATAAAATCGCAGCGTTGGATTACACGCAGCAGGGCAAGAAGAGAGAGAAAGGAACGTAGCCGAATCAAGCTTTGAGTTAAATGGCTTGTGATTCTTTCAAAAACGTAAAAAGCCCGCTGATTTCTCAGCGGGCTTTTTGAATGTGGCGGAGAGATAGGGATTTGAACCCTAGATACGCTATTAACGTATGCCGGTTTTCAAGACCGGTGCTTTCAACCACTCAGCCATCTCTCCGTGTGGCGCACATATTAGGGGCTCTCACTCTGGTTGTAAAGCATAAATTTGAGGGGATTGAATCGTTTGCTGCTATTGTGACCAAAGTGTTTTTTGACAAAACGCTCACCAAAACTTTATGAAAAGCTAATATAAAGACAAAATAGCTGTGTATTTGCTCTAGATAGTAAAACCCTAATAAAATAATGTTTTATTGTTAAGTGTATGAATACATGAATAAAAACACTGTTCAGAATACGCTTGTACGCCCGAAAGTGTTTGCGTAGTAGCGTGAAGTACTTCAAAATTAACGTGTTAGCATTTCTTCTTAGTAGAGAATGAGGTTTTGATGAAAGTCGCGGATCTTTTGAAGCATCGTGCTGAAAATCTAGTGAAGCACACTGAATTCAAGCAATGGATGTCTCCTACAGTACGTGAGTACTGGGGGGAGTTCTTGAACAAAGCCAATAATCGTCAGCTATTTGCGTGGATGAAAGAATTTAGTCAACCTGCGAATGAAGAAGTGGCCGCACCAGAGCCGATCGTTTTAGCGCCGGCTGCTCAGGCAGTTTATGATGAATTACTGCCTAAGATTGGTGAGGTAATTCATACTGGCGATTGGATGATGGTTGATCAGGAACGTATCAATCAGTTCGGCAAAGTCACGGAAGATATGCAGTGGATCCACACTAATCCAGAAAAGGCAGCAGAGCAGTCTCCTTTTAAAACGACCATTGCACATGGTTTTTTAACTTTGGCCCTATTGCCAAAATTAACGGATAGTGTTGACCCTGATAATTCCTTATTCCCTACCGCCAAGATGGTAGTGAATATTGGATTGAATTCAGTGCGATTCCCATACCCTATCAAGTCAGGTAGTCGTGTGAGAGCGGTGAGTACGCTCTCTAAAGTGACACCGATTAAGAAAGGTTTGGAGATTGAGCGCGAAATTAAAGTAGAAATTGAAGGCGTTCGACGTCCCGGTTGTGTGGTAGTGTCGGTGATTCAGCTTCACTTTTAAATTTGAATGCGAAAGCATTAAACAATATCGGAGAGCTAAGGCTCTCCGATTTTTTTCTCTAGATTTTAGTGTTGACGATCATTTCTGAATCATGGGTACATAGCCATAATCTTGAATGATTTTCTGTGCTTCGTACGATTTCAAGTAGGTCAGAAATGACTTTACGTTCGCCGTATCTTTCTCTGGATAATGCAAAATTAAGAAAGGTCGCGTTAGAGGGTATTGCCTATCAGCGATGGTTTCTGCGTTACCATCCACATCATCAATCAATAACGAATGAACGGACATATCCACCGAACCGTAGGAAATAAAACCGACCGCTTGTGGATTGTGATTGACTAACGTTTTCACCATACCATTACTGTTGGCGACTAAGGCGTTGGGTGAAATCGTGGAAACGAGTTGGTCTTTAATCACTTTGGTCAAGCCAAGCAAAGTTTCGAAACTGTAACGAGTGCCAGAAGAGGCTTCACGAGTCACAACGGCGATGCGTTTGTCTTGTCCGCCAAGTTCTTTCCAATTTGTTAGCGTACCGCTATAAATATCAAATAGTTGTTTACGAGTCAGTGATTTTACCGGGTTATTGATATTCACTACTACGGCTAATCCATCGAGGGCTAACACGTCAATTTTCAAATCTTCGTCTTTTTCCCCTTCAGTTAAGTAGCGCGAGCTCATCGCTATATTGGATATCCCTTTTTTAAGCAACATGATGCCAGAGGTGGAGTCAGTACCGTGAACGGCGATAAAGCTTTGCTTTTGCTGATTGTTATAATGCTCAGCAAGCACATCCATCACACGTGCGACTGAGGTTGATCCAGAAATGTTGATCTCGTCTGCGTGCACAGAGAATGCGAGAGTGGAACAAGAGATAAGTGCAGCAAAAATCACTCGCAACATAAAATACTCCAAAATGGGATTAATAAAGAGTCAACAGTATATTTCGTTAAAATGACACAAATGTGAATACCTCAATAGATCAGTATGTCGCATAGTTGTGAAATTAGGTGGCTTTTGCGCGGATCGTTTATACTCATTTGCAACAGAGGTCGTTGATTATCACATCTAATCCGACGATACTGCCCCTTAAGTTAATGAGTGCATATGAGGTTTCATCATGACGGTCGTAAACATGTTGCAACGTCAGATTGAAAGACGAGCGGAGCTGATTTGTCAAAGTCGTAATCAGAACTTGCCTGTCGACATGGGTAAGTCAAGTTTTGAGTCAGTTGAGCAAGGAGTTCATTTCCTGCAGCACCATTGTAAGTTGGATTCTTCTCGCTGTGAGTACATTAGCCCTGTGGCCAAATTGGTATGGGAAGAGGATATTAGCCAGTGGGCATTGTACGTACCCGAAGACCAAGAAGGAGAGGTGAGTTGGTTGCCTTATCCTTACTTGTCGAAAAGTTCTGATTTGACGGCGTTGATTCGAGAAGTGGAAAAAGATCCGAAATCGATGTTCTGGATCTAACCAGTGTCATTTGATTTCATCATTAGCGTGAAGCAAATGAAATAAAGATGAAAAAGGCATTCCGAAGAATGCCTTTTGTATTTCTAGCGAAATGAAATCGGATTACGCGTCTTTCACTTCTGGAGTGTTTTCTTCCGCTGCTGCTAGTGTTGCCTCAGGTGCAACTTCAGCTTTAGGCGCATCAGCAAACACTTGAGTTGGTTTTGCAACAATACTGCGGTTTTCTTGGTTCACTTCAGTCAATACGATTTCAAGTGTGTCACCCAATTGGTAAACCACTTCTTTGTCGATTGAGATTGTTCCGTTATCACCGTTGCATTCGATACGCTCTTTGTTATCGAGGATCAGTGCGCCTGGAATAAACGCCGCTGCGCCATTTTCCATCACACGAATACGCATACCTGCACGATTAATATCGAAGATCTCGCCAGTAAAGCGAGTAGCTTTCGCTGGTTCTTCCGCAAGCGTACGTGCATACAACCAATCGCCAACGTTACGTTCTGCGATTTTGTGATGCTTACGATGTAGAGCCAGCTCTTCACCTACGGTTTCATCAGGCGTTTGTACTGGTTCTTTATTAAGGATCATCGCTTTAAGCATACGGTGGTTAATCATATCGCCGTATTTACGAATTGGAGATGTCCAAGTGGCGTACACATCTAAGCCCATAGCAAAGTGAGGTAATGGTTGATTACCGATCTCACTGTAGCTTTGGTATTTACGAATACGGTTATCAAGATAAGTGGTCTCTTGATGACCTAACCAACGACGTAGTGCAGCAAAGCCTTCTACTGTTGATAGAGTTTCTTCAGTTGCGTTTGGCGCGCCATGTTGGTTAACCAATTCAACCACTTCAGCCATTTTCTCTGGTTTGAAACCTGCGTGAGTATTGAACACACCTGTTTGGAATGCGTTACGTAGCGCCTTACCAGCACAGATGTTGGCCGTAATCATGGATTCTTCAACAAGGCGGTTTGCGGTGCGGCGCATGTCGGCATGAATCGCGATAACATCGTTATCTTCGCTCAGTTCGAAACGGTAGTCTGGACGATCTGGGAATACGACTGCGTTAGTTTCACGCCAATTAGCACGAGCACGTGAGAAGTCGAACAAATCACGTACGACTTGCGCCACTTCGTCAGAAGGTGCCCAGTTGTCGCTATGTCCAGTTTCAAGCCAATCAGACACATGGTCATACACTAAACGGCCATGAGACTCGATGTTAGCTGCGAAGAAACGAATGTCATCGCCAATCACGCCATCAGAACTTACGGTCACGCTGCAGCAAAGAGTAGGGCGAACTTGACCTTCCATTAGAGAACAAAGCTCATCAGCCAAATCGCGAGGTAGCATTGGAATGTTGCGACCAGGAAGATAAATAGTAAAGCCGCGCTCACGGGCTACTTTATCCATAAAATCATCTGGTGTGATATACGCCGTTGGATCAGCAATAGCGATGGTGAGGCTAAAGCTGCCGTCAGCATTTTTCTTCGCGTAAAGTGCATCATCCATATCTTTGGTGGATTCACCATCGATAGTCACGAATGGAACTGAAGTCAGATCTTCACGCACAAGGTCAGCGTCATCTTTCAATTCCCAATTTTCGATACCATCTGGTTCAGAGTTCGGTAGATCGTTTTCTGCTAGAGTTACCCACCAAGGAGCGATTTTATCGTCGGCATCGGTGATTTTTTTTGAAATCTCAACGAAGAAGCCGTTATCGCCTTTAAGTGGATGGCGAGTTAAGTGAGCAACAACCCAATCGCCCTCTTTAAAATCTTCTGGATTCAGACCCTTAGCAGTACGAGCTTTGAGCGACTGCTTTTTCAATTGAGGGTGATCAGGAGCAACATTTAGCTTGCCTTTGAACAGTTTTACGCGGCCGATAAAGCGAGTCAGTGATGGCTCAAGCAGTTCTTGTGGCTCGGCAACTTCACGCTCGTTCTCGGTACGAATGATGGCAACGACTTTGTCGCCATGAAGGCATTTTTTCATGTACGGAGGTGGGACGAAGAAGCTCGTTTTACTGTCTACTTCTAAAAAGCCGAAACCTTTATCCGTGGCTTTGATGGAACCTTCCTTCTTAGGCAGGTTTTCCTGAATTTGCTGTTTAAGCTGGGCAAGTAATGGGTTGTCTTGAAACATTATTTACTCTTAATTGTTGGTATTTATACCCTTTTTATGAAGTATGAACGCCAGTACGAACTGCTTATCGATGAGCAATTTCGTGAGCGCTGAGTGGTCACTCTTGGCATACATCACGCTACGGACATAAAGATATCCTGACTTTCTTACGATAACCGGGTAAGAAACATCACTAATGCCATTCGCGCTTGGTATCCATAACCAAGAGATGATATCGATTACCAAAGCACGCTCAGTCTGGCGTCAATGGTACTAGGTAATGGCACTAATGTATATCGCGAAGTCGGTGTCGGCGACTAAAGGCTCAATAAATCTAGGTGAATTTCTAGGCAAATTGTCGTCTTCCTCTCTTTCGATGAATTTTACTGGTGAAATAAGAGACGTAAACAGAGATTACCGATGGAAAACGCTGTGTTAGCTCACGGAAATGGGTGTTCGATTGTGTACCGATTCTAGTTTTCATAGAGCTTTGTTGCATAAAATCACCTTCACCATGCAATACGCTAAAGGTCACATACACTAGATAAAACGCTCAGTGAGCAACTTAGAATAATGACTCAACCCATTCAAGCTAGGGCATACAACGTCGTAATGTATTGTGAAGAGTGAGAGCCAATTTGAAGTATTTCTCTGTATCCTGTTTTAGCACTTTAGTTTTTGTGTCCTTTTTTTCCATTCCTGTATTTGCCAAAAGTGACAAGTTAGAAAAAGTAGGGGATGTTGGCCAATATGGTATTCCTCTCGTTGCTGGCGCTATCTCTTTATATCATCTCGATGGTGAGGGATTAGTTGAACTTGGCGAAGGAGCTGTTTGGACGGCCCTTACGACCCATCTACTCAAGAGTACCATCGATGCAAAACGCCCAGACGGTACGGATGAGAGCTTTCCGTCCGCGCATACGGCTAGTGCTGCGCAAGGCGCAGCTTATCTGCAGTTTCGTTACGGTTATCAGTACGGCATTCCTGCATATATTGCAGCTGGAGTGGTTGGGTATTCGCGCATTGATGCCGAACGCCATCACTGGCGTGATGTGTTTGCAGGCTTGGCGCTAGGCACAGGCGTGCAGTATTTGATCTCTGAGCAAGGCTGGTCAGTCACAGAATTGGCGATTGTGCCGTATTGGGAGTCTAAAGGTCTCGGTGTCGCGATATCATGGCGTTACTGAGAATGGCTAGCCAATCGAGTATCTCCATGACTAGGATATAAATTTTGCTAAGTGATTGATGAATCTGAGCTGGTTAAAATTTAAACAAACATAGTTTTTTGAAATTCCAATTTTTTAAAAGTACTTTTATTTTTAGTTGGTTATTGGAATGAATATTGACAATAAGGCGATAAATTGACCGTTTGGTATAAGTAATAGATAGAGTCTTTAAAAAAGATGCTTTATCCCTGTGGCTAGACAGAAGATTGGCTAAAGAAAGTGCAAAAAGAAATTTAGTGATCCATATCTAGTTGCGAAAGAATAGGCTACAATATCTCCTGACAATCTAAAGCAGAGCTCCGTGCGGTTTTATTTGCAAGGGAAACAGTAAAATCCATTGAATTAATAGGTATTTTTCTGAGTTGATGTTCTTGTGCGAACAGCTCGTTCAATGTGTTGCGATGGTCTCTCACGAGGCGATCGAATAGGTGAAAATGCGGTTCATGCTGCTTGAAGATTGGGTAAATTGGGGTGCGGGTTGAGTTGGTGAAACGTAATGCGGTAGCCAAGCAAATCAAGGACTCTGGGCTTGTTTAAGTCAGAGTTTTATCATACGTAAGAAAAATTTGTGATGAATTTCAATTTTTCCTAGCTTTTTTTATGTATTTAGGGAATAATCCGCTCCCCTAAGTTATGTCCCAAGCGGCTTGATGCGTTTTAATACTTATCCGCATCTGAACGGAATCAGCAAATTTTTGGATTGGTTGGAAATGGTAAAGCTCATGGGACCTTGGTTTTTTTTATTATTATGGGAATCCCATGCAAGATACTGTCATTCAATTTAGTGACTTAGCACTTAACAGTGCAATTCTATCAGCCCTAACAGAAATGGGCTTTGTGCAACCAACACCAATTCAAGCAGCGTCAATCCCTGTTCTGTTAGAAGGACGTGATGCGCTTGGTAAAGCGCAAACCGGTACAGGTAAAACAGCAGCATTCTCTCTTCCACTGCTGAACAAGTTAGATTTAGCCCAACGTAAACCTCAAGCAATCGTGATGGCTCCAACTCGTGAGTTGGCGATCCAAGTTGCTGCTGAGATTAAGAACCTTGGTCAAAAGATCTCTGGTCTTAAAGTTCTTGAAATTTACGGTGGTGCATCGATCGTAGATCAAATGCGCGCCCTGAAAAACGGTGCCCACATTGTTGTTGGTACTCCAGGTCGTGTAAAAGACTTGATTACTCGTGAGCGTCTCCATCTTGACGAATGTCATACCTTCGTATTGGACGAAGCTGACGAAATGTTAAAAATGGGCTTCGTTGACGATGTTACTTGGATCATGGAGCAGGCTCCTTCAACAGCACAACGCGTGTTGTTCTCTGCAACTATGCCTCCAATGGTTAAAGACATCGTTGATCGCTTCCTTCGTGAACCTGCACGTATTGACGTTGCTGGCTCTAACCAGACTGTTGCTAAAGTTGAGCAGCAATTCTGGGTAGTAAAAGGTGTTGAAAAAGACGAAGCAATGTCTCGTCTTCTAGAAACTGAAGAAACTGATGCGTCAATCGTGTTCGTTCGTACTCGTCAAGATACTGAACGCCTAGCAGATTGGCTAAGTGCTCGTGGCTTTAAAGCTGCTGCGCTACACGGTGATATTCCTCAGTCTCTACGTGAACGTACTGTTGATCACATCAAACAAGGTGTTATCGACATTCTAGTAGCAACTGACGTAGTAGCTCGTGGTCTTGATGTGCCACGTATTACACACGTATTTAACTACGATATCCCATTTGACGTTGAATCTTACATCCACCGTATCGGCCGTACTGGTCGTGCAGGACGTAAAGGTAAAGCGATCCTATTGGTTCGTACTAACCAAATCCGCATGCTACGCACTATCGAGCGTGTAACTCACTCTTCTATGGAAGAGATCCAGTTGCCACACCGCGACAAAGTAGCTGAGTCTCGTTTGACTCAACTTGCTGCTGATTTGGAAGCAGAAAAAGAACACAAAGCATTAGACAAATTTGCTGAACTTGTAGAGAAAATTCAAGGTTCTCTAGAGATCGATGCAACGACTCTTGCTGCGATTCTTTTGAAACGTCAACAGGGTAAACGTCCATTGTTCTACGTTGGTGAAGACCCAATGTTAGAAGCAATCGAGCGTGACAAGTCTCGTCGTCGTGAACGCCGTGATGACCGTCGTGAAGGCGGCCGTGAAGGTGGTCGTGATTTCGGTGCGAACAATGCAGATTGGGAAACTTACCAACTACAAGTTGGTCGTGAACAAGGCGTACAAGTTAAAGACATCGTTGGTGCACTTGCAAACGAATTAGGCCTAACTAAAGGTTCTATCGGTGCCATCAAACTGGCTCAAGGTCATACATTTGTTCAGTTGCCTAAGACTATGTCTACCGACGTAACTAGCAAACTACGCAAACTACGTATTCGCCAGAAAGAAGTAGATGCAGTGGTATGTGATTTCACGGATTTCCGTGAACCACGTGGTCGTCGTGACGGTGGTCGTGATGGCGGTCGTCGTGAAGGCGGACGTGATGGTGGTCGCCGTGAAGGTGGTCGTCGTTTTAGCAGCGAAGGTAACTTCCGCGGCAACGGTGAAGGCAATAGCAACGGTCGCGGAAACTTCCGTGGTGGTGAACGTCGTTTCGAACGTAACCGTAGTGGCGATGATCGCGGTAGCTTCCGCGGTGAACGTGGCCACGGTCGTCGTCAAACCCAAGACGCATAATAAATAGTTGAAAGTAAAAGGCCCATGATTTCATGGGCCTTTTTGTATCTAAAATTCGGGTATATTTAATAACTTTTGATAATAATCGTTTTCTATTCGGATATTTGCGGGTAAATTGTAGCCTTACTGTTTAGGCTTTTGCTCCGATGCTGTTTTAAGACAAGTGATTAGGCTTGTTGACTCTTTTAGCAACCGGTTGCCTATAGAATGAACTAACAGCTTGATTTATTTCAGTCTGTCATGGATTTACGCGACTACAACCTCTATTATGTGTGACATTGCGTGAGTAAGTCGCTCATGGATTCATGTGCTGAATAGAAATCTATACTCATCGGAAAGATAGATAAAAGAGGAATCGTAGAACGTGAAGTTACAGCAGTTAAAGTATCTTAAAGCAGTCAAAGATAACAACCTCAATATATCTTCGGCCTCTGAATCTTTGTATACCACCCAACCAGGCGTTAGTAAGCAAATTCTGCTTTTCGAACAAGAGCTTGGCGTACGTATCTTTGAACGTCATGGTAAACATCTTCAGCGTATCACCGACATCGGCGAAAAGATTTTTGAAGAAGTAGAAAAGATGCTGCTTCTGGAAGAGAAGATCAAAGCGATTGCTGCAGAGTACGTGGATCCAGGGAAGGGAACTTTCAATATTTATACCACGCACACCATTGCATGTTATTTGCTACCAAAGAGCGTGGCGGCGTTTACTAAACGTTACCCTAGTGTCAATTTCAACTTATATCCAACTGTCCCTTCAGACACTCGCGGTGGTATCAGTAAAGGTCATACCGATTTTTCAATCGTGGCACAAATCGTAGCGCCAGATACGGATTTGATCGTATTGCCTGCGTACTTATGGCGTATGGGCGCTGTGGTTCATAAAGATCACCCATTAGCGAAAATCGATAAACCGACCTTACATCAGATTGCTGAATATCCTTTGCTCAGTTATGAACCTGGAGCCACGGGTCGTGAATGTATTGATGATGCGATGCGTGATGTGGGTTGTACACCTAAGTACTTTATGAGTGCTATGGATGCAGACGTGATTAAACGTTATGTGAACCTGAATTTTGGCGTCGGTATTTTGTCTAATTTGGCAGCGACCGATATCGCTAACACCAATATGAAATACATCAATCTTGACCATGTACTAGAGCCATGTAAAGCGTGGATCTGCTTTAGTAAAGACGTTATCTTGCATAACTATATGTATGATTTCTTGGGTTCTTTTGCGCCACACTTAACTAAGTCACTGATGGAAGAAGTACTGGCTAACAGTAATCCGACTAAGATTGAAAACCTATTTAAAAACATCCAGTTGCCTGTTTATTAATTCTTCAGGGCGATATAAAAATGAAGCGGGCCTAACAGCCCGCTTTTTTATGCTTTGGTTTTTATACTGGGTTTTTATTTGCACTTTTGCTCTTGTTGATGAGCAAGGTAGCGATGGAGAAATCGGGTATCAATGCCTTTGATTTGCATCTTTAATTCCAGCTTACGAATAGCAGCCAACGCCTTTTTTGTCTCCTGAGATTCAGGATCGCTTTGCGCGACCAAATCACACAGTTCTAAAGCTTCTTTGCGTGCCACCAACTCTGGAGGTAGGTAACCCGCGTTTTTCAAAATTCGATATCCCATGCGTAGATGTTCAGGGACTCCACGATCATCATCCAACTCTAAAGGCTCTCCTTGCTTAGGAAGATCGTCAAATACGCCTTCTTCCATCGCTTTAGCAATGCGTTGTTCGACGATTTGGTCAATAAGAAAAGTCATGAATTATCGCGTCTCTTAAAAACTGGGGTCGTGTGGATGAATCAAGTAAAAGCGCTGCAGCTCTAATCATGCATCAATGCTGGTCAATGCTTCGAGAGCGGCTTTGGCAGCAATGCGCTCGCCATCCATCATCACTTTATCAGCATCAACATACATACCGATACCTTCTTTAACATCCTGCTGATATAAAACGACATTATTTAAGATTGACGCCGCTTTTATCCCGCGCAACCGACCCACGGTGAGCAGTGCAGAGGTTTCCATATCCGAGGCGATAGCCCCTTTTTTACTCCATTTTTGACATATTTGCGCTTCGTCATCACGATAAAAACTGTCGTGAGAGCGCACGATACCAAAGTGATAAGCACGCTCTTGTTTGCTCAAATAGTTTTCTAAACGACGTAACAAACTGAAGTCCGCACAGGCGGGATAACTTGATTCTACATAGGATAATGAACCGCCATCGTCACGAATAGCACCTTCTGCGACAATTAATTCACCCAATCCAATCCCTTTTTGCAAGGCGCCAGCAGAGCCAACACGGATAATCGATTTTGCTCCACAGTGGACGAGCTCTTCTAACGCAATCAACATCGAAGGGGCACCAATTCCAGTACTGCATACTGTGATTGGGTAACCACGATATTTGCCCTGAAACAGCCGAAACTCGCGGTTTTCCGCCACCGGTTTAGCTTCTTGCAGTAGGGACGCAATGCGATTGACGCGATCGGGTTCGCCGCACACAATCACTCGCTCTGACACTTGCGATTCATCTACGGTCAGATGCGGTTGAATACTCATACATGTAACTCCTTGCCTGTCGGCGCTTTACGTTGTTTAGCGGTGGCTACCCATTCACGAGTTCCGTGAATCGCGATAAACAGTAAAATCAGATACTCTACGGATAGAGCATAGACCCCTTGTGCTGTGTACACCCCAATGCTGAGTAGATTAATGGCCACCCATAAAATCCAGTTCTCGACGTATTTTCTCGTCATGAGAATTTGCGCGACGATAGATAAGATGGTAATGGCAGCATCCCAGAATGGATAAGAATCGGGTTCAAGTTCTGGTGCTGGCAACACCACGCCAAAGACCGATAAGAGTTCTAAGCTTAAGTGGGTAAGCGCGACAAAAATAGGGTCGATATAGAGCGTCATCAATGCCACGGCAACAATCGAAATGACTAAAGTCACGGTCTGTTTCTTGGGGGACATCCAACGAACTTCGAGCGTTTCACCGTGTTCGTTTGGTCTGGTCCATGCGTACCAGCCATAGACGTTGGCGACAAAGAAGAACACTTGTAATAGCAACAGTCCATAGAGCTGAATTTGATAAAAGAGAATGGCAAAGAGGGAAACATTCAGCAAACCAAATAGATAGTTGATGGTTTTTTCTTGGCTGGCATACCAAATACAGAGCAGTCCGAACAGTGTGCCAATGGCTTCAATCCAAGACATGTCATAGCCAGAACCTAGCGGTATGGTGACGAGAGTATTGTTAATATCGAAAAACGCAGTAAACGTCATGATGAATCCTTACAAAGTGGCGTTAACGGTTATTATGCTACCGCGTAAGGATTCATCGCAACCGTTTCAACCTATTGATATTGCGAATGACTGACTAAATGAGTAAGTCCATGAGCAAATGCGGCGCGCCAACTGAAGAAGTCGTGACCACCAGGGAGCGTTTTAAACGCTACGTTGTAACCTTTCTCTTGTAGCAAAGTATAAAGCCGTTGATTGGCGTGTAGGATGCTGCGAGGAGGCGGGTTGGTTTCAAACACACCGGCATCAAGATAGATCTTAATCTTGGGGTTGGGCTGTTGGGCAATCTTTTGGCTCAACCAATCTAGGGACTGGTGATTGGGACCCCACCAGAAAGAACCTGATTGACTCAATACTTTACCAAACAGATCGGGATGATCATGAGCGATAGATAAAGCCGCTAATCCTCCAAAACTGGAACCAGCCAGAATGCGATCTTGTGCCGCTGGGCAAATTTGCTGTTCGCACAACCAAGGGACTAGCTCTTTTGCGACGAACTGAGTAAAGGCTTGGTTAGGTGGCAACTCTTTCATGCGTTGATTCATTGATCCGTGATGAATGAATACGGCGCGCATGGGCGGAATCTTTCCCTGCGCAATCAGGTTATCCAAAATGGTCGGAACCGGAATTTTGTCTTGGTAATCAGAGCCATCAAAGAGAAATAGGACAGGGGAGTTCTCATTGAGTGAGGCATCTTGAGCTGGATGATAAAGATCAATGACACGCGTTTGTTCCAGAGACGGACTCTCCAATTGGTGGCGTTTAACGTGACCAACGCTGACCTCGGTTTGCGGCAAAGTCTCATCGGCCAAATCGGCTTGGTTGAGTACTACGGTTGAAGCATCGCCCCATGGGTCGACTTGTTCATGGTAGGTCGAAGTGCGGTTGAGCGGATCGGTTTGAGTTGTGGCGATGATCGATCGGTGCTGTTCAATGCCTTGTTGACTGCTTAGTTGCGGTACGTTTGGGGCTAGCCGATAGGAGAGGCGAGTCGTATTACTGACCACGTAAGATTTATACCAAATATCCGTACCTTTTAAATGCGTTAGATAGGCATGACCTTCATAAGGCGCACCAAGTAGCCCCACATTGTTTTCATCCGCTCCGCGCCAAAGGAAAGTCAGTAACGAACGATTCTCTTTTAGTGGCTCAATAAGCGGTGTTCCCTTTTGGGTGACTGTTTGCCAAAAGCGTGTAATGGCTTGTTTATCTCCACTGCTGATGGCAGTAATGGTATCGAGCAAGATTGGGCTTTGGATATCATGCTTGGGGGAAACCCGCTGATCATCTTTAAGGGCGATCTCTTGGAGCGTAATGGAGACATTGGCTTTCGGCTGACCCAACATGGTGGTGACCACAAACTTAGCGCTGCCATTTTCTT
Source organism: Vibrio porteresiae DSM 19223 (assembly GCF_024347055.1). Lineage (NCBI taxonomy): Bacteria > Pseudomonadati > Pseudomonadota > Gammaproteobacteria > Vibrionales > Vibrionaceae > Vibrio > Vibrio porteresiae. The sequence continues at coordinate 760,158 of NZ_AP024896.1, forward strand.
GAGGATACCAATAGATATCCGCAGCGTCTTGTCCCGGTTGCAGCAAAGGTTTGGCCGTCTCTTTACCTAAACTGATATTGGCACTCTGTAACGGTACATCACTTTGCAGTTGGCCACGGTAGTAATGACCTGCTTGGCCTTCGAAGTGATAGATCTGCTGCATTTTACCCTCATGAATCCGTGTTGCTTTAAGCATAGGCTGCTCCTTCTCCACTTGAATGACTTCAGAGTGAAAAGCATTAAGGGCTGAGGTTGGATTAGCGTAGGTCACGGCTGTTGAGAGACAACTCATTGCGGTTATGAATAATAATCGGGCTTGGTGCATGATGAATCACTAATTGAGTTAGTAATCACAAGCGAGTGTGATTATAGAATGGTACACCGTAACGCAAGTCTGGTTTTACGCTCCTTTACGTTAGGCATGGTTAAGAGGAAAAGTGCAACATAGGTTAAAGAACGCCAAAGGTAAGTTCCCTCTTTTCCTTTGGCGTTACAGTGGATTAGTTATCTAATGTCGCACCGCCATCGACTCTTAGATCATGCAACGTGATGTGGTTGGCCGCATCGGACATTAAAAAGAGGATGGTGTTAGCTATATCTTGTGGCTCAGCAATTTTATTAAGCGGAATGCCCAATCTAAACGTGCTCGCGTCACCTGCGATCACCTGCTGCTCGCCATAGTTCTCGTTCCACAGTTGCAATTGCATATCGGTTCGAGTGGAACCTGGACTGACAATATTGCAGCGAATGCCTATGGCGGCAAGCTCCATTCCCATGCATTTCACCATCATATGTAAAGCGGCTTTAGAGGCAGCATACGCTCCCATATTGGCACGCGGCGTATTGGCTGCATTGGAACCGACGATCACCATATTGCCCGTGCCGCGATGTTTCATCTCTTGTCCAACCGCTTGCATTAATGCCACCTGACCAAACACATTGACATCAAAGGTGTGTGCGAGCTGTTCCATCGGCATGGTGAGAATAGGGTGCAGATGCAAAATGCCAGCACAGCTCACCAAATGATCAATCGGGCCGTATTGCGATATCAGTGCAGCGATGCTTGGGTGAATTTGGTCGAGGTCAGTTAAGTCAAGGCAACTGAGCGACAACTGCTGTGGGTAAGCCTGTTTTAGTTGAGCGCAATGAGTTTCCAGCGCATCCATCTGGTAGTCAGTCGCAATAACCTTATAACCAGATTCCAGCAGTCGCGTTAAGGTGGCAAAGCCAATTCCTCGAGAAGCGCCAGTAAGCAGTACGGTGTTCTGGCGATGTTGAGCGTTCATAATGTGCCCTTGGTTGTTGTTAAAATCATAAATATTTGTGATCTGTGTCCATGGATATCACCGATTACTAAAATACTAATGATAATTGTTAGCATTTGCACTCATATTCGGTTAGGCTCTTCCTCATTCGAGACATCTCTCCCAAAACAGGTTAATAGTTAAGAAGGAATCTGTGATGAAGCGTGAAGTCATTGGCTACAGCCAAATGCAAGATATTACGTCAAATCAAGAACTTGATAGTGTGCCTTTCTTTTTCTCATCCCCAAGTTGTACCTTTGTCGGTCAGGGGATTGAGCGTGAATTCAATCAAGCTATCCCGTTCAAACAACTTGCTGCGCAAGCCAACGCTCTACTTGAAGAAGCAAAAGAGCATCCCTCGGATAACCCAATATTGTTTGGCATCATCCCATTTAGTGAAGAGCATCCAACGCGCTTGATGATCCCGAAACAGCTCTCTGTTTCCAGTAGCACTCGCGGTCAAACCAAAGTCCATGAAGCCAGCTCTGCGGGGCGTTTGATTTCTGGTCCGACGGGTGAGAAATACAAACAAGGTGTGATTGATGCCATTGAACTGTTTGCCACCACTGAACTGTCGAAAGTCGTGCTTTCTCGCGCGATTGAAGTGGCAACCGATGAAGATATCGATCATACCGCACTGCTTGATAACCTTTTGAAGAGTAACCCTAAAGGTTACACCTTCTCGGCGAAGTTGAGCGAAGGCCAGCGCTTAATGGGCGCAAGCCCTGAACTTTTGGTGCGTAAACGAGGCTCTCATTTGGAATCAAATCCGCTAGCGGGTTCAAGACCTCGTAGTGCGGATGACAATGTTAACCAAGAGCACCGATTATCACTGCTCAACAGCGCTAAAGATCTGCACGAGCACAGCTTAGTTGTACAAGAAGTGGAACGTGTATTGAGCCAGTATTGCCGCAATTTATATACGCCAATGATTCCGTCAGTGATTGAAACCAAAACCATGCTGCACCTATCGACCTTGCTCGAAGGGGAAGTGGATGATGCCAGCGTGAGTGCACTTCAAGTCGCGGCTGACTTACACCCAACCCCTGCGGTATGTGGTTATCCACGTCAGCGTGCCTATGATGCGATTCGTCAATTGGAATCGTTTGAACGCGGCTATTTCACTGGCATGGTCGGTTGGTGTGACGCGCGTGGTAATGGTGAGTGGGTGATTACCATTCGTTGTGCTGAAGTACAAAAACGTTCGATGAAAGTGTTTGCTGGGGCAGGGATTGTTGATCAATCAGAGCCGGAAAGCGAACTGGATGAAACAGGCGCGAAGATGAGTACCTTCTTATCAGCCGCTGGTATCGATCTTAAAGACAAGTTAATGGCCTAAGGAACCGCTTAATGGACGAGTTAGAATTTACTCCATGGCCAGACGAGCTCGCAAAACGTTATCGCGAGCTTGGCTTATGGCAAGGAAAAACCTTTTACGATTACCTATGCGACAGCGTACGTCGTTTCCCAAACCACACCGCGATTATCTGTGACGACCGTGAATACAGCTACCAGCAGATGCAGCAAGAAATTGCTCGCTTAGCCGCCGGATTTACTGAGCTTGGTCTGACCGCTGGCGATAACGTTGTGTTGCAAATGACCAATCATGAAGCGTTCTATTTTTGTTATTTCGCTCTGATTCAGAAAGGAATTCGCCCTGTGATGGCGCTTCCTGCGCATCGTAAAAACGAGATCACCTATTTCTGCCAGCATGCGAACGCGAAGGCGTACATCATCGATGGCGAAGACCCGATGTTTGATTACACCGAGCTAGCGCAGCAAGTCGCTGCAGAGTGTCCGCAGCTGCAACATGTGATTGTGAAGGGGGGAGATGAGTCCGCTGATGGCCGATTTGTATCGCTATCATCCTGCCGTTTGTTGCCCGATTTCACCCAAAACGCCTCTGCAGATAAAGTGGCATTCTTCCAGCTCTCTGGCGGTACGACAGGCGTGCCAAAGATGATTCCGCGTACTCACGATGATTACGCCTACAGCGTCATTGGCAGTAATGAGATTTGCGAGATCGACGAAAATACACGCTTCCTTTGCGTGTTACCTGTCGCGCATAACTACGTATTAAGCTCTCCAGGCTCTCTTGGCATCTTTTGGGCCGGTGGCACGGTGATTATCGGTGATGATCCTTCTGCTGATGCGGCATTTGAATTGATTGAAGAGCATGAAGTCGATTTCGTTGCACTGGTTCCACCTGTCGCTTTGGTGTGGATGGAAGCGGTTCAAGATTGCGACTACGACCTTTCCAGCCTGAAAGTGATTCAAGTTGGTGGCGCTAAATTTAGCGAAACAGCAGCGAAGCGCTTACCTGCGCTATTTGACTGCCAACTGCAGCAAGTCTTTGGTATGGCTGAAGGTTTGGTGAACTACACCCGTTTAGATGACCCGCTAGAGATGATTACTCAAACGCAAGGTCGCCCCATTTCCGCTTATGACGAAGTGAAAATTGTCGATGAACAGGGGCAAGAAGTGGCGCGTGGTGAAGAGGGCTTTTTAACCGTTCAAGGGCCTTACACCATTCGTGGCTACTACAAATCCGCTTACAACAACGAGCGTTCGTTTACCCCAGAAGGCTTTTACCGCACCGGTGATATTGTGCGTATGACGGCAGAAGGCAACTTGATTGTTACCGGGCGAGATAAAGATCAGATTAACCGCGGCGGTGAAAAAATCGCGGCAGAAGAGATTGAAAACCAACTGCTGAGACACCCAATGGTACACGATGCGGCGCTCATTGCTGTGCCGGATGAATACCTAGGTGAACGTAGCTGCGCAGTGATCGTGGTTCATCCGGGCAGCGATATTCGTCCTGTGGAATTTAAACAATTCTTGCGTGATTGCGGCTTAGCTGATTTCAAAATTCCAGATTTTGTTCATTTCATTGAACAATTACCTAAAACACCCGTTGGCAAAATTGATAAGAAACACCTGCGCCAACAGTTTGCTCAACAAACGACCACCGCTTAGGAGATATTATGGCGATTCCAAAACTGAACTCATACTCACTTGATAAATTGATGCTGGGTGTGACGAATAAAGTCGATTGGGCGGTCGATCCAAATCGTGCAGTGCTGTTAGTGCATGATATGCAGCAATATTTCTTAGATTTCTATGCTGATGACCAGTTGAAATCCACCTTGATTTCCCGTGTTAAAGCACTGAAAGCGGCGTGTAAAGCACAAGGTATTCCCGTGGTGTATACCGCGCAGCCGGGTGATCAGGACCCAGCGGATCGCGCACTATTAACGGATTTCTGGGGCACAGGCTTAAAAGCCGATGAGTCTATCACGCGTATCGTGCCTGAATTGGCGCCAGAAAGTGATGACATTGTGTACACAAAATGGCGTTACAGCGCGTTTAAACGCTCTGATTTGCTCACCATGATGCAAGAGAGTGGTCGTGACCAACTGATCATCTGTGGTGTTTATGCACATATTGGTTGCATGTTAACGGCAGCCGATGCCTTTATGTATGATATTCAAGCGTTTTTCGTATCGGATGCGTTAGGAGATTTCTCCCGTGAAGAGCATATTCACGCGCTAAATTACGTGTCAAAACGATGTGGTTTCGTGACGACTCAAGCTGCGCTGTTGGAAACGCTGCAAGTCAAAGAGGCTGAGCTCGAGAACGCCTAAACGTTTTCTCAAGCTTAATTGGTCACTTACCAATGACTTTTATCGGTGTATGCCAGAAAAAGCAGCTTGCTGGGGTCACTCTTTATCTACGCAGTTTCCATCGCCATGAGTTTATTGAACCTCGGGACACTGCGCAGATATCACTGCCGAAATCCCTATGCAATGCCGCTTTAAAGCGCAAAGCAGAATTTGTCGCAGGTAGAGTCGCGGCAAATGATGCGTTGTGTGTGTTGGGATACACCGATTTTTCTATAGCTATTGGGGAGCATCGTTCCCCATGTTGGCCTGGCGCAGTGGTCGGCTCTATTTCCCACAGTGATGATATTGCCGTAGCGGTGGCAGGAGCCAAAGCAGACTGGCAAGGCTTAGGTGTGGATGTGCAAGCGCGCCTGACTCAAGATGATCTTGAGGCGGTCAATGGCGTTATCGCGACGCCCCACGAACATGCGCTGCTTTCTTTATTAGATACACCGCTTGCTGAGCAACTGACGCTGATTTTCTCAGCAAAAGAGAGCGTGTTTAAAGCGCTCTATCCCCGTGTAAAACGTTACCTTGATTTTTCTGACGCCACTTTGGTTTGTGCAAGTCAAAACCAACTGACTTTTCGCCTCTCCCATGCTCTGACTTTGGAGCTAGGGTTGGCTACTTGCCGCTGCGATTATCTGTGGAACTCTCATCATGTCATTACGCTCGTGACCTTACCTTGCGACCTTGAGTCGCCACGGGACGGCGCGCAATGACCCCCAAATTTTAGGAAATGCCATGAAAGATCACTATATCAATCCGTTTGATGACGATAAGCATTCATTTCTCGTATTGCTCAACACTTTAAAACAGTACAGCTTGTGGCCCCAATTTGCGCCGGTGCCAGCAGGTTGGCTGGTGGTGTTTGGGCCGCATCCCAAAACAGAATGCTGTGAATATATCGAAAAGCACTGGACCGATATTCGCTTGTAACGGTCATCGACGGAATCAGAAGGAAGAAACACGTGATGTCTCAAATGTTAAATTCAATCGATGCTTGCTCTGACCTTAGTGATGCAGAGCTGGTGTTGTGTGCAATTGTGTCAGAGCTATTAAGCACTGACACTATCACCATCGACGACGACTTTTTTGCCCTGGGCGGTGATAGTATCACTGCGATGGCGCTATCAACCAAAATGCGCAAACAAGGTTATGTGCTTAAAGCAAAAGACATTTTTGTTTGCAAAGTGCTTCGAGATATAGCAGCGAAAGCCAAAGTAAAAGGCGATAAGAAAGAGCGCAAAGTGGCGACCGCGCAACCTGCGTTACTATCGAGTGCGCAGTGGCAAGAGTGTGAAACGCGTTATGGCAAGGTGAGCCAAGTCTTACCCGCATTGCCGCTACAACAAGGCCTCTATTTCCAATCTCTGCTTGAGCAAGCTGGTAGTCACTACAACGCTATTTCGATCATGACCTTCTCTGGCCCATTTGATCTTCAGCGTTTGCAAAACAGTTTAGATAATGTGGTCAAAACCTATCCGCAGCTTTGGGCTCGTTTCGATGCCCGCCTTACCGGGCAGCTGTTACAGGTGTTGGTCAACGTGCCTGAGCAGAGTGAGGGATTGTGGCCAATCCACGAACAAGACTTACACCATTTAACGGCAGATGAGCAGCAACAACAATTGGCGCTTATCGAACAGCAAGAGGTTGATCGTCGCTATGATCTAATGGATCCAACCAAGCCGTTATTGTATTGCAAAGTGGTTCATCATGGTGATGAGCTGCATACTGTGTATCTCTCTGAGCATCACTTGATTGTTGATGGTTGGTCAACTCCGCTCATGCTCAACACCCTATTGCACAGTTATGCTACAGGGGAATGTGCGTTTGTCAGTGATAGCACGCCCTATGCGCAGTTGGTCGAGCAGCTTCTTGCTCGTGATAAAGAACCGGCAAAAGCACTATGGCAGGAGTTATTGCAAGGAGCGACGCCAACACTGGCCTATGATGGCGATGTAGAGCGTCATGATATCGACGAAGTCAATCTGACCTTAAATGCCGAAAGAAGCCAACAGGTTTACCAGCTTTGTCGTAAGCAGGGCATCACCATCAACACCTTAATGCAAGGCGTTTGGGCGCTGATTCTTGGCTCCATCACTGGGCGTGAAGATGTGGTGTTTGGTACGCCGATTTCTGGGCGATTTGCACAGGTGGTGGATATTGAACAGCACGTGGGCCTGCTTACTAATACCATTCCAGTGCGAGCGAAGCTGCGTCCCGATCAAACCCTGTTTAGCCAATTAACACAGATGCAGCACGCCCAAATTGGCGTTTTGGAAAACGATGTGTTGGGGCTAAGTGAAATTCAGCAACTGGCTGGCGGTGAAAGCCTGTTTGATACCATGCTGTCGGTGGAAAACTTTCCCAAAGAAGCGCAGTGGGTCGGTGAAACTTACCACCACTGGCGTTTAGAGCAGATCAAAAATCGCGGTTATACCCATTTCCCTATGACGGTGTTTGTTGTCCCTGGTGATGAATTGCAAATTATGGTGGCGTATCGCAACCGCAAATATTCACCGCAGCGCATTGCCGGTCAAGTGGAGTGGCTGCTTGAGCAACTGGTTAGTTATCCAGAGAGCCTAGTGCGCGATCTCTCTTTGCAAACTGAAGCTGACCGAGCGCTGCTCACCCAAATTAACCAAACGGAAGTGGTGTTACCGCAAACGACATTACGTGCCTTGATGCGTGAGAAAGCGCTGCAAACGCCCAAGGCCTCTGCCTTAATGGATGTGGAGCACCATTTTACGTATCAAGAGATGCGCGCTCGCGTGCAGGGCTTGACCAATCAGCTGATTGCCCATCAGGTACAAAAAGGCGATATCGTGGCTATTGCTTTGCCTCGCAGTGTCAAACTGAGCTTAGCGATTAACGCGGTAATCGAAGCCGGGGCAATTTATCTGCCTTTGGATGTGAGTTACCCAAGTGAACGCTTAAGCTATATGGTCAATGACGCTAAACCCACTTTGGTGATCACAACTTCCGACTATGCCACTGAGTTTGAAAAGCTAGGTGATGTGCTCCTGCTGGATGCGTTACCAGAAGAGAGCGATGAACTTAGTGACAATCGACCTTTGGATGCCCAAGATGGCGCGTACATCATTTATACCTCGGGCTCGACCGGCAATCCGAAAGGGGTGTTGGTTTCCCATGGCGCGATCGTGAACCGTTTAGCGTGGATGCAAGCAGAGTATCAGTTAAATGCTAGCGATGTCGTGTTGCAAAAAACACCCTGCAGTTTCGATGTGTCGGTGTGGGAGTTTTTCTGGGCGTTGATAGAGGGGGCGAGCCTAATGATGGCGCCGCCTGAGGTCCACAAAGACCCTGATGCACTATTGCATTTGATGGAAGATTATCACATCACCACAGTGCACTTTGTGCCATCGATGTTGGCTGCATTTATTGCTTATGTAGATTCACAAGTTGATACGAATGATCGCGTAGCATCGAGTTTACGCCGCGTATTTTGTAGTGGTGAAGCGCTCACCAAAGAGCTTGCTCGTCTTTATCAACATCATATTGATGCGCCTTTACACAACTTATACGGCCCAACCGAAGCGGCCGTCGATGTCACTTATTGTCCGGCATTTGGTCCTGAACTTGAAGAAGGGCTAAGCGGCGGCGTGCCGATCGGTTTACCTGTGTGGAACACAGAGCTGCGTATTTTAGATAGTTTCTTACGTGAAGTGCCCATTGGTGTGCCAGGGGAGCTGTATTTGACAGGCGCACAGCTAGCGGTGGGTTATCTTAACCGCAGCGCATTAACCGCGGATCGTTTTGTCGCGGATCCCTATGGCCCAGCGGGTAGTCGCATGTATCGCACCGGTGATGTAGTGCGTTGGCTGCCTTCGGGCAAAGTGGACTATTTAGGTCGCAGTGATGATCAGCTTAAAATTCGCGGTCAACGTATTGAGCTGGGTGAGATTGAAGCGTGTCTGCAAGAGCTTGATGGGGTTCACCAAGCGATTGTTTGTGCGAAAAACTTACCGTCACAAACCGGTGTCGCCGGGGCCGATAACCGCCAATTGATCGGTTATGTGCTCGCCAGTGATAAGAGTGATTCGCTCGATACACCATTACTTGATACACATTGGCTGCGCAGTGAAATGCAAGAGCGTTTGCCAGCGCATATGGTGCCAATGGCGATCATGGTTCTGGATGAATTCCCATTAAGCGCTAACGGCAAATTGGATCGTAAAGCCTTGCCATTGCCGACGTTACAAACCAGCCATAAAGGGCGTGCTCCGCAAAGTGACAACGAGAAAATTGTCGCTCAGTTATTTTGCGAGTTATTGCAAGTGAGTGAAGTGACTGTGCAAGATGACTTCTTCTCACTCGGTGGACATTCTTTACTCTGCATGCGTTTAGCTGCCGACATTCATGAAAAAACCGGACAAACCTTATCGGTTGGGCAGGTGATCATCAATCCAACGGTAGAAGCCCTAGCGCAGTGTTTGGATGAAGGCACGGACGGTCACTCAATGGTGGGGCTGGAAAAAGTACTGCCGATTCGCCGCGGTGAAGGTGTGCCATTGGTGTGCATCAACCCCGCATCCGGTTTCTCTTGGCTTTATACTGGACTGCTGCGTTACCTAGGTGGCGACTATCCGATCATTGGTTTGCAATCACCCCGTGAAGGTGGCGCTATCGCCACAGCGAAAACCATGGATGTGGCTTGTGATATGTATTATGCGGAGCTGAAAAAAGTGCAGCCGCACGGTCCATATCACCTTGCTGGGTATTCGTTTGGCGGCAACGTCGCGCACACGCTGGCAGCACGCCTACAGCAAGAAGGGGAAGAAGTCGCGTTTGTTGGTTTGTTCGATACGTACCCAACCGAATGCCAAGATTGGGATGCGGCCATGAACCAAGAAGTAGCAGAAAAAGAGAAAGCCGCTTTCCTTGACGAGAAAAACGGCGGGGAAGCAATGGAAATGGGGGCAGCACAACAAGCGATGTTGGCGGATGTGGATGCTAACTACGGCTACGCCGTGGGGCTAATGGCCACGGCGAAAACTCGTTATTACGCAGGGCGAGTGCATCTGTTCGTCGCTGATCAAACCTTCCCCGATTTTGATATCGAAGCGGTGTGGTCAAAATACGCAGCCGAGTTGACGCAACTGCATATTGATACCCGTCACCAAGATATCTTAGAGCCAAAAACGCTCAAACAAGTCGGGCCGTTATTCGATAAGGTGATCCGCCGCGATACCCAACTTATCAAAGCCTAATCTCTTCCATTCATCTCTAAGCCTTCAGCCGCAATGGCTGAAGGCTGCTTAGTAAGACGTTATTATGAAAAAACCTTCTTTCCTCGTTGATTTTACCCTCCTCAAGGAGAACCGTGATTTTCGCATGGTGTTCATTGCCCGTTTGGTGTCGGTATTGGCATTAGGGCTGATGATGGTCGCCGTTCCGATTCAAGTGCATGACATGACCAACTCGACCCTAGCGGTAGGTGGCATTATGGCATTGGACGGAGCGGGCATGTTTATTGGCTTGCTCTTGGGCGGTGTGCTTGCTGACCGTTATGAACGTAAGCAATTGATCCTGTTTGCTCGCGGGATTTGTGGTGTCGGCTTTATCGCCATGACCATGAACAGCATGCTCCCTGAGCCCTCTTTGTGGGTGCTCTATTTCCTTTCTTTGTGGAATGGCTTTTTTGCCGCCATCGGTGTTACAGCCCTGATGGCCTGCATGCAGGTGATTGTTGGCAGAGAAAACATACCCCAAGCCGCTGCGCTGAGTATGCTAACGGTTCGCGCTGGCATGGTGCTTTCGCCAGCCATCGGCGGATTGATCATCGCGTGGGGTGACGTGAGTTGGAACTACGGTTTGGCGGCGCTTGGCACCTTTTTGACCTTGTTACCGCTACTGCGTTTGCCGACCATGAAAGCAGAAGGCGCAAAGGGCGAAACGCCGTTAACCTCACTCAAAGTTGGGGTGAAGTTTCTTTTCCAACATCGCTTGGTGGGCAGTGTGGTGGCATTAGGCACATTAGAAACACTCGCTACCGCAGTCAAAGTGATGTTTCCGGTTTTAGCTATCGATGTGTTTGGCGGCACAGCGGCAGAAGCTGGGTTACTTTACGCAGCGATGCCGCTGGGGGCGATGTTCGGCGCGCTGACCTCTGGCTGGGTGAATCAATCGCCAAAACCAGGGCTGATTATGGTGTGGAGCACACTCGGCATTTTTGTCAGCATTGCTGCCATTGGGGTGGTTACGCATTATGTGCTTTTATTAGCGGTGCTGGTGGTGTTTGGTTATCTAGGCTCATTAACCAAAATCATTCAGTACTCTTTAGTACAAGGTCATACCCCTAACCATTTGATGGGCCGTGTGAGCAGTTTATGGACTGCGCAAGATGTGTCGGGACACTCAATTGGTTCTTTAGGTCTTGGCGCGTTAGGCAATATCATGGCACCGGGCGTTTCCATTCTCGCGTTTGGCTTAGGGGCGCTTGGCATTGGCTCGGTTATGGCAATTGGTTTTCGTCAATTACGCGGCGCACAATTAAGCGATCCGCAGTTAATGAAAACACCACAGCAGGCATAATCCTTAAACCAAGTATTTAGTGGTTTCCTCCCTTTCGAGAAGAGGGTAAACTGCGCGCAAAGTAATACTGAGAGTAACTTATGACGGATATGGATCAGCAAGAGTTTGTGGCTGACGACGAAATTGAAATTGAAGCGGTTGGCGTGGAAGTTTCAGAACAGCCTATTGAACTGTATAAAGTGTTGAAAATTGCCGACGCGATCAGCGGCGGTGGTGAAGCAAAACACGTGATCACTGAAGGCTATGTGTTTGTTAACGGCGAATTAGAAACGCGCAAACGTCGCAAAATGTACGACGGGGATTTGATCGAGTTTAACGAAGAGTTTTACTTGGTGATTTGTGATGCGCCAGTGTCTGAGCCAAAAGAGAAGCCTGTAGCAAAACCTGCACCAAAGAAAAATCGTTCTTCAGGTGCAAACAAAGCTTCAGCTTCGAAGAAAGCTTCTAACACACCAGATAAAGCGCACAAAGGTCCTAAGTCGACTGGTGCAGCAAAAGCGGATAAAGCTGAAAAAGCACACCGTGCTGCCACAGGCACTAAAAAATCAGCGACCAAAGCCAATAAATCGCGTTTGTCAGCATCTGCTGAGAAAGCGCCGGTGAAAGAGTCTGCCAAAGAGGCGGATCAAGCACCAACCAACACCAACAGAACGGGTCGTAACTCGATCGATTTTCTGTAAGTTGGATTAAAGAGAGGGGAAGCGTAAGCTTCCCCTAACATTTAAAACCAATCACCATCTTGAAAGGTTCTTCCCTCTAAAGCGTAAGGGTCTTCATCAAAAGGATGCTCCACTTTGCCACGGAGATATTCTAGCTGTCTCTCTAACGTAGCGACGGTGTCATAATCACCCTCTGAGCAGGCAACGTAAATTTGTTGCTCAAGCACGTCAATGTTTTCGCGAATATTCATCTTCGTACCTCCTGTTTGCTGGGGTCGACTCTTCATTTACAACTCTATTGTGCTGTTAGCTTGGATAACAACACCTCAGAGTCATTGTAGTCAAAGTAAAGCGTTTGGATCACTCTTGAAACAGAGACCAATTGAGGCGGCTTGGTTTTTGTAAATAAATTCAGTTTGATATTGGCTAAAAATAATTGCGATTTTTTTTGAGCGAAATCGGATGGACTAGATAAGTGATTGATTCAAAGCAGAGAAGAGAAAGGCTTCTTCATCCATTGAACGAAGCCTAAACAAATTAGTGAGTTATCGCATATCCGCGCATTGAGCTAACCAGCTTAATCGGCTGGCTGCTGGCAATCGATATAACGATGATGTCCATCACCACAACGATCAGAGCAACAGAGGCGGGTAGTGCATCACTGCCAATAAAGTGACTAAGCACCACAGCCAGAATGGTGAGAGCACTCGCGATAAAAAAGGCCAGCAACAGACCGGTTTTGATTTTTTGCGAGATAGTCTCTTCAAAGCCAACGGCCAAAGCACAATGCTTACAGCGAATATAGCCTTGTTCATAAATGATCTTTTGATCATGGGGTGAGAGTGAAGACTCTTGGTAACACTCGTCACAGATGACGTTTAACATACGATTGATTTTCATTATTGTATTTCCTAGCTTCAACTGAAGTGCGCGAATTTTAACTGGAAATGTAGTGCAAAAAATAACCGTGTGAAATTTTTGGGGTCGAGATCAAATTAGTATGCAATCGGTTTTATTGTGATCTGCGACAAAAAAATAAAGCCAGTTAATACTGGCTTTATCAATGTAACCGATTGTCTTATGACATCTATTCGCGAACTAACATCAGATCTTTTTCTGCGTTTTCACGTTGATGTTTGGTTTGGCTAAAGTACACAAAACCAACAAACATCATCACCATGAAGATAGTGGTAATGATTTGGTTAAACCATACCATCGCAATCAGACACAGCACTGCCAACACCAAAGCAATTCCCGGAACGATAGGGTACAAAGGTGCGTGGTAAGTACGAGTCAGGTTTGGCTCTAAACGACGCAGTCTGAATAGACTTAGCATACTCATTATGTACATGACGATAGCGCCAAACACCGCAATGGTAATCATCGCAGCAGTAAGGCTCATGCCTTGTAGGTTGACCACGCCATCACTAAAGATAGCGATGATACCAATGACACCACCGGCCAAGATCGCGCGGTGAGGTGTGTTAAAGCGAGACAGTTTAGCCAGTCCTGCTGGTAGGTAACCTGCACGAGCAAGGGCAAAGAATTGGCGAGAATAGCCAAGGATGATGCCGTGGAAAGAGGCAATCAAACCGAACAGACCAATCCACACCAACATGTGTAACCAACCAGAGCTAGTGCCTACCACCATTTTCATTGCTTGTGGCAATGGGTCGTTAATGCCGGACAGTTTAGACCAATCACCAGCACCGCCTGCGAAGATCATCACGCCAAGGGCCAATACGACCAGTGTCAAAATGCCAGAGATGTAGGCTTTTGGAATGGTACGTTGTGGATCTTTGGCTTCTTCTGCCGCCATTGCTGCGCCTTCGATAGCGAGGAAGAACCAAATCGCAAATGGAATTGCAGCGAAAATAGCGGATAAAGTACCGAAGGTGAACTCGTTGCTGCCAGCCCAACCGTTTAGCACGAAGTTAGAGAAGCTAAAGCCAGGTGCGACAACGCCCATAAATACCAAGAGTTCGAGAACAGCCAAAATGGTCACGCAAAGTTCAAACATAGCTGCCAATTTTACGCCCAAGATATTCAATGTCATGAAGACAATATAAGCACCTACCGCTGCCCATTTAGGGTCCAAATCGGGATATTGCACGTTCAAGTAAGCGCCAATCGCCATCGCAATCGCTGGTGGAGCAAACACAAACTCAATCAGTGTAGCTAAACCAGCAATCAAACCACCTACTTCACCAAAAGCGCGGCGACTGTATGCGAAAGGCCCACCCGCATGTGGAATCGCAGTGGTTAATTCGGTAAAACTAAAAATAAAACAGGTATACATTGCTGCTACGATCAATGTAGTGACCAAAAATCCCAATGTCCCTGATATACCCCAACCATAACTCCAACCGAAGTATTCACCTGAAATCACTAGACCTACTGCAATCCCCCAAAGAGAGAGCGTGCCCAGTGTTTTTTGCAATTTGGCCGTCATATCTATGTCTCCTAATCCCTTATGTCTACCGCCTCACGTCATCCTTGTTAAACGTGAATTCGACTCCGGGTCTAACTATCCTTATTCGATGTGACAGAAGAACATTCTGTTAAAACATCGTGCTACAGTGGAAGCCGATGGTATTTATTAAAAGCTTTGTTCATACCAGTCGTTCATGCTCCACTAATAAGCACTAGCGAAACTCATACCGACAAATTGCAATAAAAATGAAACAAGCAAAGTTAAGGACAAAATAATGTGATCGAAATCTTTAGTAACATTCCAGCGAACTATCATGCTGTTGGATAGATAATTCTCGGCTAATCATGCTGTTAATAAGGTGTGATAAATCAGAAAAGAGTTTGCTACATGATATCAATGAGCACAAAAAGAGCGCACGAAATTTGGTTGTGCACATCAATAGTGCAACGAGATGCAATTAAAACCGTTGTGGTTATACCCTGTGCAATCGATTTGCATAATGGTGCAACGGGATTCACTCGCTGGCGAATCCTAAGGCTCAATGATTGACGTAACAAACTGAAAATGGAATATCAAGCTTGGCAAATTCACTCATCCAGCGCAGCTGGTTATCTTGCAATTTATCGCCAGGACCTTTTACTTCAATCCACTCATACGTTTCCTCCTTAAAGGCCATCATATCAGGCATTCCAGCACGAAACAGGCGTAAATCTTTAAGTTGAATCTTCATTAATGCCACCAAAGTCGCTCGTGGAATGGTGCGGTCTATCCAATGAAAAAGCGCTTCATCTATGCCTTGCCAACTGGTCATAGGATTGGCAATCCCTTGTTTTTCTTGCCAACGGGCGATCAGTGATGGCGTGCCATGTGCCATAAACTGGTCGAAACACGACTCAATCAATGACTGGCGTTTGGCACAAAACTCTGTGTGATAGAAGTCCAACGGGCGAGCTTGATAGGCATTAACAAAAGCCCCTTCTACCGGCGCAAAAATCGCAGGCCACAAAACCAAAGCGAGTAGGGTATTGAGCAGTTGATTTTCGAGATAATAGACATAGTAGCCTTGCGCTATTAGCGCATCACGCACTGCCAATTCGACTCGTTGGGTGGATAAATCGAGCGATAGATGACGTTCTGGCCATTTGGGTTTGGTCGCGCGAGGGACTTTTTGTCCTTGAGTGCGAAGATAACGTTGCTGCAAACGCTGCGCTATTTCCAGTTCTTCTTGATGATATGGGGTGTCTTTTATCTGCTCAATCAGGTAGCCCATGCGCTGATATTGGCCGAGTTTATCGTAGATACGCGCTTGCCGTTCACGACTTGGTGGTAGCGACGACTGAGCAAAATAGTGCAGCGCGAGCTCAGATTCTCCGAGGCGCTCTAATGCACGAGCCAATTGATTGATGAGTTTTTGTCGCTTTCGTTCGACATAGGGATGAGAGGCTTTATCAGGCAGTTGCTGACAAAGGCGAACTAATGCGTCCTTAGGTTGCTTTTCATTCTGCCAATAATCTTGTGCGATCCGCTGCAACAGACGCAATTGCTCTATCTCATCACGATGATGAAAAAAACGCTGCGTTTGACTTAGTTGGTACTGCTCGAATCGGTGTAACCCTAAATCATCAAGGACAAACTGACTGAGGTCTTGATGAGCATTGGCGAAAAAGAGAATAAGCAGTAACTCAATGATGTCGTTATGCACCAAATGAATGATCGTAAATGGCGTAGGTTGCGCTGGTGTATCTTGTTCAATAGCCGCTAGGAGATCGTCTTTGCGTAACGCCTTATTTAACAAGGGATGACGGGCAATGATCTCTGGCTTAGTAAATAACAGCTCGCACAGCTGTGCTTCAGTTAGGTTTGGATTCATCTGAATAAAACCCGATGCTTCGAGTATTGGCCACTGCGCCTCTAAGTTCGCAATCTCAACATAATCGAGTTTATCGCTGCGAAACCATTCCCCTTTACGTGACAGAAGACGCACGATAATGCATTGGCTTGAGTGGGGCAGTTTTTTAAAGGTGTCGATCCAATTTTGCTCTTCCTTGGTCAACAAATCTTCATACCACTGGCAGGCGTGGTCGAGCAGTCGCCAGAAATTTGCCAAGTAATAATCTGGGGCAAGTTGCGGTGTTGGAGAAGAAGAGGGTAGCATGGTTAATTATCGTCCTATACCTCATGCCAGAGGTGTGTCTGTCCTATTGCGGAGGAAAGTATAACCGTAAAGAGAAGTAAAATGCAGGTTGGAATGAAAGTGTGCTCGGTAAAGCTCTCTCAGATTTTGTGCTTTTTTGTCAAAAATTCATCAACGATAGGTAAGGTTGATCATTAACTGACCAAGTGAGCACGTAATTGAAAGAAAAGGGTTTTCTTTTTACCATAGCGGTGGCATATTGACTCCATCGCTTCGATGCAAAGCAATGCGGGCATCGTATAATGGCTATTACCTCAGCCTTCCAAGCTGATGATGCGGGTTCGATTCCCGCTGCCCGCTCCAGATTCTTCTGCTTTCATCCATACAAGCGCTAGATGCACACCAACGCGGGCATCGTATAATGGCTATTACCTCAGCCTTCCAAGCTGATGATGCGGGTTCGATTCCCGCTGCCCGCTCCAAGTTTCTTCTTGTTTAACTTCTTTTCCTGATTGTCGTTTTCACTAGTGAGTGATTAACTCAAGCTACTCTTTCGATTTTTCACAGAGCAACCCGTTACTTCTACCAACTTGCTATTGACCCAATGATTCTCAATGTCATTATGGTAACAATCTGATTTTGGGATTAAATTCTCATCAATTCAATGATTCCCTATCATTCAACTCGTATTATCTTGATCAGTGAAACCGCAGAAGATGATGTTAGTGATTGTCGGGGAGTTTGCTTATAAGGACGTTGCTATGCACAGTAGTCAAGAGAAGTTTATGTCGGTCAATGTAAATACGGTGACTGGCGTGGTGGAATTTCCTGTTTACTTTATGCGTGGTGGAACGTCGACTGGGCTGGTGATTTGGGAAGGTGTTGCGCCGCAAACTAAAGCGCTACGCGAAGAGCTGCTGCGGCTCATTATGGGGTCGCCCTTGTCTGGCTCGATTCTCAATAATAACCAGCTTAATGGGTTAGGGCGTGGTACGCCGACAACCAACAAAGTGTTCTTTGTTGCTGTGGCAGAGCAAAGTGATCAGCGAGTAAAATTAGTCAGCACCTTGGCTCAGCTGTCGTCCGATCACGCGGACATCGACTGGAGTGTCAATTGCGGCAATATGTCCTCTGCTATTCCGTTGTGGGCGTTTGATCACGGCTTGTTACCGCAAGTGGATAATCCCGAGTTGGAGATATTTAATACCAATACTGAAGTGGCTACGTTAGCGCGCCTTCATTACAGCAAAGCATCGGGGTTTGCATTGACGGAGATTCCGGGAATTCATGGACGCTACCCAAGTGTCGATCTCTTTTTACAAAATCCGGTCGGGGCCAAAACTGGGTTGCTATTACCCACAGGCAAACCCAAGGAAACCATCCATGGTATTGACGTTACTTGTGTGGATGTTGCTGTTCCTATGGTGATCATAAAAGCGGAAGATGTGGGGATGGTGGGCGATGAAGCGCCAAGTGAACTCAATAATAACGCGCAGCTTAAACAGCAGTTAAGAGATGTTTGGGTTGAAGCTGGCTTGCGTATGGGGCTTAAAAATAAGCAGGGTTTACCAATGACAGTTGAAGAACTTCAGCGCAGTGAAACGATTCCTAAAATCTGTTTTATCTCTAAGCCAAAGCACCCCGAAGCAAATATTGCGGTGCGCTATTTCACTCCACAAAAGGCACACGCTTCAATGGCCGTGACTGGGGGATGTTGTCTTGCTTCAGCTTGTCTTATTGAAGGCAGTGTTGCCGCTGAGGTTGCCGACGGGATTCAAACTGTCGCGCAAGCAGATGGAACCCATGCTACTCAAATCCGCATTGATAACCCAGCGGGTATTCTAGAAGCCGTTATCCTTCATCAAGATTCTACCAATGGACTTGTTAATATTACGGGAGCTGCCTATAAGCGCAGCGCGCAAATTCTGCTGAAAGGGTGGGTGCCATTAATTGGAGCATCCGCTGAGCTCTGTGCTGAACTAGCGAAAATACGTCATTAGCCTGAGCCACATTGGAATACGTGGATATGATGAAAGATTGATGATCTCTGCTCATAAGTTTGTCCAAGATTTTGCGGATAATCATCTTGTCCACATTACGTTAATCTACACCTCAATAAGAGATAGGCTAGATTTAAGGTGGTTGGCCGAGTAAGGCAAGCATCAGAGCTTATCTTAATACGATTAATGAGAGAGATTGGAGCGTTCTTCAATGGAATACACTAAGTTAAATAACGGTCTTCAGATGCCAATGGCAGGGTTTGGTGTCTTTCAAGTCACTGACAAAGAAGTGTGTAAACAATCGATACTGGCAGCGATTCGCGCTGGTTATCGTCTAATTGATACCGCCGCCGTTTATGGCAACGAAGATGCGGTTGGCGATGCAGTACGTGAAGCGATTGCTGAAGGTTTATGTACTCGCGAAGAGTTATTCATTACCTCTAAATTGTGGGTGCAAGATATGGCAAGCTACGATACGGCCAAAGCAGGAATCGAAGCGTCGTTGCAAAAAGCAGGTTTAGACTACTTTGATTTGTATCTTCAACACCAAGCGATGGGTGATTATTTTAGTGCTTGGCGTGCGATGGAAGACGCTTACGAAGCGGGTAAACTAAAAGCGATCGGTGTTTCTAACTTCTATGCTCATGTTCTGGCGAACTTCTGTGAAACCGTGCGTATCACGCCAATGGTGAACCAAGTCGAACTTCATCCATACTTTGCGCAAACCGAAGCCCTTGAAACGATGAAACACTACAATGTTCAGCCAGAAGCATGGGCTCCATTAGGTGGTGGTCGTCATAACATTCATGACAGTCAAGTGGTACAAGGTATTGCTGCTGCTCATGGCAAATCGACTGCACAAGTGGTGCTGCGTTGGAACCTGCAACGTGGTGTGACGGTGATTCCTAAATCCACTCATGAAGAACGCATTAAGCAAAATTTCGATATTTGGGATTTTACGCTGACCGATGAAGAGATGGACAACATCACCTCACTGGATCTTGGCTACGTGGGTGAAGCCGTGAAACACTTCAACCCCGCGTTCGTTCGAGGCTGCTTAGGCGTGAAAATCCACGACTAGTTCGCACGCTAAATTCCTTTTCGTTCAAATTGAAAACACCCCAGCCGGACCCGGTTGGGGTGTTTTTTATTGGAAAGTGTTATGGAGAGTTTCTCTATCGGGCGTTGCATTGAATCAATAGCACTATTTTGTCCATGCTCGTTGCGAGAGCACAAAATAGTCCTCCATCACAGCAAGTTCTGACATCGGCTCCACTTTGCCTCGGTGGTAATTTAACAGCTAAAAGTCGCTCTGTGCTAGGTACGCGCTTTTTCCTCACTGCATAGGCTTTTGCCTCACAGCATAGATTGCCACGTCTTAGCATGGCGCTAGCTCAATAAATTGAATCAAGAGGTATCAACCGTGAATAGTCATGATGAATTGTTCGATACACCTGTCGATCGCGCGATGGCGAAACAAACTTCCGACGCACCACACAAGATCTCACTGCATGACGCCATGCTATTGGGTGAATTCGCGAAACAAAAAGCACTCGAAATGAATTTGCCGGTGGTTTTTTGCTTGATGGATGCCAGCGGGAACCAACGTTACTTCTTTTCTATGGAAGATGCCTTATTGGTGAGTCACACCGTTGCGGTTAAAAAAGCATGGACGGCGGTGGCGCTGAAAATGTCCACTCAGCAATTAGCGCAAGAGATACAACCAGGTAAAAGCCTATACACCTTACAAAACGACGCTAGCTTATGCTGTTTTGGTGGTGGTATTCCTTTGTGGAGTGGTGAGGTATTGCTCGGAGCTCTGGGTGTGAGTGGTGGCAGCGTGGAACAAGACGTTAGTGTCGCCCAATACGCTGTGACGCAATTTAGTCAGCGCTATTATTCGTTATTACCTGAGTAAACAGTTACCTGCATAACCGTTGTGGCTCAAATAACAGTGGCTTTGCAGAGTGTGTGTCCTAGCGGTAAGGAAAACCTGATATGAACGATGCAGAAATTGCTCAAGTCGTCGACAAGATTCTAAGTCAATACACCGAGCCTAAAGTTGAAACAGAGGCCACGCCTTTGGTTAGCGCTGTTAAAAAAGACGCTAAAAAAGTAGCCGCATGCGATCTTACCCGCATTGTGTCCCGCGCATTGGCAGAAACCTTACACGTGGATTCACATACTAAAAAATAACAACAGCTACTCAAATGGGCTTAAGCCAAGCAGGGGATGATTTAGTGACAGGCTATTAGTCGACAGGCATGGGGAATGGTTTAAATAAGTCACATCGCCTATCACTGCGACCGAATTCATTTACAAGGTGTGTTAAAGCATACCTGTTCATCATTTTTGGAGACATTGTATGTTAGAGAAAGGCTTTTCTAATCCAACCGATCGGGTGATTAGACTGAAAAATACCATTTTGCGTGCTCAGCCTTATGTGGAATCAGAACGCGCAGTGCTTGCCACCCAAGCTTATCGTGAAAACGAACAGCGACCAGCCATCATGCGTCGCGCCAAAGTGGTGGAGAAAATCTTCAATGAACTGCCAGTCACCATTCGACCTGACGAATTGATTGTTGGGGCAGTGACCATCAATCCACGCTCCACTGAAATTTGTCCTGAATTCTCTTTCGATTGGGTCGAAAAAGAGTTCGAGACGATGGCAACGCGTATTGCCGACCCCTTTGTTATTGAGAAGAAAACCGCCCAAGAATTGCATGAAGCGTTCAAGTATTGGCCGGGAAAAACCACCAGCGAATTGGCGGCATCTTACATGTCGCCTGAAACACACGATGCAATGAACAGCGGTGTCTTCACCGTAGGAAACTACTTCTTCGGTGGCATCGGTCACGTGTGTGTCGATTACGGAAAGATTCTTAAGGTAGGTTTTAGCGGCGTTATCGATGAAGTTAACCTCGCGCTAGCAAATCTTGACCGCACCAAACCGGATTACATCAAGAAAGAGCAGTTTTACCATGCGGTCATTATCAGTTATCAAGCTGCCATTAAGTTCGCTCATCGTTATGCAGATGAAGCAGAGCGCCTTGCCCAAATTGAAGCCAATCCTCATCGGAAAGGGGAATTAGAACAGATCGCGCAAAACTGTCGTCGCGTGCCTGAACACGGTGCGACCAATTTCTGGGAAGCCTGTCAATCCTTCTGGTTTGTGCAAAGCATGTTACAAATTGAGTCTAGTGGTCACTCTATTTCACCAGGACGTTTTGACCAATATATGTACCCATATTTGGCCGCCGATATCGATATTGATCCAACTTTCGCCCAAGAGTTGGTTGATTGCTGCTGGATCAAACTCAACGACATCAACAAAACCCGTGATGAAGTCTCTGCGCAAGCCTTTGCTGGTTATGCCGTGTTCCAAAACTTGATTGTGGGTGGGCAAACCGAAGATGGCTTAGACGCGACTAACGCCTTGACTTACATGTGTATGGAAGCAACGGCACACGTGCGTTTACCGCAACCGTCTTTCTCCATTCGTGTATGGCAAGGCTCGCCAGATGAGTTCCTATTCCGCGCTTGTGAATTGGTGCGTTTAGGCTTGGGTGTGCCAGCCATGTACAACGATGAAGTGATCATCCCGGCGCTACAAAACCGCGGCGTATCGCTGCATGATGCGCGTGATTACTGCATTATCGGCTGTGTTGAACCTCAAGCGCCACACCGCACTGACGGATGGCATGATGCGGCGTTTTTTAACGTGGCCAAAGTGCTTGAAATTACCTTACATGGCGGCCGTGTTGGTAACAAACAGTTGGGTCCGGTTACCGCAGAAATGACCCAATTCACCGACATCGAAGCGTTCTTTACTGCCTTCAAAACGCAAATGACCTACTTCGTACATAAACTGGTTGAAGCGTGTAACAGTGTCGATATTGCCCACGGTGAACGTTGTCCTTTGCCGTTCCTTTCTGCCATGGTTGATGACTGTATCGGTCGCGGTAAATCCCTGCAAGAAGGGGGCGCTATTTATAACTTCACCGGGCCGCAAGCATTTGGGATTGCCGATAGTGGTGACTCGGTTTATGCGATGCAAAAACAGGTCTTCGAAGATAAGAAGCTCACTATGGCCGAACTCAAAGAAGCGCTGGATGCGAACTTTGATTTCACTCTCGAACACGTTGAGCCCGTGAACAAAATGTCGCTGACTGAACAAGAAATCAATGCGGTGGTAAAACGTATCATGGCAGATAATGGCGAGTTGACGCCTGCTGCAGTGAAAGAAGAAGTCTACCGTCAATTGTCACAAGCCAATGCACCAGAGCCTCATAGCATGTCTCGCCATGAAGAGATCCGCCATTTTCTGGAAAACTCCCCTTGTTTTGGTAACGATATTGATGCCGTCGATTATGTCGCTCGTCGTTGTGCATTGGTTTATTGCCAAGAAGTGGAAAAATACACCAACCCTCGTGGCGGTCGTTTTCAAGCGGGCATTTACCCTGTATCAGCCAACGTGTTGTTTGGTAAAGATGTTGCCGCATTGCCTGATGGTCGTTTGGCTAAGCAGCCTTTGGCCGATGGGGTGTCGCCTCGTCAAGGTAAAGATATCTTAGGGCCAACAGCAGCGGCTAACTCGGTTGCCAAATTGGATCACTTTATTGCGTCTAATGGTACGCTCTACAACCAAAAATTCTTACCAGCTGCGCTCGCTGGTGAAAATGGGTTACGTCATTTTAGTGGCTTGGTGCGTAGCTATTTTGATAAGAAGGGAATGCATGTTCAGTTCAACGTCATTGACCGAGAACTGCTGCTGGATGCACAACAACACCCTGAAGAACATCAAGATTTGGTGGTTCGTGTTGCGGGATACAGTGCCCAATTTATTGTGTTAGCGAAGGAAGTCCAGGACGACATCATCAGTCGTACTGAACAGACTTTTTAAGGCAGAGTCCCTTTTAGGCCGTCTTAGTGCGGCCTATTTTTTTGCAATGAGAGCCCTCGAGATGAATGAAGTCAATTACAACGCAGAAGGAACTCTGTTCAATATCCAACGCTATTCGATTCACGATGGACCGGGGATACGCACGATTCCTTTTTTTAAAGGCTGCCCTCTATCGTGTCAATGGTGCAGTAATCCAGAATCGCAACGGCTCAAACCTGAGCTGATGTTCAATAAAATTCGGTGTGTCCATTGTGGTAAGTGTACAGACGCATGCCCAAGGCAGGCGATAGCCTTTACTCATCCCTATTTTGTGGATCGTGAAAAATGCAATCAGTGTGGTGAATGTGCCGATGTATGCCCAACCCATGCATTGGAAATGAAGGGCACGCGGATGAGCGTGGCACAAGTGATCGATGCACTGAAAAAGGAAGAAACACTTTTTCGCCGTGCGGGAGGAGGAGTGACGCTCTCGGGCGGAGAGCCGCTAACCCAACCAGAATTTGCCCGAGAGCTGCTTAAAGCGTGCAAAGATAAAGGGTGGCATACTGCGATTGAAACGACCGCTTACGCACCGAAGCGAGTAATTAAAGAGATCTTTCCCTTTATTGATGTTGCCTTAACCGACATAAAAGCGATCAATCCTTTTATTCATAAGCGTTACACCGGTGTCGACAATCGCATTATTTTGGAAAATTTACTGCGTATTGCACAGATCACTCAGCTGGTGGTGCGAGTGCCGGTCATTCCGGGCGTAAATGATAACATTGAAGAAATTCATGCGATTACCGAATTTGCCAAGTTGCTGCACGGCGTGGATACGCTACATTTATTGGCGTATCACACCTATGGTGAAAACAAATACGCGCTGCTTGGCCGTATTTATCCGATGAGGGAAACAGCGCTAGTTAGCGAAGAGAAAATGGAGCAGCTTAAGGCCGAAGTTGAAGCGCAAGGTTTCCATTGTCAGATCGGTGGCTAATCACTGATGGTGGCAGAGGCTGGTTGAGATGTGGCGTGGCGTTGCCGATAGGCAGAGGGCGTCATTCCCACCTCTTTTTTAAAGATGCGACAAAAATAGTTGGCATCTTGCCAAGCCAGTTCTAACGCGATGGTGTTCACTTTAAGATCGCTATAGTGCAATAACGCGCAGGCAATCGCGATTTTGCGCCCGGTAATGTAGTTGGCAACGCCAATTCCTTCGCTTTTCTTAAAGGCACGGCTTAAATAACAGGCACTAACAAACGCGTGCTCGGCTATCTCAGCTAACGTCAAGTTGTCGAGAATATGTCGTTCAATATGCAGTTTGGCGCGCTGCAAAAATTCGTTACTACTCGATGGCGGTGTGCCTTTCTCCGTAAATATCTCACGGCTTAATTTGATTAAAGAAAGAGTCAGATGCGCGTATACCGCTGGCGTCAGACCATAGCGCTCGACCTCTTGGGCAACTCTTTGGAGTTGATTTTGTACCGCAGCATATTGCTCAGTGAGCGAAGCAAGGTGATGACTGATGATGTCGAGAAGTTCTTTGATTTGTAGTCGAGCATCCTGTCCTTGCTTCGTCTGCCGGTAAGCCTGATTGATCTGTTCTACTAGATAATCATGCCACTGAGCGCATGCGCGGTTAGCCAATAGATCAGCAATTTTTTGTTCAATGGCGCGCGCAGCCGACACCGCTTGCGAATCGATACCTAAAGTACGTTTGATCGTATTGGTGAGCGTACTTTTTTTCACCGGTTTTAGCAGGTAGTCTTCCACGTGCAGGCTCAACATGCTGCGCACAATATCAAAATCGTCATTCGCACTGGTCACCACCACTTTGGTATCGCGGTCTTTGGCTTTGAGATATTCAATCACCTCTTTTCCATTGGGAAGTGGAATATTGATATCAACAAACATCATGTCGATGTGATTTAACTCATCAATAAGCTCTATCGCCTTTTTCCCTGTAGACGCTTCATGCAGCACCGCATTATCCACACACTGCGCAATAATGCGGTGGAGTGATTCAAGTTCGATGGGTTCATCTTCCACAATAACAATATTGTACATAATGCACCTCGCGATTGGACTATATAGATTCTGTTGTAGTGGGAAGCGTAAGCGGATAGTCGTTCCCTTCATCGGCTTATAAGGGCTGGATAATTCGAGTTTGTAATGATCGCCAAACAGTAACTTCATGCGGTTCATAATGTTAAAAATACCGATGCCGCCTTTTTGTTGATTGCGCTCTCCCGACAAAATAAGCTGGATATTTTCGGGGGAAATACCATCGCCATTGTCTTTTAGCTCGAGAATGACGTTCTCTCCGTCATCTGTTGCTTTAATGGATAATTCACTGACGATTTCCCTTGGTTCAACCACGTAATTAAAGAAGTTTTCGACTAAGGGTTGTAATACTAAGAATGGGCATACCACGTTTAAATAGCGTTGTGGAATGTCGATAGAGTAGGTAAAGCGATTTCCCATACGCACAGTTTGAATCGACATGTACTTTTTCACGTAGTCCAATTCTTGATTGAGCGTGATCAGTCCCTGATTATTTTTGCGCAGCAGATAGCGCATCATGTCGGAAAAATCGTGCACCATGGTTTCGGTGCGTTGCGCCTCTTCCAAAAAGGCGAGCCGGCCAATGGTATTAAGCACATTAAATAAAAAGTGTGGATTGATTTGATAGGAGAGCGCTTTAAACTCCGCTTCATGTAATGAACGCTCTATTTCCATTCTTTTTCTTAATTCATCGGTTAATTCGAGTTCCTTTTGTCTTAACTCGCGTTGAATATAAGTATTATGAGCTTGCTCTACCAGATAGGAAGCCACATTAAACAGTGTGTAGGCCGTCGATTCGAACCTATCGTAAGGTATGCTTTGGGCTTTGTTATAGAGTGCTCGATATTTCTCGTCGTGAGTGAGATCTCTATTTTTCTTGAGAATATAGGGAACGCGTTTTTGCTCTTTATCTTCAATTTTGACTTGCCCAGAGATAAATGCGCCCAAATAACGACCGTTGATCATAATGGGAACGGCACACTCAACGAAGCCACAATAGCAGCGATAGACCGCAGGTTTACCGGATTCCATCGCTAGTTTACCGCCCGCAGCATCGCTTTGATAACACTGCTTTTTTTGGTTGGGATCTTGTCTAGCGTGCTCACAATATTCACAAAAACCACTTGGTTGAGTGACAGGGACTCCATATTCATCCACGACCACTAAAGCAATCATCATCGATTTACTAAAGTTGTCTTGCAGGGTCTGAAGCCTGTCAATGTTCAAATATTGTTGGAGTTTATATTGGGCGTTCATTATGTGAGTCACGAGCGTTAAAAATGGCAGAAGAACCGTCTTGCACTATAACGGCGCACTCATGTCTTAACGTTGAGTGTGTTCACACTAAAAGAAACAATATGCGATAAGGTCAATGATAAGGCGATGGTTAATATTTAAGTTATTTAGATCAATTAATTATATTGATCTAAATAATATTAATGCCTGCTTATTTAACATGAAGTGTGATGTTCTCCCAATTTGCCCTTACTAATAGCATTTATCGTCATTCGTATGGGAGCGACTATCGACGATGTAAAGGTGACCTATTCTTAAATTTCATTTGGACTTTAATCAGGATAATCATCACTCCGCCCACCCAATAATAAACCGGTGCACCCCAGGCTGTTTTTTCCGACCAAGTGTAGTGCCACAGCATCAGTATTAGAGCTAGGTAAACAAGGTTATGCAGTGTTTGCCAGCGGCGACCGAGTTTGCGCCGGATGGCGTTGGGGGAGGTGATGGTTAAAGCGAGCAAAATGAGTAGGGCACTAAAGCCAATCGTAATATAAGGGCGTTCGGCTATGGTTGCGCCAAGTTGGCTGAGGTTGAGACCCAAAATAAAGATGGCGAAGGTGAGAAAATGACACAGCGCGTAAACAAAGGTGTAGACGCCGATTAAACGGCGAAAACGTATCAGCTCACCACCGAAATACCGGCTCAATGGGGAAATCATCAGGGTGATAAGCAATAAGTTTATCGCGCCAAAACCGGTAAAATGTAGCAGCCCAGCAACCGGATCAGCACCCAACTCATCTTGCACGCCGAGCCAAAAGGTTAAGATGAGCCAACCAGCGGCGACAAAATGAATCAGGCTCTTGGCCGTGACTCTTTGCCATGAAGTGAGCTTTAAGGTCCAACGCATTGCCATATCAGTAGAATTTCCTTAAATCCAAGTTGCTATACAAGCTCGCGACTTCGCTATAGCCATTAAAAAGCTGCGTATCGATGCGTTTCGTCGAGAGCAAACCGCCTGCGGTAATGCGCCTTTCGGTTTTTTGGCTCCAACGCGGATGATCAACTTCAGGGTTAACGTTAGCGTAAAACCCGTATTCATTGGGGGCGAGTTCGTTCCACGTTGAACGAGGCTGTTTGTCGGTCAAGCGAATGCGCACAATGGATTTGATATTCTTAAATCCGTATTTCCAAGGCACCACAAGGCGAATCGGCGCGCCGTTTTGTGGCATTAAGGTTTTGCCATACAGACCCACGCTCATCAAGGTTAAAGGGTGCATTGCCTCGGCAAGCGTTAACCCCTCAACATAAGGGTAATCTAAGCCGCCGCCGACAAAGCGACTAGCTTGTCCAGGCATCTGTTTAGGGTCGAACAGGGTTTCAAAGGCAACATACTTGGCCGATGACAGGGGATCGGCTTGCTTAATTAATTCGCTCAGCGGAAAGCCAATCCACGGAATCACCATTGACCAAGCTTCAACGCAGCGCAGGCGATAAATACGTTCTTCAAGTGGGAAGCGTTTAACCAAATCATCGTAACTGAGCTTAATGGGACGACTCACCAAACCGTCGATATCGAGTGTCCAAGGGTCCACTTTAAACGCCTGTGACATCTTGGCTGGATCTTCCTTGCTGGTACCAAATTCATAGAAATTGTTGTAGGTCGTCACTTTTTCGTAAGGCGTCAGGGTTTCTTGCGAACCGTACTTTTCCGGTTTTGCAAAGCTCAGTGGTTGAGTAACGAATGGGCTGGTAGGCGTCTCTTCCGTTTTATTAAATAGGCTAAAGGCTTGGCTGCTGGTGGGCAGCAAGCTACCAAGGCCGATAAAACCTAAGGATTTTAAGAGTGTTCTGCGTTGCAAATAGACGTGTTCGTCGGTGACATCGCTTTCGGTTAGTTTGACGCTGGGCTGAAAACGCTTTTTCATAACACTCCTCACTGAATGCTTCATTTGGGTTCAATGCTTATTAGACGTAGACAACGCGTTAACCATTACAGTTGCAACGAAAAAAGTTTAATCAACGTTGTTTTGCTTTCCTTGACTCATCAAGCTTAGAAGAAAGTGAGCTTGTTGTACGTAAAAGGCGACAAGTTAGAGTTTGATCCTGCCACTTTGCGGCTTAGTAGAGAGTTACAGCGCACGGCCTATTTTCACCTGCAATTTAAATATTTAATCCTAAAGGGCTTAAGGTAGAGTGATAAATCATGTGTGTCTCATCGCTATTGGGTGAAATGAATGGCTTTCACACTCTGAGGCACCAGATGAACTTGGTTAAAGGATTAACCAAATAGACGTTTTACTTTTGCTGCTTTGGGCTGATGAAACCAGCTCTGAACATGCGGCCACCGTCAGCGAATACACAAGGAATGTGTTATGAAATGGATACTGGCTTATTTTGATCTTTGCCTCCCTTCTGGGCAATGGGGTTTACAAAGTACGCATCGTCATGCAGGGGACGAAATGCTGTTTTGGGCATAGTGAAATCGAGAAAAGGCGTGATGCTAGTTTCTGGGTGAGGTGATTAAAATTCGAGCTGAGTGGCAAATTTTATCTTATTGAATCGATAGAATAATTGTCATCTCGCCTTTTGTTCACCTAATGTTGAGTCTTCGCTATGAATCAGTTTCTTGGCCCACTATCGTTCGTGTTTATCATCGCTTTGGCATTTACTTTAAAGAAAGTGGGCTTTATTCAGCCTGAAGAGAGTCGGGTGGTGAATAAGCTGCTGATGAATTTGGCGCTGCCTTGTACCATCATTGTGACCTTTGCTTCGCTTCGCTCCACCGAAAATTTACTTCAAGTGTGCCTATTTGGTTTCGTTGCCAGTTTACTGCCCATTTTAGTGATTTATCGCATGACGACCAAAATGGCGAACTACAGTCGCGCCGTGGTGATGCTCAATATCAGTGGTTTTAACATCGGCTGTTTTGCCTTGCCCTTTGTGCAGCTCTATTTTGGCAATGAGGGTGGCGTATTAGCCACGATTTTTGATACGGGTAATGCGCTGTTAGTGACGGGTGGGTCTTATGTGCTGACACAGTATCTGCTACCGGAAGCAGACGGTGAGCGCATGACCATGAAAGATGTGCTGCGTAACTTGGCGCAATCGGTGCCTTTTGTCACTTATATCGTGATGTTTACCTTGGCCTTTTTAGGTTGGAAATTGCCTCACGCCGTCAACCAAATGCTCACTCCTATTGGTGCCGCCACCCCTTTCTTAGCCATGTTTATGTTAGGGCTTCTCTTTAACCCCCATGTGGAATTAAGTCAGCTCAAAATCGCTCTGGGATTAACCGTATTACGCTTGTGTTGGGGAACGCTTTTTTCCGTCACCGCTTACTACTGGCTGCCGTTTGATCTACTGACTCGCCAAGTTCTTTCCGTGGTGGTCTTTGCGCCGGCAAGTGCACTTGCTCCTATCTATTCAATGAAACTCAAAGCCGATGTTCAGCTCTCTGCGTTTACCAATAGTCTGACGATCATCAGCGGTGTCGCCATTATGAGTACGCTCTCTATTTTGTATACCATGGGATAACACGCGTTAAGCCCAGTGAGTTGCGAAGGTGATGGCTTAACGCAAAATTGAGCTGACCAACGTTGTGAATGTCACAAAGAGCGGTAAAACAGGGTGTTATTGCCATAAATATTTCTTTTGCTTATAAGTTACTGCATATACTCTTATTGTGTGCATGAAGACAGTACTTTCACCCTTTAAGATGAGATGTTGAGGCGGCAACCTTTGGCTTTAAATAGAAAAATCAATGGACCAAGTGCAATGGACTCATATGCCATTGAGGCTGATGATTGTTTATGGATGCGTTTAGGTTCTAAGCCAGCTACCGATCAGCAAGCTCTGATCGAAGCGTTATTGCAAAGTAGCCAACTGGCTCTGCTGATACTGGTCGATAATGCGGAGCTTAAAAACTGGTGCACAGAACGATTTTCTGCTTGGTTGCCATCCATCGACAATCAAAAGGAACAGCAGCTCATCATTGCCTTGGCGCAAGAAGCGTCAATCGACTTTCCTACGAGCTCCAAAGTGTCCCAACCTAGCTTAGCGGTGGTATTGCCCTGCGATCGCAGTTCCTTGCTGCATTTGGTCTCTCATCAAGAACACGACTTTATCGATGTGGTGACGTTATGGGGCAATGTACTTTTACCGCGTAGTGAAGTTGCCTCGTTACTGGTTCAGCTCTCTTTAATTGACGCCAATCAAGAGCATGATGCGATGGCACGACTGCTGCTCGAACGTCAACGCCGCGTGGTCCAAGAACATGTGGTGAGTGAAAGTCACCTTCAAGTCAGCGAACGCAGTTTACGTCAGGTCACCGAAGCGCTTCCGCAATTAATGCTCGAGTTTGATTCGCATGGCGAGTGTTTCTATGCCAGCCAACAATGGCAACGTTATACCGGGGTTTGCCTGCTTGGGGAGCCACATTGTGATTGGTTAGACACGATAGCGTTTCCAGAGCGTCAAGTATTGATTGACCACTGGCGAAATCCTACCTCAGCAACGAGTGTTGAATGTCGAATTCGCGATCAAAGTGGCGCATACCATTGGTTTAGCGTGCGCTTGATACCACTTGATGATGAGCCCAATGCGGAAACAAAATGGTTTGGTTCCTTTACGGATATTGAGTCACTCAAACAGGTACAACTGAGCTTAGAACAGAGCCAAACTCGCGTGAGTAATATCATCGATACCATGCCTGAGGCAATTTTGTTGGTTGATGAAAATGGTCTGATTGTTAAAGCCAATAAGCGCAGTGAAGAGGTGTTTGGCTATCAACAAAATGAAATCGAACAGCAACCGGTCGAAATGCTGCTGCCGGAGCGTTATCGCAATCACCATGTGAATTTGCGCAGTCAGTACGCAACCCAACCCAGCATTCGTATGATGGGGGTTGGTCGCGATCTTTACGCTCTGGATAATCAAGGGCGTGAATTCCCAGTGGAAGTCGCGCTGGCGCCACTCATCGAAGGGGATCGTCAGTATGCCGTTGTGTCAATCGCCGACATCACTAAACGCAAAGAGGCGGATGCGGAACTTATCCTCGCAGCGAACGTCTTTTCTAGCACCATGGATGGGGTGATGATTTTGGATGCCACCCGCCATGTGGTGAAAATTAACTCCGCTTTTGAACAAATTCTTGGTTATAAAAACAGTGAGATCGTTGAGAAAAGTGTCAGTTTGCTGCGCACCGAAAAGCATACCAAAGAGTTTTATCTTGAGCTGTGGGATATTGCCCGAGAAACCGGGCGCTGGCAGGGAGAAATTTGGCAGCGCCATAAAAAGGGTTTTGACACACCGCTGTGGCTGAGCTTAACCACGATTTACAATCACAATGGGCAAGTTGAACGTTTTATTGCCACTGTCTACGACATCAGTGAGCAGTTGCAAGCTCAAAAGCGCATTCACTATCTGGCTCATTATGATGTGTTAACCAACTTGCCGAACCGAACTCTTTTCCTTGAGCAATTTGAACAATTCTTGACCCAAGCGAAACAGAAAGGCCAGTTTATGGCATTGCTGTTTATTGATCTCGATAACTTTAAGCAGGTTAACGATACCTACGGTCATCCTGTTGGCGATCATCTGCTGTGCCAAGCCGCCGAACGAATGCAGGCCGCGGTGAGTGAAAATGACATTGTCAGTCGCCACAGTGGTGACGAGTTTGCTTTGCTACTGCGCAGTGTTGATGGTGTGAAACAGGCGAGTAAAATTGCCGCTAAGATTTGTGCCGCGTTGGCCAAACCCTTTGATGTGGGCCGAGGCGATTTCTTTATTTCTGCCAGTATCGGTATTGCTTGCTACCCGGGTGACGGCACCGATGCCAACACCTTGCTTCAACACGCCGACCTAGCTATGTACCGCTCGAAAGAGCGGGGCAGAAACCAACACCATTTTTACGATCATGAAATGTCGGCGCAGATTCAAGAACGCACAGAACTGCAAGCCGATTTACGTATCGCTATCGAGCAAGATCAGTTGGTACTCTATTATCAACCAGTGCTGGATATTTTGACCGGAGACTGCGCTGGCGTGGAAGCGTTAGTGCGTTGGGTTCATCCGCTCAAAGGCATGATCCCACCGATGAAGTTCATCCCACTCGCAGAAGAAGGACCGCTGATTCATCCTTTGGGCGAATGGGTATTACGCCGCGCTTGTGAGCAGTGGATAGCGTGGCGCGACATGGGGCTGAAGATGGGGTTTGTGTCAGTCAACGTGTCTGGTAAGCAGGTGATGCACAGTGATTTTGTGGGCATTGCTGAAGGAATATTTGCCGAAACGGGCTGCCCAGCCAACAACATCTTAGTTGAGCTCACCGAAAGCTTCGTGATGCACGAAAGTGAACTCGCTATTTCCCGTTTACGCCAGTTACGCAACTTAGGTTTAGGCATTGCTATCGATGATTTTGGTACGGGTTACTCATCACTTTCCTATTTGAAGCGTCTGCCCGTTACCAAACTCAAACTGGATCGCTCGTTTGTCAACGATTTACCCGGCGATGCCAATGATGTCGCGATCACTAGAGCGATACATCGATTGGGCGAAGCGGTGGGCCTAGAGGTCATCGCGGAAGGGGTAGAAACACCTGAGCAACATCGATTTTTGCTCGATGAAGGATTTGCATTATGTCAGGGCTATTTGTATGCCAAACCGATGTCAGCCGATCAGTTAACCCAATTTATGTCTCAGCATCTTAATCGTAGGAATTCCTAATAAATGCGCTAATTTAGCGCATTTTGTTCCTGTTTAACCGAGCTAGTGCATGCCTCTTACTCTCGTTATTCAAAGTGTTATTTATCAGCAAAGGTTTTGTGATCTGGAACCGTTTCCTATAGCGTGTGTATTTGAGATAGTTTTATCTTCAGAGGTTGCCTAACTTACTGTAATTTTGATTAAAATCTCATCACACCAGTCGAGCTAGGTTGCTATATTCGAACCGGTTATTTTTCTGCGAGCCCACATAATTGTCCTATGAAAACTATGTCTTATGCGGCCAGTTTGCCGTTTGCTGATATTGAATTAAGACCCGCCTATCCCAGTGAATTGGTCGATGTATACCAAATGATCACCGATGATGAGGAGTGGACGCAATTCAATGGTCCCTATTTTGGTTATGAGCGTCCGACGTTACGTGATTTTCAGTTGGGTCATTTTACGCATCTCTGTATGGGAGAAGGGTGCCTGCTGATCACCAAAGACGATAAGCCTATCGGTACGGTCTCCTTTTATTGGGAAAATGAGCCAACACGTTGGTTGGAAGTCGGCATTATTATTTATCGCTCTGATATGTGGGCGAAAGGCATAGGCTTTAAAGCGCTCGTGCCGTGGATTACACACATGTTTGCCACCAAAGAGATTGCACGAGTCGGGCTCACCACTTGGTCTGGTAATCCTAGAATGATGGCGTGTGCTGAAAAATTGGGCATGAAACAGGAAGCTCGGTTACGTAAAGTGCGTTATTTCAATGGGGTCTATTATGATTCTGTTAAATATGGTGTGCTGCGTGAGGAGTGGTTTGACAACTTGCCAAAGCTCTGTGACGTGGTGAAAGCGGATTACCATAAGCTGGACATTGATATCCCGCCAGCGAACCGAGTACCTGTAAATGAACGAGAGGAGAAAAGCGGTTCCAATACCCACTAATAACAATATTGATAGTATAAGCAACACATAATGTAATATGCATCACTTATCTTAACGGTTAATGTGCTACCGTGGAGCGCTATTGTTTAAGGAGAAAGTGGATGCAACCCTGGCTAGAGATGGCAAAACAGCTGCAAGCGATCGCGCAAGCGGGACACGCTTACAGCAAAGACAAATATGACTTAGAACGCTTTACTCAAGTACAGGCCATATCCTATCAAATGATAGCTGACTTAGCGGGTAGCACGGTCGATAGAGTGGAACAGCTCTATATCGCTGAGTCTGGTTATCCAACCCCGAAAGTCGACGTGCGCGCTGCCGTCATCAAAGACAATAAAATCTTGCTCGTTCGTGAGCGTGAAGATGGTGCTTGGTCACTGCCTGGTGGATGGGGCGATGTGTGCGAGACCCCGACTCAAGGCGTGATTCGTGAAGTGAAAGAAGAGTCTGGATTGGATGTGGCTAACCCAAGATTAGTCGCTATCAAAGATCGTGCGGTACACGGTTATAATCCCATTATCCCTTTCCATATCTATAAATTATTTTTCCTGTGTGAATATGTGGGTGGGGAAATGATAGAGAATATTGAAATATCTGAAATAGGCTTTTTCTCGTTAGACGATATTCCACCTTTATCAGAATCACGGACATTAATGAGTGATATCGAAATGATGTTCGCGCATCACAACAATCCTAGTTTACCCGTTTACGTCGATTAGTCTCTGTCGGTGGATGGCCTATTCATTGTCGATCGATTAGTTATCGCAATTAATGGTTAAAATTTGTGTTTTAATAGGATTGGATCTCATCATTGCTGTTTAATTGATTAATAACCTTCAATAGATAAGTTATAGTGATATAACTATGGTGATATCACTATAACTTAAATAGCGATTGGCATTTAAAAATAAGTAGCTATTTAAAAATAAACCAAGGCTATTTAAGCGGGTAACAGCGATTTTACTGATGGAAAATCAATGAGTAAAACGAGGTTGAAAGGGGCATTACTCAGTTAGCTTGTGGCAACAACAGCAATAGGTTGTTCAACGATACGTTTATTTCTCACTAAACCTCGACGAACGTTTTTGCACATTTTGCCAAAACGATTCAGTTCATCAAATGTCGGTGAAATGCCGCGTTTGATGGCATGTTCCCAATAAGTGAGCTCTGTATCGACTAATTCCATCAATTTTTTAGGACAGCCGATACATTCATTATCAGGACCACAAATAAAGGTGTCGGCTTGATAAAGGGGAAATTCCGCTTTGACCGCTTCGATTATTTGACGCATAGCGGTAATGCGATCGGGTTTTTTATTCATGAAGGTGACTGATTAAATTCGTAGTTTTTGTAGGGGCATTGTAGCGATAATGTAGCAGTATGAATACCTCTATCCCTGATTTTATTGTGGATTAATTACGATATTTTCTTGGCTGCCTTTTTTTACGTTGATTGTGTTTTTCTACTCAATGTTAATTTGGGGTATCCATTGTTGCTCTCTATGGTTTTGGCAATAAGAGCAAGTGGAGCATTGAGTAGGGCAGAAGGATAAAATGATGAAATTAGCCTTATTGGTTATTGATGTACAGCAAGCCTTATTTGATACCACACCACCACCTTACCAAAGCGATCAAGTGGTCGATCATATCAATCAACTGACTGACTGGGCGAGAAGTCAGGGTTACCCAGTGATTTACATTCAGCATGAAGACGAAGAGCTTGTACCTGATACTCACGCATGGCAACTCTATGAGGGATTGCAACCAAAAGAGGGTGATTTTTACGTCCGTAAAGCAACGCCTGATTCCTTTCTGCGTACCAATTTGCAGGCACTTCTACAAGATCAAGGTGTTGATCGACTGGTGATTTGTGGTTATGCAACCGATTTTTGTGTCGATACTACCACTCGCCGAGCGGCTGGGTTGGGTTATCCCATTTTGTTAGCGTCAGACAGTCATACTACCCACGATAAGCCTCATGCTTTAGCAGCTAACATTCGTCAACATCACAATCAAACCTTGAGTTCCATATCGAGCTTTGGTGTGCCAATTCAGTTGGCGAAAGCGGAAGCCATTTTGTCAGGAAGTCCAACCTGGTATCAATTTATCCAACAAAGCGCAAAATTAGACCAATAAGGCGAATAATGCTTTTGGGCAGTCATGCGACTGTTTTCTTACGCTGAGTTACGTGTTAGGTTCATGTTTCTATTCGAATTCATTATGAAACGGTGTGGGACATGAATCTGACCATTCAACCTTTATCAAAAGTACACTACGCACAGCTGTGTGAACTGGCGGTCAGTGACGAGCAGCAGCAATACGTTGGCACAATGGAAGGCTTGCTCGCTTGTGTCTCAATGGATGTTCATCCACATGTTATTTGTGTCAAAGACCAAGTGATTGGTTTCTTTCTGATCGATACCTTCTACGGGATCAAATACGATTTTGCCCACGATAATGCCATTGGTTTACGCGGCTTTTTTATTGATCAGCGCTACCAAGGCAAAGGTTATGCGAAAGCCACTATGGGGCAGTTTGGTGCTTATCTAAAAAATTACTATTCCCATCGTGAAAGCATTTACTTAACCGTTAACTGTCGTAACCTCTTCGCTAAGAAAAGTTACTTGGCTGGGGGATTTATTGATACCGGTGAACTCTATTTAGGAGGCGCTGCTGGCCCGCAGCACGTTATGAAACTCACCTACGTCTCCTAAAGTTGTGTTATTTATTTGAAGAAAATTAGACTAATTTATCAGTAGCTTAAGGAGGAGTTATGGTGACTTATCGAGTCATGGAAATAGACGATTACCAACAAGTGATGACGCTGTGGAGCGTGACTGAGCACATGTCGTTGCGCGATGCTGACTCAAAAGAGAATATCGGTGCCTATTTAGCGCGTAATCCGGGGTTGAGTTTTGTCGCACTGGCCGACGATAAAGTGGTCGGAGCATTGTTGGTGGGAACGGATGGTCGTCGTGGCTATGTGCAACATTTAGCGGTTGCATCGACATTACGTGGGCAAGGTATTGGCAAACAACTCATTTCTTTATGCGTTGATGCATTGGCAGAAATGGGCATCATGAAGACCCATTTATTTGTGTTAAAGGACAACCTACCAGCGCAGAAATTTTACGCTAAACTAGATTGGTACCCACGTAATGAAGTGACCATGATGACGTTTAATCACTCTGATAATCTCAATGTTTGAGATCTGCTGCTAAAATTGGAATAAGGATAACAGACTGATAATTGAACAAAAATAAGCCAACCATTAACATCAGTGTGTCAAATAAATTGAGTCGTTACTCAAATATCTAAGTAATAAAACAATTCATAAAACAACGTTAGTTAATCTTATAGGCTGGTTTAAACATGGCAACATACAAAGAGTACAAGGTGGTTACGATTGTGGAAGGGGGCTGCGGCACCATTTTTCTTGGCGCAAGTGGCTTACCTGTGCAGCGCTTAGAAGCTGAGCTCAATCGTTATGCACAAGATGGCTGGGAAGTGGTTTTTCAAGTTATTGAGAAAAAACGCTTTTTGCTATTTTGGCAGCGTGAAGCAATTATTCTGACGTTAGGTCGATAATGTGAAATGGTTTTCTCTATCGCTGATCCGCTTTTATCAAACAACAGGCGGATCAAAGCGATGGTTTAACACGGAGTGTAACTTTGAACCGAGTTGTTCGGAGTATACGCGTCAATGCATCGTAAAGTACGGCGCGATCAAAGGCTGGCGTCTGGGCGTATCTCGTATACGTCGCTGCACACATCCTGATCTGGTCGAAAAAATATACGATGAGGTGCCATGATGAATATTTTTGAATCCACAAGACAGTTAGAAACGAAAGAAAATTCATTACGTTATCAGGTTCAGGCGCTGGACGACGCTCGCCGCAGATATTTTTTTGATGAGCAGTCTCAGCGTGTCAAAGACCCCGATACGTATGCTGTCCTCAATTGGTTTTTCATTGGGGGAATCCACCACTTTTACTTGCGCCAATATGGGCTGTTTTTAGGTGAAGTGTGTTGTTTGGTTTTAGCAGTGATTGCGCTCTCTATCGGAATAGCGTTTGGCTGGTTTTTAGTCGCCATGCTGTTACTGGTGGAGCTACCTCAGCTGTTTTATGCCCAAAAAATTGTACGACAGTACAACTACCACATCTCAACCCAAATACTTTGTGAGGCGCGCGAGAAAGCGCTGGTACGAAGATAACTTACTGTTATACTTAGCCAATCGAGAGCTACTTCGGTAGCTCTTTTTTGACTTCTCAGTAGGTGAGCCATGACACTTTCTATTAATCCCGCATCCATGCAGGATGTTACGGCTATCCATAGTTTGACATCTCAACTTGGTTATCACGCATCGCTTGAACAGTCCAAACAGTGGCTTGAGCAGATGTTGCATTCTCAAAATCATTGCGTATTTGTGGCTAAACGAGGTGACAAAACCTTGGGTTGGTTAGCCGTTGAACAACGACTCTTTCTCGAATCTGGTTTTAAAGCAGAAATAACAGGTCTTGTGGTTTCTGATGATGAGCGACGCATCGGTGTCGGTCGTGATTTGGTCAATCGCGCGAGAGCGTGGGCGGTTGAACACGGTTTAACCGAGCTGGTAGTGCGTTCGAATATCAGCCGTGAACACTCGCATCTCTTTTATCAACGCATCGGTTTCCACCATCAAAAAACTGCCCATCAATACCAGATGGAACTCCCTCGCGAAGAAGAGTAGCCTGCCTGAATCTTGCTTATCGCCTTTGATGCTTTCAGCTTAGTAAAATCGTCGTTTAGCTTTGCTAAATGGCGATTTTTGACTATAGAGTTCACAACCATTTCAATTGGTTAATAAATCTCTGGAACTCTTGATGCGTCTTGTTGTATAACCCTGC
Organism: Vibrio porteresiae DSM 19223; assembly: GCF_024347055.1. Lineage (NCBI taxonomy): Bacteria > Pseudomonadati > Pseudomonadota > Gammaproteobacteria > Vibrionales > Vibrionaceae > Vibrio > Vibrio porteresiae. The sequence continues at coordinate 799,637 of NZ_AP024896.1, forward strand.
AACTGTGCATAAATCACGTTGTATTGTCACATATAAGATGTAAAGGAGTCACTGTGAAGAAATACCAAGCTTATCTATTTGATATGGATGGAACCTTAGTCAATTCTGAACCGCTTAAAGGTCAAGCGTTAGCGCTGGCTTGTAAAGAGTATGGTGCGGATGTCGATTACCATATCTACCAGTCAGTCATGGGAGAAGATTGGGCGACAGTGACTCAGCATTTTTTTGATTACGCGGATATCACTCCCGATTTTGACCAGTTCAATGCGCATTTTCGTCGCCATTATGAACGTTTATTGGAAGAGCAACTCTCTTTAAACAGCGGTGCGCGCGAATATTTAGCGCAGCTAAATCAGCAAGGTTTTCCCTGCGCAGTCGTGAGTTCTGCGGCGAACTGGATGGTGGATAAAATCCTAAAGCAGCTCGATTTGGCCTCTCAATTTAAAGTGGTGATTGGCCGCGAAGATGTGACTAAACATAAGCCTGATCCTCAAGCCTATCTATTGGCGTTAGAACGTTTAGGTGTTAAAGCGCAACAAGCAGTGATCTTTGAAGACTCTGAAGCGGGTTTAAAAGCTGGCCTAGCGGCTGATTGTGATGTGATTGCAATTGCTCATGAGTTTAATCAGCGTCACCACTTTGAACATGCGACTGAGCACGTAGCGGATTTTCGTTTATTGCTACAAAAGTAGATTGAATCACGTCTCTTGATTCCTTGCTATAACAAGGTTATGTTGCTGATAAAAGGAAGTTGTTCCATAAGAACAAAGTGTTATCAGCCACGATAACTAGCCAATATAAATACCGCAAGGAATCAGCATGACATTAGCATTAAAGGCATCGTCTCAACGGGTGCAGGATTTTCTCGACCAACATGGTGTAGAGCTTAAGGTAAAACAGATGACCGAATCGACTCGCACCGCCGCAGAAGCTGCCGATGCGTTAGGTTGTCAAATTGGGCAAATCGCCAAATCGCTTATCTTCAAAAACAAAGCAACGGGCACACCAGTACTGTTGGTCGCCTCTGGCGCAAACCGTGTCGATACCAAAAAGGTAGAGAAGGCGACTGGGATTAAACTGGGTCGCGCTGATGCCGATTATGTGCGTGAGCATGTTGGCTATGTGATTGGTGGTGTTCCGCCGATTGCCCACTCCCAAGCTTTGACTACTTACCTTGATCCTGATTTACAAAACTATTCAACGGTTTGGGCTGCCGCAGGTACGCCAAACTCGATGTTTGAATTGGCTTGTGATCAGTTAGAAAAGCTCACCCAAGGGGCCTGGATCGAGATGGCTCAATAGTCATAGTAGTGAATATCAAAACTGACCTACATCATACTAATGTGATCTAACTCCCATTCATGGTTGGGGAATGTTAGAATAGCGCATCAATTTAATTGACATGATGATCTTATGAACGAGTTTGACACCTTACTGAAGATTGCCGCACGTAAAGCGACTATTGACGCAAACAGTGATTGGTACCAAGGACCAGAAACCTACTTAAGTGGGATTGAAAGCGAGCTGAATGAAGTTCGCGCCGAGCTTAACAAACATCGCCGTGTGTACGTCGAAGATGAACTGGCGGATGTGCTTTGGGACTATGTGAACGTACTCCAAGCTCTGGCAAAAGAGCAGGGGATTGATCCGCAGCGCGTTTTAGCTCGTGCATGTCAAAAGTACCAAGAGCGTGTGACTGCCATCGAACAAGATCAATCTTGGGATGAGGTAAAACGTCGTCAATCCGTTGAGTTAGCGAAAGCTCATTGTCAGGATGTGTTGACTCCACAAGATAAGTGATTTGGTCATACGACAAGGAGAGTCAGATGAATATCGGTATCTATGTGTATGAAAACTCAGAAGTGTTGGATTTTTCTGGCCCTTTTGAGGTTTTTTGTACCGCCAAACGATTAGGGGCTGACCAATGGAATGTGTTTACCGTTGGGCAGACACTTGAACCGATCAGCGCCCGCGGCGGTTTTAAACATGTGCCTATGTATTCGTTTGCTGACCACCCACCGATTGATGTATTGGTGGTGGTTGGTGGGGTGCATCACGATGAGATGGACAAAGAGCCAGTCATCGAGTGGATTCGTCAAGTGGCCAAAACCGCTACGTGGGTGACGTCGGTTTGCACTGGCGCTTTTTTACTGGCTCGGGCAGGTTTACTTACGGGTAAACGCGTGACGACTCATTGGGAAGACATTCCTGCATTACATGATACCTTTGCCGAACTTACCGTTGTTCCTAATGTTCGTTGGGTGCGTGATGGTCAGTTAGTGACGTCAGCGGGGATCTCTGCGGGCATTGATATGAGCCTTTGGTTGGTAAGCGAACTGGGCACATTAACCTTGGCAGAAGAGACCGCCATTCAAATGGATTATGCTTGGGAAAATGCGCCGCAAGACGATCAGTTCGGCGTTGAATCGGTATAAGCTCTCGAATTAAAAAAAGCATGTGACTTTCAAAGCCACATGCTTTATCACCATCCTGTCGATAACATTAATGCCGTTTAGTCATTAACGTTTAATCAACTAGCGCAGGCTCGATGGTTTTCTGTTGAGCAATTTTTTGCTCGATATACGTTTGAATACGACCTTTATCCGCATCACTCATTCCAATGCCAAGTTTACTGCGGCGCCAAATCACATCTTCAAGTCGATAGATGTATTCGTACTCCATCAGATAATCAATTTCTTTTGCATACACGTGTGGTGCCAGCTCTTCACCCAAATCACTGAGGTTGTCGACATCACGCAGCATCACGGTCGCAACGCGCGATCCGTAACTGGTTAGCCAGCGTTTGATCACGAGTGGATCAAGAGTTGGCAAGTGACGGTGTAACTCAGTTTGCCAATGGTCTAAGTCATAACTCTCCGCACCGGGAAGCAAAGAGGTATCGGTATTGCCTTCCGGAAGGCCTGGGAAAAATGGCTGCAGATGATGCAGCGCAGACTCAGCCAATTTACGATACGTCGTTAATTTGCCGCCAAACACTGATACCACAGGTACTTTACTTGGTGAACCATCAAGGGTGAGGGTGTAATCACGAGTAATGGCTTGTGGTGAATCTGATTCATCATCACACAGTGGACGCACGCCACTGTATTCAAACACGATATCGCTTTTGCCAATTTTGTGTTCGAAATGGCGGTTAACTACATCAATCAAGTAGTCACGTTCTTTGTCTGAAATCGCTACTTTACGTGGGTCGCCATGGTATTCCACATCGGTGGTGCCAATCAGCGAGTATTTATCCATGTAGGGAATAACGAACACGATGCGCTTATCTTCGTTTTGCAAAATGTACGCTTGTTCTTCGTCGTGAATTTTTGGCACGACAATGTGCGACCCTTGGATCAAGCGAATCCCATAAGGGGAATTGAGTTCGATATTTTCGGTGAGGAAATGTTTTACCCAAGGACCAGTTGCGTTCACTAATGCTTTACTGCGACGGGTAAAACGAGTTTGCGTACGCTCATCAAATAGGGTCACTAACCAGTGATTACTCTCGCGCTGCGCTTTTTCAACGCTGCAATAGTTGCGCACTTCTGCGCCCGCTTCTTCGGCTTGCATCGCATTGAGCACCACCATCCGCGCATCATCGACCCAGCAGTCAGAATACTCAAAGCCCACTTTTAAATCTTCGGTCGTGGTGTGTCCTGCATTCAGGCGTACCTTATGACTTTTATCTAAAGAGGTGCGTTTGCCCCCAAGGTGATCGTAAAGAAATAACCCGGTACGAATCATCCACGCAGGGCGTAAATAAGGTTGATGAGGCAGACGAAAACGCATCGGTTTGACAATATGAGGGGCTTTTTTCAGTAGCACTTCGCGTTCAGCTAGCGCTTCGCCAACCAAACGAAATTCGTAATGTTCTAAATAGCGCAACCCGCCATGAATCAGTTTTGAGCTGGCTGAAGAGGTGGCACCAGCGAAATCGCGCGCTTCATAGAGTCCTACTTGCATGCCGCGGCTGGCTGCATCGGCGGCGATTCCTGCACCGTTGATCCCGCCACCAACCACTATCAAATCCAGAAGTGAGTCATCCGTTGTTGAGCGTAGTGTATGTTTCATTTGTAGGCCTTTTATGTTCGTTATTGGTCTTTAATGTTCGTACGAAACTATTAAACGCGTTTTTTGTTGATATATCCACCATTTTTTCGTTGATGTAACAAAAAAGTTATCGATAGAACAAAATGAGTTTGCCTGCTAGAGATGACAAAGATGTGATAAGTGTAGGAAAACCGCTGGCTAAGAAGAGGCCGTAAGACCAAAAGAGCAAAAAAAAACCTGCCAGGAGGCAGGTCTCTTATCACCGCAGTGAGCACTTATTTTGAAAAGACTTTATTTTGAAAAGACTTCGCGGAAATCACGTTTCAAAATAGGATCACGGCGTGCTTTTTTCAGTTGTTTCAGCATGTCTTTGACACAGCTGTAAAGAACGTCATCGAGCATACGAGCACGATACGCGTCTTTATCTTCTTCAGTCATCTCTTTTGGCAGATCCAATGTTGGAAACTCTTCCATTACATTGATGCCAGCGAAGGCTTGGCTTACCGAAATAAGCGCGTGGAACTGTTCAAAGTTATCCAGAATGTTTTGTGCGCTTGCTGGTAGAGAATCCCAAGACTCACGAACCGCTTCTTCAGACACTTCGTGAATAGATTGGATCATAAAGTACAGTTCTTGTGGTACTTCTTCAAACTCGATCACTTGACGTAGTTCTGCAGACAGAGAGTCTAGGTCAACGACGGGAGTTTCATTTTGGTTGGTATCAGACATGGAAGCCATCCTGTAGTGGAAGTCAGTAATCAAAAGCGCATCCTAGAAAGATTGCTCGATAAGTCAATAAACATCGAGCATCTTTGGTTTGGTTGCGCTTTTTTTCAGCGTTTATGCTAGATAGGATTGGATTCTAGCTTAAATTGCTTCACTCGTGCCATGAGCTGATCCGACAAAGCGGCAAGTGAATGGCTACTTTGTGCTAATTGGTCGACTGCCGTTGCCGTTTCTTTGGTAATTTGGTTAGCTTCATCGACGTTCATGCTGATAGTGCAGGTAGTGGCACTCTGTTCTTCAATTGCCACCGCCACTTGCGCATTGGTTTCCCGTAGCTCTTCAACCGAATGTTGCACTTGATGCATGGACGATGTCACCGTCTCGGCGCGTTTGGCCGCCTGTACGGTTTTATCGCGGCAGTGAATAATCGATGACGTTGCTTTAGTCACACTGCTTTGCAAACAGACAATCAGCGCTTCAATATCTTCTGTTGACGTTTGGGTACGTTGTGCCAAGACGCGAACTTCATCGGATACCACCGCAAATCCACGTCCTTGTTCACCCGCACGGGCTGATTCAATCGCAGCGTTAAGCGCAAGCAGGTTAGTTTGCTCGGCAATGGCGCGAATGGTTTCAATGATGGTGCCAATACTCTCAGACTGATTCACCAACTGCTGAATGATATCTGCACTTTCTTCGATGTCTTTAGTAATCACACTAATATCCGATAGCACATCACGCACAGAATCAATGGTTGTGTGAGTGACTTGGCTAGCCTGTAAGGTGAAATGAGATGACTCCTCAGCATTTCGCGCGATCTCTTCCGAGGTAGCCGACATTTGATGTAGAGCAACGGTGATCTGCTCGATTTCATCTTTAAGCCCTTGGGTCGATTGGTTCACTTGTGTTGCTACGGCACTTAATGAGCCCGACATATGATTGACATTACCAGAGGCGCTAGACACTTCCTTCAGTACATCGCTCAGTGAATCAAACGAAATATTCAAATGGGTAAGAAGTAGGGTGAACTCATCTTTTTTCTTTGGGTTGACCTTAGAGCGATAGGTGAGGTCGCCTTTAGCTAAAGAACGGATCGCATGGGTTAACCCATCGATACCACGGCTGATTAAGCGCGACACGAATACCGTGCACAAAATGGCGGCAGCAATCGCTGCTGCGGTCAAACCTTCGATAACGATTTGAAACAGCTCTTTCTCTTCGTTAATCACTTGTGCTTCTTCTGTTTGCGCTTTCAACAATTCCTCTTTCATCTCAACGATCACATTGCTGGTTTTAAGACCATCCTCAGCGAGCATCTTTTTCTCTTCTGTCAACGTGTGGACAAGTTGCATCAGTTGATCAAAAGAGGTGAAGTAAGCAGATTCATGTGATTTAAACTCGTTAAATAGCGCCCGTTCCTCTGCATTTTCTAAATGTTGTTCAACGGTCTTTTGTAATGGATTAAGGCGTGTTGTGACCAGTTGGTTAAATGGATTGGCATCATGGTGGCTATCGTGTAGTGCGGTCATGGCGCTAATTTCCGATTCCAACAGAACTTCCATTAGCTTCGCTATTTCAAATTCAAACTCACTGTTGCCACTCTCTTTGGCGAACTCGAGTAACTGGTCCAAATTCTTTTTAGCGACAGCAAATTCAACAGAAAACTGTTCGTTAAACATTTTGTCGTAGAGATGGGATTGGTTAGAAACCTGTTTGAAAATATTGACATAATGATGAATATCATCAGTTAGCTCACGAGCTTCTGCAGAAAGTTTGGCTTTGTTCGCCACGTCCGGATTCTGCTTCAATAGTGAAAGCATCTGCTCCAACTTTTCTTCTCTTTGGTTAAATTCATTTAGAGCGGCTTCATCATGACTATAGAAATAATCTGTTGCAGCTAGTCGGGCCTTTAAAAATGTTGCCTGAACCTCACTCACTTGGCTAAACACTTCTGATTCAGCCAGCACATGATGAAAGGCAGTCGATGAGTGGTTCAGGCCAACGAGTGATGTGCCAGAGGAGATGGCAAAACTTAGCACACATACCCCAAACCCGAGTACTACTTTGGTTTTGACCGATTGTAAGTTAAGCATGTTGCCTCCTGAGCACACCTTGAACCTAATAACAAATTCGCTATTAAAAATTTGCGTACAATGTTAAGGAAATTATTGCATGCCGTAGGAGAAACGGAGAAAAAACAGTGTGATCAAGTTCACTTGATCTAGAGATTACGTCTTTAGTGGTGTGTTGAAAATAAGACACTTAACGGCTGAACGATCGCCTAGAAGAAGTATGGGTGTTTAGGGAACAGCTTGAGGATGAGTCCGAGTTTTATTATGACAGATAATAAACAATGGTTGGGGAGTTACCCCCACCATAGGAAAGCGATTTGCTACTGATTTCTTACTGAGTGTTACTGGCTAAATTGCACTTCGCCATGTTCGTTTTTGAGCAGATGCGCTTGGTTATTTTTAATCAGTTGCGCTGCGTGCGCTGGCGTTACCGCTTGAGTTTGACCTTTAGAACGTTGGGTTGGGGTTTCCCATGCGTTGTCACGATATAGACCTGCTTGATCGTATTCGATAATCACTTTCATCTTACACCTCGATTATTGTTTGTTGTTATTGATGACTTGCTAATTACCTTAACGCTGAGCAAAAAAGAAAAATAGCCAGTAAAAATGCAAAGTAAGTTTAATGAATAGTGTTCGATTACAGAGCACTGGTTAGGTGCAGAGGAGGTTTTGGGGGAATTGATAAGTGATATCAGTAAGTTAATGGTAAAAAGTAAGATCCAAAATAGTGCATTTTAGTGTGATGTTACTCACATCAAATAGTCTTAACTTTTACATGTGAATAAATTGATAGTTCTCTGACAAAAGTGTGATTCAAAAATAAAGGCGATGTGAATCATCGCCTTAGTGAAATTAATTCAAATTTTTAGGGCTATTGCCTTTTTAGAAGCAATCGGCTTTTTAGCTCTAGTGGAGCGCGCACGGCTAGCAAGCTAAGCGGCTTTTGTTTTGCTACGAGGCGCTTCACCCACCAACTTAAACTGTCGCACACGCTCCATCAGCCCAGTCGAAAGCTGTGAAAGATGGTGACTGGTTTCAGCCAGTTCAGTAATACTCTGCGATGTGTCAATCACGATGTCATTCGCGCAGTCCATATTGCGACTGATATCCGCGGTCACAGCGCTTTGTTCTTCCACCGCTACCACCACTTGACCATTCACTTCTTGGAGCTCTTGCACCGTATCTTGGACAACACGCACCGTGCCCGATATGGTTTCAGCACGTTCAGACGCTTGAAGGGTCTTGGCGCGACAGTGACCGATAGAGTGGGTGGCTTGTTGCACACTGCTTTGCAGCTGTTCAATGAGCTTTTCAATATCTTCCGTTGAGATTTGCGTGCGATGAGCCAAGGTGCGCACTTCATCTGCGACCACAGCAAAGCCGCGACCTTGCTCCCCAGCACGAGCCGATTCAATCGCCGCGTTAAGAGCCAGGAGGTTAGTTTGCTCTGCAATCGCACGAATGGTCACTATGATGTTACCTATGTTGTCTGATTGAGCGACTAACTGCGAAACCACTTGTGAGCTTTGCTCAATATCGGTGGTGATGTCGGCAATATCATTGAGCACCAATTGCACTGAATCGATGGTTTCTGTCGTGATTTGTGTAGCGCTCATGGTGAACTGGTTAGAGTCCTGAGCACTGTTAGCAATCTCTTCAGAAGAGGCGGTCATCTGATGTAACGCCGAAGCCACTTGCTCCATTTCACTGCGTAGCGCCTGAGATGATTTATCGACATTGTGAGCCACATGGTTCAAATCGTGAGACATGTCATTAACGCTGCCAGAGGCGCTGGTTACTTCGCTTAACACATCGTTTAACGAATCAAATGAGATATTTAGGTGTTGGAGTAACAGGCTAAATTCGTCTTTTTCAGATGGTTTCACTGGGCTGCGATAGGTCAGATCCCCTTGCGACAGAAGTCGAATCGAGTGTGCTAACTTATTCATGCCGCGTGCGATCAAGCGGCTAATTAAGACAGTGCACAGCAGTGCAACAATCAGCGCGACGGCGGTCACGGACTTAATCACCACTTCAAAAAGCGCTTTCTCGTGCGCCATTTCTTCCGCTTCTGCACGCTGTTTCTCTAACAGGTCTTGCTTAATGACAACCAAGTCTTCAGAAGTGTGGTTACCAATCCTTAAGAGCTCTTGTTTCTGATTTTCCAACTCATGTTTGTACTCCACTAACATATGGTAGCTGTTGGCAAATTTGGTTTTGTGCTCAATATAGTCGGCAAAGATCGCCCGATCTTGTTTATTTTCAAGTGAACTGTTGATAGGCGCTTCCATAGGAACGATACGCTGCTGTAACAATTTATCGTACGTGGATGCATCCGAGTGGGCCGTATTTAGGCTATTAATGGCACTGATCTCTAGTTCCAAAATGGCTTCGACCAGTTTCGCTAAATTAAATTCTAGTGCCGTATTGTGTGCCTCTTTGGCATGTTCAAGTAACACGTCGAGTGATTTCTTCGTCGCTTTGAACTCGGGCAAAAATTGACTATCAACCATCGCTTCGTATTTCTTCGATTGATTCACGACTTGCGCAAACGTCGCAAAATACTCGCTCATATCGCGTTGAATCGTGATCGCTTCATCTTTGAGTTTGGGGTTAATGTTCAGCTCCTCGCGTTTGTTCAAAGAGTCAAACGAAGAGTAAAGATTGGCCTTTTTGGTGGCAAATTCGCTGAGAAACGCTTCATCATGAGTATAAAAATAGTCGGTTGCGGTTAAGCGAGCTTTAAGAAATAGCGCTTGTATTTCACTGACTTCACTAAATATTTTCGATTCAGACAAGATATGTTTGAACGCGGCTGAAGAGTGATTTAAGGCGATTAACGCACATCCTGAAGCGATACCAAAGCAGAGTACACAGGTAAAGAAACCCAGTGTCACTTTGGTTTTGATTGAGTGTAATTGGATCATGGATCCTCCTGGTCCGTTTACGGTCGTTTAGTTAAACCCTCAATCCAATGACGTGACGTTTTTATAAGAATCGTTGTTAGCAACAAGTATTGACGCTGTTGCAGTAGTCGTCGAATTTTTTCTGTGATTCACATAACAGTACTATTTGAAAATGCATAGTAAGCGTTATCAAGAGTAAGACGCTTTGTCCAAAATGAGACAAAGAGCAGGTTGTGTCCGCAGGGTTTACATGGAATTGACAAAATAGTTTTGCCTAACACAGTTAATCGCATTATGTTATTGATTAATCAAACTCATGAAAGGAATCCAATCATGATTGAGCACCCTTGTGTCTCATTTATGCTCATTCAAAATGGCAAAATATTGCTTGAGCGCCGTTCGATGAGTAAAGAGCACGATCCAGGTTTAGTGGCGATTCCTGGTGGGCATATGGAAATAGGGGAAGCGCAGCAGGAGACGTTGCTGCGTGAGATGGAAGAAGAACTTGCCGTCGTCCCTACGCAATATCGTTATCTATGCAGTTATTTACATAAAACAACGGAATGGCAAAAAATTCATTACTACGTCATTGAAGCGTGGCAGGGTACAATTGAAGCCCACGAAGCAGATGAGGTATTTTGGCACGATCTCTCTGATCGTGAGTTAGATATCGATTCTGATCGTTTAGCGTTAGATGAATTTTTGGCGCAGCATGCGCTGGTATAAAGTAGTTTTGGAGAAGTTAGTTGAATAAAATTAGAAAGTTAGGATACCATTACCTGACCATTATTGAAGATTTAGGGCTGCTACTCATTGCAGCGTTAACCATCATTGCGATGGGCGTGGAAGTTGGTGCTATTTATCGAGCCATGACCGTCAGCCTTGGCGATTTACTTTTGCTATTTATCTATCTTGAAGTGTTGGCGATGGTGGGCTTGTATCTTAAGTCTGGTCGTCTTCCAGTCAGGATGCCTCTTTATATTGTGATTGTTGCATTGGCGCGCTATATGGCGTTGGATATGAAAAATCTCGACACCATGAATATGTTGGGCATTGCTGGTGCCATCTTAATTATCGCCCTGTCGATTTTGGTGATTCGCTTTGGTCATAAGAAATTCCCTTACGGGGAAACCGATGCGGATAATTAAGCCATATACTCGCTAAAGTGAAGCGGTTGAGCTGCGCTCCCTTTAGTCGCAGGAATGTAGTGGCAGAAATGATAAATAAACGGTCTTCGGGCCGTTTATTTTTTTACCCAATTTTTATTGATACAGGAAGAGATCATGTTGCTTACCACAGCAAGGACTCGGATTGAAATACTCAATCCCGATGAGAGTCATTTATTACTCAATTTCTATCAACAAAACCGCAAACATCTTGCGCCATGGGAACCGATTCGTGCGCCGGAATATTACACAAAAGAGTATTGGCATAATGCGGTTGCTGGCAACCAAACCCATTTCACTCAAGGTACGGGGTTTCATTTTGTCGCGCTGACTCCTGAGCGTGATCAAGTGATTGGCGTTGCCAACTTTACCAATGTGGCGCGCGGAGCATTTCAAGCCTGTTTTCTTGGTTATAGCGTCTCTAAAACGTTCGAAGGACAAGGCTACATGACTGAAATCCTTGAAACGGCGATTGACTATGTGTTCACCGAACAAAAGCTGCACCGCATCATGGCGAATTACATTCCGCATAACCAAGCGAGTGAACGCGTATTGACCAAACTCCATTTTGAGCGCGAAGGGTACGCGAAGCGCTATCTAAACATTGCCGGTCAGTGGCAAGATCACGTGTTAATGTCCAAAATCAATCCTCTCGTCGAGTAATTTCCTTCTCTTTTTTCATACTCTTCTATAGTTATAGCGAGTGAGTCTCTTAATGGGTTGGCACGATTTCTTGTGTGTAACCCTTTGAGATAGCAATAGGAAGAGTAATGGTTACCCGTTTAAAAATAGAATCCATCGAAGAGCAACACTTGCATGATAAAGCGCTGCAAGTGTTACAAAGCATGAGTGTCGGTCAAATTCCCGAGTTGGACGATTTGATAACGCTCGTTGCTGATATTTTTCAGGCTGACATTGCTCTTGTTGCGCTCTTTGACGGAACGAAGCAGCAGTTTATCTCTTCGATTGGGACTCAGCTCTCTTGCGTCAAAGTGGATGATGGCTCTTTCCATCAATTGGTACTAGAACGCCAAGAGATGTTAGTGGTGGAAGACAGCCATGCTTATCCTGAACTCACCGGCAATCCTTATCTCAATTGTCGGTGCGATTTGCGCTTTTGTGCCGGCATTCCCCTAAATCTTGAAAGCGATCCGATTGGCGTGTTGAGCATCTTCTCGACAAAGCCACACCTACTGCTTGAGCGCGATAAAGAGCGTCTTGAGCGAATTGCCCATGCCGTGGAGGGGTTGTTACGATCGCAACTCAACGCAATCAAAGCAGACATTGCCAAACAGTTAGCCCAACAAGCGCAGAATATGGCGATGCGTAAAGGGCAGCTATTGGAAGAGGTGGCAAAAGTTTCTGGGGTGGGTGGTTGGGAGCTGGATGTGGAAACCAATCAGCTCTACTGGACGGAGAAAACCCGAGAGATACACCAAGTGCCAGACGATTATATGCCGACCGTACAAGAGGCGATTGAGTTTTACGCCCCCGAGGCTAGGCCGCTGATTGAAAAAGCCGTGCATGATGGCCTCAATTCCACGGGGATCTGGGACTACGAATTACCTTTGGTGACCGCCAAAGGTAAGGCGATTTGGGTGAAAGCAACCGGACAAGCGGTGTTTGAAGAGGGCAAGTTAACTCGGCTGATTGGCGGCTTTCAAGACATCACCGCTCGTCGAGAACAAGAATTGCGCTTGCGGGCGAGCGAGTTAACCGCCCGAGAAAAATCCGATGAGTTACATACCATCATGGCGAATATGCGCCAAGGTGTCGCGGTGTTTGATGAACATACCTGCCTTAAATACTCCAATCCGCAGTATCGAGACATTCTCAATCGTACAGAAAAGCAGATGGCGTACGGCACGCCGTTTTTGCAATTGTTGCGCGAGGTTGTTGGGCGTAGTGATACTTCGCTAAGTCCAGAGCAAGTGTTTAGCCAGATGCAAACCCATTTTGCTCGGGGTGAGTCGATGGCGATCAAATACACTTTGGCTCAGAGTCGCATTATTTCAGTGCTTTATACACCTTTGCCTGATCACGGTTGGGTGACAACCGTGGAAGACATTACGGAACGGGAAAAGGCCGCAGAGAAAATTGCCTTTGCAGCTCGGCACGATCCATTAACGGGCCTTGCGAATCGATTGCTGTTTAATCAGGTGTTAGGCGATGCCTTAGTAAAAGAACACGATTCTCATCCACACGGTCGCTCGGCGCTGATGATGCTGGATCTGGATCGCTTTAAACCGGTCAATGATACCCACGGGCATATTATTGGTGACGAAGTGCTTAAAGAGGTGGCAAAGCGACTCATGGCGGTAGTCAATCGCAGTGATTTGGTCGCCCGTTTTGGTGGGGATGAATTCGCTATTTTATTGTTGGATCACGATAAGATAGAAAGCCTAGCGATAGAGGTCGCTCAAGCCGTGATTGCGGCAGTCGCTGAACCATTTTATATCCGCGACCTAGCTATCTCGATTGGGGTAAGTATTGGTATCGCGAAAGTACAAGCTGCGGATAAGAGTTTAAGTGATGTGATTCAGCGAGCGGATGACGCCCTTTATCATGTCAAACATCATGGCCGTAATAACTATCAGCTGCATCGATAGGCCGATATCACGATCCATTTATTCCTACCATCGACGGGGAAGTTCGTTATCTCCGTCCTTACGTCTGTAGTTATATTCAGCGTTACAACCGTGTTTATATCCGTACGGGCGTAGCTAAATTGTCTTCAATATCGCTTCACTATTTATTGCTTAACTATTGCTTAACTATAGCTTAAGGATCGCTAAAAAGATTGGTTAATTTATGCTCAATGTGATTGTTTTGGCACTGCTCATATTTAGCGATGTTTATTCCAAAAATGACATGACGACCTGTTTGGTCAGAGTCTAGATAAAGAGTTTTAGACCGAGTGATTATTTAATTCCATTCATAACCTTTCATTAAATTTTGTATTTTACCTTGATCTGACATTGGGTTCTTATTCATTCATCACCAGTCAGATTTCTGGCGACGTCAATAAAACTGCGTTTCGTTTCAATTTTATTGAAAATAAACATGTGATAAATGATGTAGTTATCCTAATTCGACAAGAATTTGTGGCACAGATCTTATAATAATAAAGATGTTAATTGGGAAGGTTCCCTAAGAAATAAATAAATGTTACAAAGCGCGAAATAATGAAATTTACAAAGTATTACATTCGCGTTCATTTATTAGTCTCGCGTACTGATTAATTGTGTTCGTGTGCGTAATTTTTAAATAAGAAAATAGTGTTGTCGAACCATTTATAGGAATTTTATATGACTTTTTCTTCTCATTTCGCTAAGCGTACACTTAGCGTTGCTGTGACTTGTGCGTTAAGTGCAGCGGTGGTTATTCCAGCTCAAGCAGCTTCTCTGTATACCAATGAAGCACTGACCGAAGCGACGATTGGTTTTGCAACCCAAAATGGTGGTACTACGGGTGGCGCTAAAGCCGACAGCGCTCATATTTATCTTGTTAGTTCTATTTCAGCGTTTAAAGCGGCGTTAGAAGAAGATGAAGGTGATGCGCGCATCATCCAAATTAACGGCACTATTGATATTAGCGGTGGCACAGCCTACACCAGCTTTGATGATCAAAAAGCCCGTTCACAAATTAAGATTCCTTCCAACACCACGATCATCGGTGTTTCTAGCGATGCGGGCTTTACTAACGGTTCACTTGTGATGTCTGAAGTGAGCAACGTGATTATTCGTAATATCCACATTGAAACCCCTGTTGACGTTGAACCGCACTTTGAATCAGGCGATGGCTGGAACGCAGAATGGGACAGTATGACCATCACTTACTCAACCAACGTATGGGTTGACCATGTGACATTTGATGATGGTTCATACACCGATGCGGATTACACTGAAGTTGAGGGTTACGAATACGTTCGTCACGACGGTATGCTGGATATTAAACACGGCAGTGACTACGTAACGGTTTCTTATTCTCTATTTGAAAACCACAACAAAACCATGTTGATCGGTCACAGTGCAAGTAACTCAAAAGAAGACCGTGGTCATTTGCGTGTCACGCTGGCTGATAACATCTTTAGCAAAACCACCCAACGTACGCCACGCGTTCGTTACGGTAAAGTGCACGCGTTTAACAACCTATTCGAAGGCGATTACAAAGATTCTGCTTACCCATTTATGTACGCGTTTGGTTTAGGTTATGAAGGTTCTATCAATTCTCAATACAACGTATTTAATATTGATAACCTAAAAACTACCAAAATGAGCAAAGTGGCTAAAGTGTACAAAACCAACTCAGAGTTAACTGAAACAGGCTCTTTGTTTAACGGTACGGCATTAGATCTCAGCGGCAGCAACATTCCTGCTGAAGTGTCTTGGAGCGTTCCTTACACTTACACACTGTATTCAACGGATGGTTTGGCAACTTACCTTAAAGCGTCTGCTGGTGCAGGTAACTTGTCACTATAATCGACAAGCACACAAACCATTTTTAAGGATGCTTCGGCATCCTTTTTTTCACCCTGTTTTAGGATGACGCCTTTTAGTGATTCTCAGTGAAAAATCACTTAACATAGTGCGCAATCAACTAGATAGACAGGTCTTGCTATGAAAAAAACGCGTATTCTATTGTCCCAGTCCACTGATCCTTGGTTTAACCTTGCGGTGGAAGACATCATTTTTCGTTCAATGCCTGCCGATCAGCGCGTGCTTTTTTTGTGGCAAAACAACGACACAGTGGTGATTGGCCGAGCACAAAACCCGTGGAAAGAGTGTAAAACCGACATCATGGAACGAGATAAGGTGAAATTGGCTCGCCGTCAAACCGGCGGTGGCGCGGTATTTCATGATCTCGGCAACACCTGTTTTACCTTTATGGCGGGAAAACCTGAATACGACAAAAGTGTCTCGACTCAAATCGTGTTAGATGCACTCGCCAGTATTGGCGTGCAGGGTAAAGCGACTGGTCGCAATGACTTAGTCGTGGAAGATGAGCAGGGCGTGCGCAAATTCTCCGGCTCGGCATATCGTGAAACCATTGATCGCGGTTTCCACCACGGTACGATTTTGATGAGTACCGATATGTCGCGTTTGGCAGATTACCTCAATCCCGACCCGAAAAAGTTACAAGCCAAAGGCATTACTTCGGTGAAATCTCGCGTCATTAACCTCAATACCATCGTGCCGCAAATCGACCATAAAATGGTGTGCGATGCGATGATAGAAGCCTACAGCCGCTATTACGATACCGAAATTGACATCGAATTTATCTCTCCAGAGGCGTCAGCCGATTTGCCAGATTTTGAGATGAAATTTGCCAAGCAAAGCAGCTGGGAATGGAACTTTGGCAGCACGCCGCAGTTTACCCACCAACTGAGTGAGCGTTTTGTCTGGGGTGGGGTGGATCTCTATTTGGATGTGACGCACGGCGTTATTGAACATGCGCAAGTCTACAGTGATGCGTTGGATCCGAAACCGATTGAACTGTTCGGTGCAGCTTTGACTAAGCAGACTTACACCGTAGACGGTATGCGTCAAGCGATCAGCTCTGTGATTGAACAAGCGCCTGAATATCAAGCGCAACTTGAGGAACTTGGCACCTGGCTTGGTGCGCAAATTCAATAGTATTTCCTTTATTAAGCGTTCCCTGTTATTAAGAGTTCCCTTTATTCAAATTAGGGCAGATCAAGAGAAGGACACACAATGATTTTGAAGGCCGGGATGGTCTACCTGCGAGCGTTAGACGTTGAAGATACCGAAAGCTTCTACCGCTGGGGCTGTGATGATGAGATAACGCAATACAGTTTGTCTGGGTATCGCTACCCACAATCACGCGCTGATGTTCAAAAATGGCTAAGTCAGATTAACGATGATAGCCGTACCATTACGTTTGGGATTGTGCTGCAAGAAACTCACCAATTGATTGGCTACACGGGCATCAGTTCAATGAGCACGCTGAACCGCAGCGGTGAGTTTTTTATCTTGATTGGTGAAAAAGATCTGTGGGGCAAAGGGATTGCCTCATTAGTGACGCGGCGTATCACTGAATATGCCTTTGCTGATATTGGATTACATCGAATGACCTTAACCGCGTTTGCCGATAATCCTGCTGCAGTGAAGGCCTATTCTAATGCCGGTTATCGCCAAGAGGGCGTTTTACGCGATGCTGGCTTTCGTCATGGTGAGTTCAAAGATAAGGTCGCTATGGCGGTGCTTTCTACAGAATGGTCTTTTAATTCAGTGAGTTAATATTAGTTATTGCTGTTTTAGCTGTTCATTTATTTCATAAAACCAAGTCACATTTCGGTGACTTGGTGCATTTGCTCAACAAACTTCCCTCAGTATCAACTCATTTGATAATAATTGAATTAACAATTGGTGCGTACTTCACCGTTTACGCCGATTTATCTCCTTAAACTCGATAATGATAATGAAACCGCGTTCATGGTCTGCTACTATCTGCGGCTTTATCGATAACGCATAGCAAACGCTTAAAATCGAAAGCAGAAATGTTCGAATGATTACGTGTTTGCTAGGCTTTAATTTATTGATATTACAAATAAAACATTCAGATTCATCAATCGCTTTCTGAAATTGTCAGTAGAGCCTTGGTGATGACCCTGAACGTGCGCAGCGCGTCAGTGAATGTTTAGCGGTGTATATAACTCTTAGGAGAAGGCTATTATGACTGTTAGCGTCGAATGGCAGCAAGATTATCAATTTGATGTAATCAATGATCATAACTTTCATTTCCCAGTGGATAACAACAATGAAAGTGCGACCTGTCCAACCGACATCCTGTTATCAGCCTTAGGCAGTTGCTGCTCTGGTGAAGTGGTTGCAGGATTGAAGCAACAGGGCGTTGAACTGTTTGGTATGAAGACCGACGTAAGTTACACCTTAACCGATACTCAGCCTCGTCTGTTTAAAAGTGTGAACTTGCATTTCATCATCAAAGGGTTTGGTTTAAACGATTCGATGGTAAACCAAGTGATTGAAAGTGCGATCAATGAAAATTGTCACGTCGCTTTGATGTTAAAACCAACGATGGCGATTACCTACACTTATCACGTTGTGCAGATCTCAAAAGAGTTGGCATCCTAATCCAACTCTTTTGCAATTTGCTTATTTGTTTAACGGTAGATGAGCATTGGCTTGGTCAGCGTAACGGTTAGCCAATATTGCACAGTAAAATAGCTGAATTGGGTGATAGAGCATGATAGGTAACAAAATCATGCCTAAATCTGGTGACGCACTAAAAATAACCTTAGCCATAGGAATCCCAGCGGCTAGGGTTTTTTTCGTTCCACAGAAAACCGCAGCCACTTCATCCGCATGATCAAAGTGCAAACGATGCGAGCCCCAGCGCAATAGGTGAGTAATCGCCAGAAGCACCACCACACAAATCACGGCCGAGACACCGAGCAAGGTGGCAGAGAAGTGTGACCAAATGTGTTCAATGACCGAATCACTAAAGGCGTTTAGCACGATCATCAAAATGACCCATTTGTCGATTTTGTTGGTGATGTCTTTGTAACGAGCCAATAGATTCCCGAGCACCGGACGCAGCAACTGACCTGCGACCATCGGCAGCAATAACAGCTCAGCAACGGAGATGATGGTGCCAGTCACATCAAGGCGAGCGCCGGTCGATTGAGTAAACCATCCCATTAACAGCGGCGTGACAAACACCCCAAGCACGCTCGATAAAGAAGCGTTAAAAATCGCGCCAGGGACGTTGCCTTTACCGATACTGGTCATCGCAACAGAAGAGGAGATGGTGCTTGGCAGTGCGAACAAATAGCAAAAGCCGATGGCCAATGCAGCCGGAAACAGTTGCGACATCATGCTGCCGAAGATCACCCAAATCAGTGGGTAAATGGCAAAAGTAGTCAGCTGCACCACAATATGGAGTTTCCAGTTACTCACCCCTTGGCGAATCTTCTCTGGCGACAAACCAATACCGTGCAAAAAGAAGATGATGGCAATACCAATGCCGGTCAATTTATCCAGCTGTAACCAGCCATGGCTTTTACCCAGATCGGGCAATAGAGCAGCAATCACAATCATCAAGAGCATTGAGACGATAAACCACTCTTTTTTAATACGTTGTATGACCGAATGAAGAGACATAAAAGTGTTCCAGAAAGGTTGAAATAATGACCCGGGCTAAGGTACGCTGTCTTTCTATTTCCTGCTATCGAAGTTAAGACAAATTATGTCGAATACCCGACAAATACGCACCATTCCAGTGTATGAACAGCTGCCGCGTCCGGTTTGGGCTCGTCCCGAGCGCTGGGATGAGCAAGGTAGCGCCACGCCATGGCACTCCCATACATGGGGCCAGTTTTCTTACGCCGCACAAGGGATATTGTCGGTACAAACGGAAAACGCCAGTTACGTGTCGCCGCCGCATTACGGTATTTGGGTACCAGAGGGTGTCACACACCAAGTGGTGTCCGATGGTGCTGCCACCATGAACAGTCTTTATATCGATTCGCAGGTGTTGCCCGGCGCGGGGTGGGAAGCGCCGTTTGTCTGCGTGATTTCGCCACTGTTTCGTGAACTCATTATTCGCTTTTGCCAAATGCCAGCCTTGTATGAATTGCAATCGGCGCAAGAGCGATTGGCGATGGTGCTACTCGATGAGCTGCAGCTACAAGAACGGGTCAGTTTAGAACTGCCGATGCCACAAGACCGCCGTATTCGCACACTGTGCCAGCAATTACAGGCCGATCCAGCGCATCGTTGGAGCGTTGAACAATGGGGCCAGAATATTGGGCTCAGTGGTCGCAGTATCAGTCGCTTGTTTGTGAAACAGACTGGGTTGACGTTTCAGCAATGGCGTCAGAGGCTGCGCTTTATCTATGCCTTGAATCTACTTGAGCAGGGCATAGTCGTGACCGACGTGGCACTGCGCTGTGGCTACGATTCTGTCTCGGCATTTGGTGAGGCGTTCAAAAAACAATTTGGCTGCACACCGGGCCAATTTTTCCACAAATGATAGGGCCAGAACTGGCACCATTACTGCTGTGCTGGCCTTAATTTCATTTTTTTTTGGCTCTATTACTCTTTGGTAGAGTCAGTAATAGTGAAAGCATTGTTAAGGATTGCTAAAAAGCTAATTGTTGTGAGAAATCATAACGTAAGGAAACTATCACAGGAGGTGGTTATGAAATTAGCGAGTCAACAATTGAAACGTATGGGTAAAGTTACGCTATTGGCACTGATGCTTGGAAGCTTCGCTGCTCACGCTAACGATTTGCCTCAAATCAAACAAGCGGGTGTGTTTAAAGTTGCGACTGAGGACGACTACGCTCCATTCAACTTTATGGACAACGGTACACCAGTTGGTTTTAACAACGATGTATTGAAAGAGCTGAAAACTTACGCCAAAGGTTTCAAAGTTGAGCAAAGCATTCTGCCTTGGACTGGCTTACTTGCAGCGGTTTCTTCAGGTCAATACGATGCGGCTATCACAGGCGCGTTGGTGACAGACCAACGTTTAAACGTGTTCAACTTCGTTACTCCTTTAGCGTCTGCACAGCACTACTTTGTCAAACGCAAAGGTGACGATCGCCTAGATAGCATCAAAGATCTTGACGGCAAAACAGTGGGCATTCAAGCGGGTAGTGCGTTCATGGCGCGTTTACCAGAGCTGAAAAAAATGCTGGCTGACCAAGGCGGCAAATTGGGTAAAATCGTGCAATACCAATCTTACCCAGAAGCTTACGCTGACCTAGCCAATGGCCGTCTTGACTACGTTATCAACGCCGTTATCTCAGTGAACGACCTAGTGAAAAAACGCCCAGACGTGTTTGAAAAAGGTCTGCCAGTGTCAGGTGGTGGTTTCGTGTCATGGCCTGTGCCAAAAAATAGCCCAGAGCTACTTGCCTTCCTTGATGGATTCGTTGAACACCTGAAAGCCACTGGCAAACTAACAGAGCTACAGAAAAAATGGTTTGGTCAAGAGTTTAAAGGATTGCCTGATCAACCGATCACCAATGTGGCCGATTTCCATAAGCTAGCCAACATCAAGTAACAACTAAGTAAAAAAAGAAGCTGTACCGGCCCAGCCGTTGGGCCGGATTTCCGAGAAAGCCAACAAAGGAGCACGACTAGATGGATTTGAGTGCTTGGATAATGTTACTCAAGGGCGCTGTGACCACGATATGGGTATCTGCCACAGCGATCACTATTGGTGTGTCGATGGGACTACTTATCGCCATCATTCGCCAACGTAAAATTCCGGTCATCGATCAACTACTTGCCTTATACATAAGCATCGCTCGTTCCACTCCGCTTGTGACTTTGGTGCTGTTCATCTTCTTAGCATTACCTGCTCTTGGGTTGCAATTGGATGTGACTGTCGCCGCCATCATGTCATTGGCACTGAATACCGCTGCGTTTAATGCCGAAATCTGGCGCTCAGCGATACGCAACTTTTCTATGGATCAAAGAGAGGCTGCTTATGCATGCGGTATGACTGAATGGACCTTCTTCCGTCACATCATGTTGCCTCAGATTTTCTCCGTCAGTTTGCCTGCGCTCGTGAATGAAATGTCATTTTTGATCAAAGGTAGCCCTGCGGTGGCGATCATCGGCTTAGTAGACTTAACCCGTGTTACTAACCGTATTTCCTCTGTCACGTACGAACCACTTTACCCAATCTTAGGCGCTGGGATCATCTATATGATCATCGTTGGTTTGCTCGTGAAAGCCCAATCGATCGCCGAAGTGAAAGCTCGCCGTTTAGCGATATAAGGAGAGTCAAATGAATGAATGGGCAATGATTTGGGAAGCACGTGATCTGTTTCTCGAGGGATTTGAAGAGACCTTATACCTCTTTGCACTCGCTGCTGTAATTGGTTTTCTGTTTGGTTTGGTATTGCTGTACGTGCTGGAAGCGAAGATTCCAGTGTTGTCTCCCGCGGTTCGCGTTTTCATGACCGTGATGCGTACCGTACCGTTTCTTATTTTGGCTTACTTGCTCTATTACGGATTAGGTCAATTTGGTTTCCGTATGGAAGCGGAGACGGCAGGTTTGGTGTCGTTAGTGCTCTATCACGGCGCGTATTTCTGCGAAATCTTGCGTGGTCAACGCTTGGTGATGCAAAAAGGGCTGGTGGAAGCGGCGCATGCACACGGTTTTCGTCACCACCAAACCTTCTTACACATAATTTTACCTACCGTGATATTAAGTGCGTTGCCACTGCTTGGTAACCAGTTGATTATCACACTAAAAGATACTGCGTTTCTGTGTATCATTACGGTTCAAGAGATCACTGCATCAGCAAACAGTGTGCAGTCGACTTACTTTATCCCGTTCAAAGCTTTCCTAGTTGCGATTGCTCTGTACTGGGTAGTCGGACTTGCGATTGAAAATGCGATTAAGTTGATTGGATTGATTGGTAAGAAAAAAGGATTTTATCATGCTTAATGATTCAGCAATTGAAGTGAAAAACTTGTCAAAACAATTTGATGGTATCGAAGTGCTACGCGACATCAACTTGACGGTAAACAAAGGCGATGTAGTGAGTATTTTAGGTTCGTCTGGTTCAGGTAAATCGACCTTATTGCGCTGCATGAACTGGCTAGAACAGCCAGACAAAGGCAAGATTTTCATCGGTGATGAACGTATTGGTGTTAACGATGAAAATGACCAACCAATGAGCAATAAACAGTTAGCGAAAATTCGTGAACGTGTCGGCATGGTGTTCCAAAACTTCAACTTGTGGCCTCACTTAGACATCTTACATAACGTGATGATGCCGTTGCTGAAAGTAAAACACATGAAGCGACATGACGCGGAAAAAATCGCGCTAGAACAGCTTGAAAAAGTGGGCATGCTTGAGAAAAAAGACGTTTACCCAATCACTCTTTCTGGTGGTCAAAAACAGCGTGTGGCGATTGCGCGCTCTTTGGCACTGAGCCCAGATGTAATTCTTTTTGATGAACCGACTTCAGCACTTGACCCAGAAAGGGTAGGTGAAGTGTTGGGCGTTATGAAGCAGCTTTCTCAAGAAGGTTACACCATGGTTGTGGTAACCCACGAAATGGATTTTGCTCGTGCCGTATCCGACCAAGTGGTGTTCCTTGAAAAAGGCAAATTGATCGAAAAAGCGCCACCAGAAGAGTTCTTCAATAACCCTAAATCTGAGCGTGTCCGCCAATTCTTAACTTCTTTTGCTTAATCTTGTCAGCAAAGATTAAAGAGTAAAGATCAAGGGGCTCACCCAATAAACAAAACCGTCGCAATTGCGACGGTTTTTCATTTCAACAAAGGCAATTCAAGCAAGCGAATTACTTGTCTCTGTCGACCGCAAATGGTCCCCACGCTTGGCGCAGCGGCATCACTTCAATGCGGTTAATGCACATGTGATCAGGCAAGGTTGCGATATAGAACATCTGCTCAGCAATGTCTTCGGCACTCAGTGGTGTGGTGGTGCCATAAAGTGCATCAGAAGCGGCTTGGTTACCTTTACTGCGAACCAAGGTAAATTCGGTTTCAGCCATGCCAGGTGCTAAATCGGTGACACGCACTGCGGTGCCCAGTAAGTCGCAGCGCAGGTTATAACTGAACTGTTGCACAAAGGCTTTACTTGCGCCATACACATGGCTGCCCGGATAAGGCCATTGACCAGCGGTAGAGCCAACGTTGATGATCGACGCACCTGCACCGGTTTCAATCAGGGTCGGCAGTAGCGCATGAGTCACGTTGACTAAGCCTTTGATGTTGGTGTCGATCATGGTGTGCCAGTCGTCGAGGTCGACTTTTTGTGCGGGCGCAAGCGCTAAGGCGAGCCCTGCATTATTGATGAGCGATTTCACTTGTTTAAAAGGTTCGGGCAAAGATGCAACAGCTTCTTTTACTGCGGCTGCATCACGAACATCTAACACGTGATAATGAACGGGAACCGAGGCGCTTAACTCTTGCGCTAACGCTTTCAAGCGGTCTTCACGGCGGCCACAAATGACGACCGACCAGCCATCTTTAGCAAAACGGCGCGCTGCTGCGCGACCAAATCCGGATGTTGCACCAGTGATAAATACCACGTTTGCCATACTGACTCCTTGTCTAATTAAAAGGGTAAAGAGAGGTGTCACCACGATAGCTTCATTATGGTTGGGAAAATCTAAGTAACACCTGAATGAATGTTAACCATCCTTTCATGACTGCGTGATTTAGGCAACGATTTGTTTACATGGGCTTTATGGCTAAGCGATGAGCTTGATAGAAAATTCGTTGCCCACGAAAAAGGGTGTAAAACTGTGCGTTTTACACCCTTAATGACCGATTCAACGGGCTGAATTAGGTTAAGTGTTGCGGCTATTCATCACGCTAAAAGGCTATGATTCATGACGCCAAAAGGCTGCTATTCGTCACGCCAAAATGCCTCTTGGCAAGACGTGAGCGCGAGAGTGCGAACAATCTGGCTGAGGATTTCGATGCCCGGTTCGATGTTCTCCGCTTTAATAGAGCCAAAGCCGAGACGCAGAAAACGATAGTTAAGGTTTTCTGGATGCATAAATAACACATCACCATCTTCGACAATCACGCCCTGTTCCCGCGACAATTTTGCCACTTGCTTGCTACTGACCCCATCGGGCATTCGCAACCAAAACGCACTCCCACCAAGGGTGTCGGACGTGATGCACTCAGGTAAATGACGTTCCAACGCTTGGCGCAGTGCTTGCCATTTTTCGCAGTAGGCGCGTTTAATCTTACTTAAGTAGGTATCGTAGTAGCCTAAAGAGATAAACAGCGCGCAGGTGCGTTGGTTATTTGAAGGTGGATGGCGATACATCAAACGGCGCAGCTTACGAGCTTGGGCAATCATATTGCGATCCGCCACCATAAAACCGATCCGCAGACCGGGTGAAAGAGACTTCGACAAACTGCCGACGTAAATCACGCGGCCATTTTTATCCAAACTCTTTAACGACGGATGCGGCTGTTGATTGATATTGATTTCACTGTCGTAGTCATCTTCGATGATCACAATGTCATGTTCATCCGCCATTTGTAGCAGTTCATGGCGACGTTTAAGTGACATTGTCACGTTAGTCGGCACCTGATGGCTTGGCGTCGTGTAGATGTAATCACACTGAGTGAGCTCTGGAGTCAAAGAGACCCCTTCAGGATCGATGCGTAGCCCTTGAATATTGGCATGAAAAGTCGAAAAAATATGGCGTGCATCAGGGTAACCCGGCTCTTCAATGCCCACGGTAGAGTGATGATCGGTGAGTAGCTGCGCAATCAGAAACAGAGAGTTTTGCGTGCCAATCGTCACCAAAATTTCATCGCTATCGGCAATGATGCCACGTTTACTTAATACGTTGGTTTGCAGCTGTTTTATCAACATAGGATCGTCGTCATCGACGTGATCGGCGAGCCAATCTTTAATCACGTTGGTCCGCTGCGCTAAACGGCCACATTCGCGCCAATGGCTGGCAGGAAACAGGCTTTCGTCAGGTTGACCATAAATAAACGGATAAGGAAACTCTTGCCAGTTGTTGAGTTTGATACGGCTACGTTGTCCGGAAAAGTCACATTTGAACTTATTGCCCCAAACTGGTGCATCACCTACGCACTTAGGTGCAGGCTCTTCTCGTTTGAGCGGGTTCACTTGAATGGCATCTATCTCGGGATTGGCAAAAAAACCACTCCGTTGATGCGACACCAAAAATCCCTCATCCACTAAACGCTCGTAGACTAATACAATGGTATTTCGCGATACATTGAGCATTTGTGCTAATTTTCTGCAAGACGGTAGAGCTTTGTCTGCAAATATCCCTTGATGAATCTTTTCCAGTAGATGTTCTCTGATCTGTTCTTGGAGGCTTCTATCAGGAGAAAATTGAATGTGAATTAAATGATCGTTCTTCAAAATCTACTCCTCTTTTTTATATTTTTTTTATAGAAAAGCATGATATGTGCCATTTTTGAATAATTACTCAGAAATATGCTATTTGATGCCTTTGTCTATTCGCTAAGAAGCACAAAAGTGGTCCTAAAAATACCGAGATCTGGACCTAAACGCCGGACAGAATTTGCTCTAACGTGAAATTTGCCTTCGTTAGCAATGAGGAGAATGACGAAATGGACTTGTCATCAGTAGCATCAAGTAAAGAAAAGGATCAACAACACGTTTGGCATCATATGATGCAACACGCGAACCATACCGCACCGATGTTTGTGAAAGGTGAGGGCAGCTACCTTTGGAATGACAAAGGGGAGAAATTTCTCGATGCCGTCGCTGGTGGCGTATGGTGTGTTAACGTCGGTTATGGCCGAACTCGCATCGCCGATGCCGTGCATGACCAACTGGTGCAACTGAACTACTACGCGGGTTCTGGCGCAACGCCGATTGCTGCGGAATTTGCCGCTAAACTGCTGAGTTATATGCCGGGTTTGAGCCGTGTGTATTACTCCAACTCAGGCTCTGAAGCCAATGAGAAAGCGTACAAAATGGTGCGCCAAATCGCTGAGAAAAAATACGGCGGTAAAAAACACAAAATTCTGTACCGTGATCGCGACTATCACGGCACCACGATTGCTTGTTTGAGTTCTTGCGGACAGGAAGAACGTAAAAATCAATATGGCCCATTTACCCCAGGCTTTGTTGAAATCCCTCACTGCTGCGAATACCGCAGCCAATATGGCGAAACGGATAGCTACGCAGAGCTGTCGGTTGAAGCGGTAGAGCAGATCATTCTTAAAGAAGGCCCTGAGACGATTGGGGCGATGGTGCTTGAACCGATTACTGCTGGCGGCGGGGTGATTGTGCCTCCTGCTGGGTATTTCCGTGGGATTGAAGCCTTGTGTCGTAAGTACGATATCTTGCTGCACATTGATGAAGTGGTGTGTGGTATTGGCCGCACTGGTCAATGGTTTGGCTATCAACATTTTGGTATTCAACCGGATATTGTCACTATGGCCAAAGGGTTAGCCTCTGCCTATGCACCAATTTCGTGCACAGTGGTTACCGAAGAAGTGTTCAATTTGCTCAACGACCAACCGGAAGAGCGTGAAAGCTATTTCCGCGATATCAGTACCTTTGGTGGCTGTACTGCTGGCCCTGCTGCCGCGTTAGAAAACTTACGCATTATTGAAGAAGAGCAGTTACTGCAAAACAGCGCCGCAATGGGTGAATACCTCAAAGGACGCCTCCAAGCACTGCAAGAAAAATACCCTTTGATCGGCGATGTGCGCGGTGAAGGTCTCTTCATCGGCATGGAGCTAGTCAATGACCGCACCACCAAAGAGCCGGTCGACGAGTCGGTATGTATGGCACTGGTTGGCCTATGCGCGCAACAAGGCGTGCTGATTGGCCGCACAAACCGCTCATTTCGTAAATACAACAACACCTTATGTTTGAGTCCAATGCTGACTCTCACCAAAGAAGAGGCGGATATGATTGCAGACGCAATTGACTACGCCTTTGCTAATTTAAAACGTTAATCCTTTTTCTCTTCGAGCCATTGGTCACGTCGATTTCCATAAATCAGCGTGGCCTTTTTTATTGGACGTTCTTAGCGGGCGCTTTTACATTGTGGTTAACACTAAAGAGTGAGTCGCCTCTCTTTTTGTACTATTGCTGACCAATTTGCTAAGTCAATTCTTGATCTAATTTTTTAATGGCAGATTATGAATCTAGTTGAGCAATTGCGATTAGACAGATATGTTCTGCAATGTGTGAGTGTAAGGAAGAGTAAGGCTTACAGAACAGTATGTTGCTGGAGTGGTGTCTGTAGTTTGTGAAAATATTTTATAGACAATGTCTGTTGAAAAGATGCTGTTATGTATATTCTCAATCTATGAGTGAGTTTTAATGAGTAAAAAGTCGACTATAAAGTTTTTTTCTCCCGAAAAAGGTTTTTTTGAACTGGGTATTGTTAGGGGAACTGGAGTTTTCATTCTATTGTCTTTTGTGATCGGTTGCTTTTTAATACATAGGTATTTGTTGAAAGATGGGATTGTCGTAGAAAGTGTTGAACAACTGAATGGATTGTTAGTTGCCTTTAAATTGCCTTTGGCTTTTTTAGCGATGAGTATCCCAGTTGGAGCCATCTTTGCTGCAAACCATCGTTCGGAGCAAACAAAAGCTCAAATATCCCTAAGCGCAGAGCAGAATAAATTTATTAACTATTATAAGCACCTCGAGGAGTTTGAGGATTATTGTAAAAAAATAAACTTATATAGCGAAGATATAACTAAGATCAGAAGCTTACATAATGCAATTTTCCCATTAGCAATGGATGGTAGCTATATTGTTACAGAGTCTTACGAGTCAGCAGTAAGAGAGCTTATCTTAAGCTTGTTCCTGTTATCTGCACAAATGAACAATAGTAGTAGTCGGGAGTTTTATGGCAATTGGGGTATAAAATATGATTTCTGCAATAAATTATCAAATTTAGATAAGTTTAGTGGATTGGTATCGGATAATGCATATTCCGAACTTGAGAAAACTCTTCGTGAAAATGGACAAGTAGAAACTTTAAAATGCGCTCAGAGTTTAGTTTTGAAAGCACTGCGTGATTCATTATCGTTAGCTAGTTTTGATACATCCTTTAAATTAGAACTTCCTAACCGACGTTTAGAGAATGCAAAGAATATGGACTTTTTATTGCATATCAAAAACGAAACACTCATTGAACGAGTAGCCGAAGAGTTTGGTATTGCTCATGGTCCATCTATTTATAGTATGTCATTGCAATAAATATACATAACAAAGCGCTTAAGACGGACTAACAAACGTTCGGCATTTTTAATTTGGTTGAGTTAAGTGTTTATGGTGTTCAATTTAGGTTTGTGCCAAGTTTGTTAGCCACTTAGCTTAGCGTTGGCCAGTTAAAGCTAAATAGAGGAAAGCTAAATATGAGCAATTTACTAGATAATGCGTATAGAGAGTATCCTGAATTACTAAATAAATTTAAAAATTTAATAGAAAAACAATCTTCAACTGTGGCGAGTTTTCCTTTAATTTTAGTTTCGTCTTCAAAAAATGGATATTTACAAGTTGAAGCTTTTGGTAAAACTATTCAAATCGAATTTTCAATGGTACGTGATCCAGAAAATAATTTTTATGGTCAAATAACTGCCAACTATATACGAAATATTGATGATTCAGATTTTTATAAAAAAGATATATATACTCAGTGGTTTGATAAATTGGGCAATGTAAAAGATGATCTAGCGAATTCTTTTTCAATGGAAAGCCTCAATTACGATGGTTTTTTGTTTGGATTTATAAATAAATCATTAGAGAAACTAATTTTATCAGATGCCTTTTGCCCTGTGAAAAATGGCTAACAAGTCGAATAAATTGACAAAATAATTGTCACGCATTTTGCAGAGCAAAATGACGCGCCAAATATTTTGCAACTGTTCTCAGCGTTATAAATATAGGAGAATTATGAACATAATTATAGATGGACTTGAAAATCTATTTTTTAAACTTCAAGTCGATCCCAGTGCAACTAATGATTATGTAGTCATAGTTTTCGCGCTAGGATGTATGGTCATTGGCGTCTTAACTGTTATTGTAGATTGTTGTGCTTATTATACAGTTGATCGTTCACCATTAGCTTTAAAACATGGAAAAAAAACATTTTTATATTTTATTTTGTGGGGTGGTGGTGCATTTATAATAGGTTTGTTCGGACAATGTTTAGAAATTTTTGTTGTTAGTATGCAATCCTGCGCATTCGTCGGGATAGGATGGCCTATAATGTTTGCCAAAATGGTTGACACTGCAAATAAAGAAAAAATGAACCATGATGATGAACCAGAACAAAAAGTTGGGGATTAATATGCAATTTCTATCCAAGTTTTATGACGAAAATCTCCGCTTTAGAAATAAAAATCAAATATATAAAGAAATATGCAATTTTAAAAATGATTATAGTAATACCAATGAGGAATTTAAGCTTCTTAATATATTTTCAACGTCTAAACAAAGAACCTATTTAGCTTCTAAAGGGGATTTTGTATATTGTGTTCTAGATGATGCAAGGAAATCGTCAGCTAAAGTAGTTTGGGCAATGCCCAAGAAATTATTTATTGAAAAGAATGGCAAATTAAAAATCCGATTAAATCCAAGAGATAAAACAGAAAATACAGGTGTTATAGATTTTGGTTCGCAGCATAAAAATTGGCTCTATTCGAAGCATCTTTTTAGAAAATCTTCATTGGAAGAAAATATTAAAAAAATAATCAGCTAATAACATTTATAACAAGTCGCATCAATTGACAAAATACATGTCACGAATTTTGGTTACCAAAATATAGCCAATGTATTGTGCAACTGATCTTGGCATTATAACGATAGGTCATACAATTAATGTTTCGATTAATAATTTTACTTAGTTTGTTAGGCTTTAGTCTTGATAGTGTTTCAAGTCCAGCGGGTGATGAAGCATTGTTTGATTTGAGTATAGCTAGTCTTGCGTGTGCAGCGGTACAACATGTAAATCCGAAAGCAGTAGAAGGTAATTATCCTAACTATCTTAAAAATGCGGTGAAAACATATTCTTTATATCATTCGATGCCGTTAGAAAGAGCAGAGAAAAATGAGGTAGGAATGTATAATCTAATGATTGGTGAGCCAGCTATTAAAGCTCAGAAACTAAAATCAGTTAATGGTGCAAGGGCATATTTAAATAAGTTTTTGTATAAAACAGACGCAACTTCCTGTTTAGACACACCTTTCCTCATAAAAGAAATGTTACATAAATACGGTATTACGTTATAACAAGCCAGTGTAATTGACGCATTTAAGTTCAGTCGTTGTTGTATGAAAATTTTCATGCGCTTTAGTTTAGGTGATTTGCGCCGTTAACTGGGGCGTTAAAAACCAGAGGTGGATATTGTGGGACGCACATTTATTTCTCAAAAAAAACAAACTAAAGAAGATATGCATGATGCATTAGTTAAAAATGCTATCGACTTTTTAGATTCATCTTTGGATGATCTTGATAAACGACCCAAAAATTCAGTAGTAGATTTTTATACTTCAATTGAGTTGTTTCTTAAAGCTCGGTTAATGACCGAACATTGGACCTTGATTCTTAGTCGCCCTGAATTAGCAAATCTTGATAGTTTTCAAGTCGGTGATTTTCACTCTATTTTTCTTGATGACGCGGTAACGAGAATTAAGAATATTCTAAAACAACCGATTGGCGCGAATGCAATAGATGCATTTAAAGCTTTAGGAGAACATAGAAATCAGATTGTTCATTTTGCGCATACTAAATATCAAGACATTCAAGCAACAAAAGCCAGTGTTGTTGCAGAACAATGGAGTGCATGGCATTATTTGCATGAGTTATTAGTTAGTGATTGGTCACCAATTTTCGATAATTATCTGGAAGAATTTGAGCGTATTCATCAACGAATGATGGGGCAGCAGGAATTTATAAAAGCAAGGTACACCGCAATTCTTCCTCAAATTGAAATAAAGAAAAAATCAGGCTTTGAGGTTGAGAATTGCGCACATTGCCATATGGAATCAGCGATTATTACTCAAAAAAATGAATGGAGTAATGATTATGAATGTATGGTCTGTGGTGTCAAAGATGTGCTTATTAAGAAAACTAACGCAACGATTCCTTGTCAAAGTTGTGGTAAGGAATTTCAATTTTTTGATAAAGAATTAAAACGTTGTCCTAATTGTGGTGAAGAAATCGATCATGAATATGTATATGAAATGTGTAAAGAACGATATTCACAAGGTGATGAGTGGTGCGAAGAGGGTGGTGAATGGATAGCTTATTGCCACAAATGTTACGATGATCGCCCTTCAGTTTTCTATATTGACAGTCTTTGGAGTTGTATTTCTTGTTTCGATCGAGGTTGGCGAGCAATTACATGTCCTCATTGTAATGAATTTGTTACCGGGGATATGGACACAATAAAATATTTCGCATGTGTTAGATGCGAAGATAAAGCTAGAGCTGAGTTCGAAGAAAGTGGTTTCTAACAAGAGACTATGGAGTCAATAATTAAATTACCCCCATCAAGGAACACAATGGATATTGTATTTGAAATGAATCTAACGGAAGTACAGATTAAAGCTAATTTTTACCTACCCGCATTTGTCTTACCACGCCGCTTCTTCGCTAATGTGTGGTGCCCAGCCTTGTAGGACTTGCTCGATAGTGTATTGTTCGCGTTAATTCACGCTTAGTTGTGGGCGCTGCTCGATATTGAGGTTAGCGCCAGTGCTGTGAGATAACCGCATGCACTCAGAGAGCAAAAAACGCTGCTTATTCTTTGCTCTGCTTTTTTCGCCCTGTGGTGAGTAGCGGTCTTGCGATGTGAAACTTTAAGGCATTGGAATAAAAAGATTTTGGCTACATGGCGTGTCGGTAACAGGGAAATTAACTTTCGCTAAAGCATGTAATACATCATTGGTTATCAACGCAACCATCATCATTTTAAATAAACGATTAAATTACTCATTCCCATAATTTTCGTCATATTCTTTCTGAGCTTTTTCTACTTCGTGAGCATATTTACGAGCCCAGTTAAATAATGATTCAAAGGGTTCTTTAAGTGTGAGACCCAGTGCAGTAACACGATATTCTACGGTAATAGGTGAAGTAGGTTGGACTTCTCTGGCTAAAATTCCGTTTCGCTCCAGTTTTCTTAATGCCTGAGTAAGGGATTTTTGTGAAATTCCTGGCAGGCTTCTTTTTAGCGTATTAAAACGTAATGGACCTTGGCATATTTGTGACAGTATCAATATCGACCATTTATCAGCTATTTGATCAAGTAGAAGTCGGTTTTCGATATTATATTTCATGTATGTAAGTATCCTTGAGGTAACCTAGTATAGTATTGGTGCGTAATTGACACACGGTATGCAGTATATACTAATAGTGACTCTGATATTAGGAGTGACAAAATGAAATCTTTACCGAGTAGCCTACTTTTTCAACCCTATCAACTTAAAAACTTAAACCTTAAAAATCGTATTGTTATGGCACCTATGACGCGCAATTTTGCAATACAAGGTGTAGTGACCGATGACATTTCTCAATATTACCGTCGCCGAGCCGAAAATGACGTAGGGCTTATTCTCTCGGAGGCGACGATAGTCGATAGACCTGCAGCACATAACGACCCTCGTGTACCACAGTTTTATGGTCAACAAGCATTAGCTGGTTGGAAACACGTGATTGATAGTGTTCATGCAGTCGGAGGGCGGATGGGGCCGCAACTTTGGCATGTGGGTGCTGTTTCAGGTGCAGCACCAGGAACTGCGCCACCCCATGACGTTGAAAGTCCATCAGGGCTCTCCGCGATAGAATCTCGCCATACACCTGCCGGGCGAGCAATGTCGGATGAGGATATTGCAGATACCATCAGTGCTTTTGCCAAAGCAGCCGCCAGTGCCAAAGAACTTGGTTTCGATGTGGTAGAAGTTCATGGTGCGCATGGGTATTTACTTGACCAATTTTTTTGGAGTGAAACCAACAAACGAACTGATCGTTACGGTGGCCTATCACTTCGTGACCGAACAACCTTTGCGGTTGAGCTTACAAAAGCAATGAGGGAATCGGTTGGAATGGATTTTCCACTGATTTTTAGAATCAGCCAGTTTAAAACGTTCCACTACACAACCAAATTAGCTCATACACCAGATGAGCTTGCTAGTTGGTTGCAGCCTTTAGCGGATGCCGGTGTTGATGTCTTTGATTGTTCAATGCGTCGGTTTTGGGAGCCAGAGTTTCCGGAAATTGATGGTGCAAAAGGTCTTAATCTAGCGGGCTGGGCAAAAGAGATAACGGGTAAAACTACGATTGCCGTGGGGTCAGTTGGACTTTCTGGTGATGTTATCGGTGCATTGTTTGATGGTGAAGCATCACAAACAGAAAGTTTGGATGAACTGATTCGAAGAATGGAAAATAAAGAGTTCGATTTAATCGCAATAGGAAGAGCACTATTGAATGACCCTTATTGGGCTAAAAAAGTAAAAGAGGGTGATTACAAAAGCCTTAGAGATTTCGACCCGATAAGTATGGCTAAACTCATATAATCCAACGCTAGTCCACGACTGAAAGAATAGATGCCTTCTCTAAACCTATACGATGTATTAGTTCATACTAAATGCATCGTATAGGGTTTGTATGAATTCATTACTCTTGATTAGTGGCCTAATTCATTTATGTCGGCAACCGGAGCAAGGCTTGGTTTTCATTCTATGTCGAAGTTCAAACCAAGGTCAGGGCCGTATGTATGACGACACAAATTAGTTGTTTTTAAAAAACTGAGCGACTTTATAAAATGACTCTTTGGGGCTCCACGGTGGTATTTGCATAGCTCGTGGGTCCGATTTTGGATAAGTCTTTACTAAAGAAAAACTCATTTTGTCTAAATCTTTTTCTCCATTACCAAAACGATATGTGGGGAATGAAAAAACATAGATGAAAACGCCATCGGCACCCGCTTGGTTAATTAAATTGAGTTGTTCATCGACATAATTAGCCTGTTCAGCTTCGCTGCGCTCTGGAATATCATCGTTTAAATATTTCCCAGTTCCATCAGAGTTAACCCCCTGTAACAGTGCAAAACAACCCGCGCCGAGTTTGGATGCGCCTTTGTAAGCACACGATCCAACTTCCATCACAACTAAGGGTTTATCAATCTGAAAACGCTTTAGACCATTTATATAGTCACTTGATGTCTCGCCACTGCGGTAATAATCTACACCAACGATATCGAATAAATTCCAGTCGACCATTTCCCATGTACCAGAAGCGTATGTGATTGAACCAGAAAACTCCTTTTTTACGGCTTCGGTTATGTTACGCAGCACATGGTTTAGGCGTTTTGAACGATCGTTTAAGATCTGTGAAGCATCTGATTGATTCGCTAAACTTCCCATCCAACCGATTCGCTCCATCAAAGTGCTTCCAGGAAGGATGCCCTGGTTGAATAAGGATATTTCACAACCGGCGACAAATAGGATATCGACGCCTTCTTTACGAAGTACTTCAGCCGCTTTGGCTGCCTTACGGTAATAAGAAGGGAGTTGTTCGATAGGAACGTTCATTTTCCAAGGATTAAAATACACGGTAAGTCCAGCGGCATGAGCTGCTCTTGCCGCTACAACTAATCGATTAATATCTTCACCTTCGATACGTATTGTATTGGCGTTGAGATCTTTGGCTATCGTATTAATGTCGTATTTAACGAGTTCTGGATCAAAAGGTTCTACAGATAACGAACCGTTTTCATTAAATCTTAGTCCAACATCGTAGACGACCCCTTTGTATTTCATCTGGCTGTCTGTTCGATGTTCGGAAGCTATCGATATAATCGGAAAACTTGCGAATATAGTGAGAGTGAAAATTGCGAGAGCTGTAATAAAATGTCGATTTCTCACTTCTTTCTCCAGTGACTAAGAAAAATGCTATGTAAAGCCCTAAATCCATACGTTGATGTAATCGCTGAAAACAGTAAGGAAAACGTATTATTCAGTATTGAGGGGAATATGTGTAGCCATTTATAAAAATGGGTCACCAGTATAGATGTTTAATTTCCTTATCCTAAATAAGCCTATTTAAATTATTGGGGTATTTTCTATCGCGAAATATCCCTTAATGAAATAGGCTGTGACACATTCAACCAAAGAAAAATTTAAGCTGCTATTCCACATTCACCCATTTAATCTCTACCCACACGCATTGGTTTTACCATGCGGCTTCTTCGCTAATGTGTGGTGCCCAGCCTTGTAGGACTTGCTCAATAGTATATTGCTCGCGTTCATTCACGCTCAGTTGCGGGCGCTGCTCGATATTGAGGTTAGCGCCAGTGCCGTGGGAGTGGTATTCCGCAAAGCGCGAGTCTTGCGGCGTGAACCATACTCGTTCACCGTCTTTGCCTTTGCCACTCATTTGATCCCAGCCATAAATATGGTTATCCATCACACAATCAATAAACACCGCATGCCCAATGGCATTGGGGTCGGCGTACAATCCATCGGCAAATTGGGTGGTTGGATGCCAAGGTCTGCCGAGGGCAAAACTCTGGGCGGGGATATCGATCTGTTTAAGCAGCGCGCAGCGATGAAAGATAAAACCATAAGGGTGTTGAATGGCGGTGGCAGGCGCGCACACATAGCCCCAAGGTTCGTTCTCAGCCACATCAAGTCGTGCTTTCGCGGTGATATCGCACTGCTCAAACCACGCCGTACCGGCACCAAAAATAAAATCGATATGACCGGTGATCAAACATTGATGCAGATAGGTTCTGCCCGCTTTGAGAAACAGCGTATCTTGGCCGCTTTCAAGCGCAACGTGGGAAAGAATCACTTGGTCGGCATGCTCATCCACCAGTAAAGCGACGGCCTGAGTATGGGTTAGGCGGGTGGGGTCATCAGCGCTTTTGGCTTGGTTGGCATCAAAATCAAAATCGTTACGAATGGTCAAATCAAACAATTGCACATTATGGGCATCAATACTCACGGTGCGACTGCCGGTGGTGGCAAAGATACGACCTTGCGGATCGAGCATACCGTTGGCGGTGCTGGCGACGATGTGGGTATCGTGCAAGCTGCTGCCTTGCAAAATCACATTCGAACGCGTAATGCAAAGGCGCTCGTGAAACGTACCAGGGCCAATATGAATTTGGTAGAGCTCATCGGAGTTTGGTAGTGCCTCAAGAGCGGATTGAATGGTCGGGTAATCACCACTTCCATCTTGGCGCACGCAAAGTACCGGAATGTCGTTAGTCTGTAACGATGACATGGATGAGACTCCTTATCGGGCATGTGGCATCAGTGCCATCGCGCTTGCCATTTGACGCGAAACAACGCACTAATGTGAATGGATCTTTGCCCTAACTTCCTGATTAAAAGGGGCTGATGATGTATAAATGGCTAAAAAATCAGCGCATTTATTATAAAGCGTTAGTGAGATAAGTCCTTGACCTGAAGCGCATAAATTGACCTGTGATTTATTACTTTAGAGTTATTGTTCTAACGTTTTGATATGCTACATTATTGATATTATCTTTGTTTAGGACAGATCCAAATGGGGAAAACGACACAGATATCATTAACCAGTGATGGCTGTGATCTGTACGGCGAGCTACTTGAGCCGATGCAGAGCGATACCATTGCCTTAATTGTTGCTGGCTATGGCCCAATTGACCGCAACGGTAACCAACCGAACGGAAAAAATAACTGTCTCAAGCTGGTAGCTGAAGCACTCTGCTCAATGGGTTGCGCCAGTATCCGCTACGATAAACGCGGTGTTGGGGCGAGCAGTTTCCATGGTTTAACGGAAAGCGAATTGAGCTTTGATGATTATGTCCATGATGCACAAAACTGGGTGCGTTATATCGCCGCGCGTTTGACTCACTATCAGCACATTATGTTGATTGGTGTTGGGGAAGGGGCGCTGATTACGTCCTCGATTGCCAACATGCCGTGCGTCAATAACATGATCATGATCGCGGCTTCATCGTTAAATCGACAAAAGCTGCTGCGGCTACAACTCTCATCGCTACCCGCACCGTTTAGCACCGAAGCCTTAGACATACTCGACACTCTCGCGGCCA
Organism: Vibrio porteresiae DSM 19223; assembly: GCF_024347055.1. NCBI lineage: Bacteria > Pseudomonadati > Pseudomonadota > Gammaproteobacteria > Vibrionales > Vibrionaceae > Vibrio > Vibrio porteresiae. The sequence continues at coordinate 837,148 of NZ_AP024896.1, forward strand.
ATAAGCCGGTCGATAACGTTCCTGAATCGTTAAACCATCTGTTTCGTCCTTCATTTCAGCCCTATCTGCGCTCGTTATTTCGTTATGAGCCGGTCGATATTATTGCTCGTGTTAAAGCGCCTATCTTGCTGATTTACGGCGATCACGATTTGGAATTGGGCGAGCTTAATGGATTGGCTTTGGAAGCGGCGCAACCAAACGCTCGCTATTGTGTGATTAAGGGGATGAACCACGTATTAAAAACCGTGGGCGAAGATTATGATTCCAACCGAGCTGCCTACGACAACCCCCATCAGCCTTTGTCGTTAGAATTATTACGTGAGATTCGCCGATTTATCCGAGTCACCGCGCCGCAAAGTGATCTTCACGGCCGCGGTGGATTACATCATTAACATCAGTTGGCTGGCAGAGAGGCAGGGCTAAGCCAGTGCCTCGTTATAGAGATGACATGCGACCCAATGACCTGCAGTCTCATTATTATCGGTTGAGACATTGATAGCACTGGGCGCGGTTTTCGCACATTGAGCCGTTGCATGCGGGCAACGGGTGCGAAACGTACAGCCACTTGGTGGTGCGAGCGGTGAGGGTACATCTCCCTGCAGCGGTTCTTTATCTTTTCGCAAAGTCGGATCGGGAACCGGAATCGATGCGAGTAACGCCTGAGTGTAAGGATGCTTGGGATTGCGATACAGCTCTTCAGCACTGGCTCTTTCTACTAAACGACCTAAGTACATCACACCCACTTCATCACAAATGTGCTGCACCACGGCCAAGTCATGCGCAATAAACAAAAACGAAATGCCTTTGGTTTCTTGCAGTTCTGCAATTAAGTTAAGCACTTGAGCTTGTACTGACACATCCAAAGCCGACACCGGCTCATCGGCCACGATGAATTTAGGCTCAAGCATTAACGCGCGCGCAATGCCGATGCGCTGACGTTGCCCACCAGAGAACTCATGCGGATAACGGTTTAACGCTTGTGGTCTCAAGCCTACAATCGCCATCACTTCGGCGATTTTCGCTTCACGCTCTTCCACAGTACCAATGTGATGTATATCCAAAGGCTCACGCAAAATATCGTGAATGGTCATGCGTGGACTTAACGAGGCAAACGGATCTTGAAAGATCATCTGCATGTCTTTACGCATCGCTTTTAGCCCTTTTTTATCCAGGCTATCAACTGCTTGACCGTCAATGACGATGCTGCCATCGGTGGGTTCAATTAACCGCAGCAAGCAGCGACCCAACGTCGATTTACCGCAACCGGATTCTCCGACCAATCCTAAGGTTTGACCTTTACGAATGGTGAAACTGACATCATCGACCGCTTTACACAGCAGGTCGTTGCGCCGAAAGAAACCAGATTGTTTAACGGCAAAGGTTTTACGCAAACCTTTCACTTCCACTAATACATCGGAACTCATCATGCTGGCTCCTTATCAAGGTGAAAACAGGCCGCTTGGTGGTGGGTTACGCTCATCGTGGCAATCTCTTCGAGTTCGGGACGGTTGTGATGACACTGCGATGAGGCGAGTGCGCAGCGATCGGCAAAACGACAACCTTGCGGAAGATGGAACAGATCCGGCACCATGCCTTCGATGGTCGGCAGTCGGCGAATTTTGTGTTCACGCACTTTCGGCACCGATTCAAGTAGGCCGCGGGTATAAGGGTGCTGCGGGTTGGCAAATATGGCTTCAACGCTGCCTTGTTCCACCACTTCGCCGCAGTACATCACCACCACGCGATCGCAAGATTCTGCCACGACACCCAAATCGTGGGTGACCAGAATCATCGCCATTTCCAGTTCCTGTTTAAGGCGCACCATTTCGCGCATCACCTGCGCTTGAATCGTCACATCTAATGCTGTGGTCGGTTCGTCAGCCAGCAACAGCGAGGGATGACAAGAGAGCGCCATGGCGATCATGACCCTTTGGCGCATCCCGCCAGAGAGCTGATGAGGATAATCATCAATGCGTTTTTCAGGAGCAGGAATGCCCACTTTACGCAGCATTTCCACTGCGTGTTGTTTGGCTTCTTTGCGGCTTAAAGATTGGTGATTGCGAATCACATCAATCATTTGGGTACTGATTTTGAGCACTGGATTGAGCGCCGTCATCGGCTCTTGAAAGATCATCGAGATTTGGCTGCCACGCAACCGACGGTAGGCTTTTTCATCCAACCCGACCAGCTCTTGACCTTGGTAGCGAATGCTGCCGTCAACGATCTTGCCCGGTGGCGAGGGTATTAAGCCCATGATCGCCAGCGAGCTCACCGATTTACCACAGCCAGACTCGCCAACGATCGCTAAAGTTTCGCCGGGATAGACATCAAAACTGACGCCATTAATCGCACGGGCTGGGCCTTTGTCGGTGCGAAACTCAACCGCCAAATCTCGCACTGAAAGTAGTGGTGTTAACTTAGTTTCTGTCATCGTTACGCTACCTTGCGCGGATCAAGCGCATCTTGTAGCGAGTCGGAGAACATATTGAACGCCAACACCAGAATAAACAGCGGCACTGAGGCGGCGAAGAAGTTACAGAAATGACCTGAACTTACTTCGGTACTCGCTTCAGCGATCATCACGCCCCAACTGATGCTGTCTTTCACGCCCAGACCTAAGAAGCTCAAAATCACTTCACTTTTGATCGCGGTGATAAACAGCAGGGTTAAATCGACCAACAAAATATGGATGGTATTGGGCAGCAGGTGTTTGAAGATGATGCGATAAACCGGTACACCAAGCGAGTGGGCCGCTTCGGTAAACTCCATGTTTTTTAACTTGATGATTTCGCCACGAATCACGCGCGCCGTGCTGGTCCAAAACGCCAAGATCATCGCGATGTGCATCGCATAAGGATTCTCTTTAAGCGCTACAGCAATGGCAGCCACCAGCAGAAAATAGGGCACACAGTCAATGCTGTTCATCAGCCATAAAATGACTTCATCTAACCAAGTGTTGGAATAGAAACCCATTAGCGCGCCGCCAATCGCCCCGAACAGAATCGAGAACAGGGCGACGATCAACCCAACCTGAAAGGCGGTTTTTGTACTGTATAAGGTGCGATCAAGAATGTCTTGACCATTAATTGTCGTGCCAAACCAATATTGCGCCGTAGGGCCGCTTTGACCTGCCGCGAGCAGTTCATCCCATTGTTGACCAATCACGCCAAGCCAAACCAGCAGGGCAATCACCATAAATAGGCCCACGACAAAAAGGCTCAACATGCCAATTTTGTCTTTGCGAAATTTGCAGAACGCTTTGCTCCACAGTGATTCCCGTTTTAATGGAACATCCATTGATAATTGAGTAATAACATCCGTCATAATGACCTCCACTCATATCCTTATTGCAGTGAAATACGCGGATCAACGAGTTTGTAGATAACATCCACAATACTAACGACCACGATATAGAGCAGGGTGATCAAGACAATCACCGCTTTCAATACCGGTAAATCGCCAGTAGTAATCGCGTTGTAGGTGACTAATCCGATTCCTGGAATGCCAAAGTAGCTTTCCAACAGCAGTGATCCTCCGACCAAAACAAAAGGAATCGAAAAAATGATGCGCGTAATAATTGGAATCAGCGCATTTTTTAGTACGTGTTTGATCAAAATCCTTAGCGGAGAATGACCAAAGGCTTTGGCAGTGCGAATGTGGTCGCGATTCATCTCCTCAACCAAAATAGCCCGATAGAATCGCGTGGTGTAACCAACGGACACAAAAATCGTGCACAGGGTCGGTACGGTCACGTAGTAGAGGTAGCTACTGATATCGTGCACTTCCCAGCCGTAGACCGGAAACCAGTTCAATCCATAGCTTGAACAAAACACCAGTTGAATCGCGATGATAACGATAATGTAGGAGATGCTCATGCCAACCACAGAGGATGACATCACCAACTTATCCAACCAACGACCGCGATTTTGCGCGGCCACTAAACCGAGCGCGATACTGATGATGTGACCTAAGATAAAACCGGGTAGGCCAAGGATCAGCGAGATGGGGATCGTACGCTCTAAAATGGCGGTGACCAGTTCGCCGCTGGAATCGGAATAACCGAAATTAAACGTCACCACTTCCTTTAGGTATTGCAGATAGCGCGTCCAAAAAGGCAAGTCGTAACCCAGTTGATGACGAACATTGGCGATCTCTGCAACCGTTGGGTTGCGTCCGAGCAAATCGTAGGTTTTATCTGGGCCAAAATAGACCATCAGAACGAAGCTAATCAGAGTGACTCCGAAAAGCAGCGGAAGGCTGTAAACCAGCTTCCGCATGCAGTATTTCAAGGTATCCATGCCGTCGGAACCGTCCTATTGCACGTCTACGTATTTGAAATAGTTACCTAAAATGCTCGATTCAGGCCACATAATGGCGTCTTTATGCCATAGTGCAACGCCCGTGCGAGAGAAACTACCCACACCGACACAATCATCAACCAGCATTTTATTCAGTTCTTTGTACAAGGCCGTGCGTTCAGGACTTGGCTGCATCACTGAAGCTTGTTTGAAGATCTTGTCGTACTCAGGGTTGCTGTAGTTAGCACTGTTCGCACCTGGTGAACGGTTTGGACCGTAGAAGAGTTGCAGGGTATTTTCTGCATCTGGGTAATCTAAGCTCCAACCCATTGGCACCATTTGAGTTTTGCTCTCTTTGATGTCTTTATTGAAATCACCAAACGTCGCGTAAGCTTTCAGCTTGATCTTCTCTTTTGGATAACCAATTTGGGTCAGGTAACCACGAAACTCTTCATACATCTGTTTGCTTTTCACATCAGAAACCGTTGGGTAGTAAAGAACCGGTAGGTTTTTCGCATTCCAGCCGTTCTCTTTGAGGAGTTTCTTCGCTTTAGCAATGTTTTGCTCAATTGCTTCCTTACCCATATTCGGGTCAAAACCATCGGTTCCCGGAACAATGAAGCCAGCATAGGCATGACCTAAGCCAAGGTAAAAACGTTGAATACGTTTTGGCCAGCTAAACGAGCTGACGATAGCACAGCGCAGTGCTTTGTTTTGCGCATTGATTTTGGGATCTTTGTTAAAGCCAAAGTATTCGTCGTCAAAGTTGAACATGTTAAATACCATGCCCGTTTCAGTGGCAACGCGATAATTGTACTTGGCTGCGTATTCAGGGCGCAGCGTAATGGGGTCGCGAGACGATAGGACTTGGTCTAACTGCTCGTTTTGCAATGAGGTATTTTGGATTTCGTTATCTTTACTAAATGAGTTCCAACGCGCTGAGGTTTGTTTGATCCAGTTGGCTTCGACGCGATCGACAAAAGGCATCGCTTTGCCATCTAGGCTCGCAATTCCTGTCGCTCCATGAACTTTGGCATCGTAGCCTTCCTCTTTTGCATGGAAAATATCACTACGATAGGACGGATTACGCACCAAAATGGTCTTTGTGCTGTTGGTTGATTCCATTTTAAATGGACCACTACCCACTGGGTGTAAACCAAATTCACGTCCGTATTTTTCGACCGCTTCGTGTGGCACCACACCCGCATAGCCCATCGCTAAGGTGTAAGTTAATTGCGGGAATTTCTGAGTGAGCGTGATTTGAATGGTGTATTTATCCAGCGCTTTTAAACCTGAAATTGGTTTGGAATAATCAGCGCCAGCGGCTTGCCAAGCATCCATGCCAGCAATTTTGCCTTCCCATACCCAAGCGCCTTGAGAGCGATTTTCTGGGTCATAGTTACGTTCAATCGAGTAAACAAAATCTTGCGCTGTGACTTCACGACCTTTGCCATCGGCAAACGCAGGATCATCAGCAAACTTAACGCCGGGCTTAATTTTGATGGTGTAAGTAAGGCCATCTTCAGAGACCTGAGGCATCCCTTCTGCAAGGTTAGGCTCGAGCTCATAAGGGCGTTTGAGGTATTTATATTCGTAGAGGGTATCAAAAATGGCGGTCACGATTTCATTACTGTAAACCGTACCCGATTGCACGGGATCAAAGGTACTTGGCGCACCAGAATCCGAAAATTTGAAGACTTTCCCGTCTGCCGCGTGGGCACAGGTCGCCATAATAAGCGCTGCCAATGGCAGAAGCTTAACTGCTTTCATACAAACTCCTTTTGTATTTTCAAATTGTATGAGATGACGTGAATCACATAAAAATTTGATTTCCCTAATGGTGAATTTAATCGTAAACAAGCACTTAACTTGAGTAATAAAGCGATATTAAGTAGCGCTATCGTTTATTAACCTATCGGATAGTATGCAGTTTGCATACATAAAAAAGGGGTATTCATCACACTTTATACAATGTTTGCGCAACAAGCCGCTCATTATTCTGATAACAAAAATAAATGGCGAATTTTCGTTCAATTTAATTGGCGTCGCCTTATATTTTGCTGCACAACTTGCGTATCTAAGCATGAATTAAATATAGAAATGCACTAAATGAGGGCTAATAGCTTTGTCTTGAGAATCTTTATGCAAGAATGATGCTGAGGCGGAAGTGTAGGCAACATCGTCAATATCAATCAAAGCTTACAATAGGTCACATTTATCACCGTAATCTAATTAAATTCACTCACGGTGAGTGACACATCCTAATGATTCATATAGAAATGATTTATATAAAGTGGTCAATATTGAATTGGCACCGGTAGGGAACATTGATGAAAAATACAACAACCAGAGGGCAGCAAATCGCGAGGCGCAAAGCCAAATCGGAGCGGCAGAAACTCTACCAAACGGTGTTTATCAATGGAAAGCAGGTTAGAGTAAAACGACCTGACACAGTCGAAGGCACTCCTGCGGATGAATTTATGCGCGATAACCCAGATCCCTTGTGGCAATTTGAACCAGAACTCGAGGAGATATTGGGAGATGAGCGATAGCGAGTCAGTCAGGATGCTATTTGGATATTGAATCGTTGTAACTATTTACCTCATTAAAGGACACCCATGCAAAACACAAAAGTGGTCATTATTACTGGCGGTGGTCGTGGTATTGGAGCGGCAACAGCGAAACTGTTTGCCCAGCAAGGATATGCTGTCTGTATCAATTATAAATCCAACGAGAAAGCAGCGAGTTTACTCGCTGATGAAATCCAAGATGCTGGTGGTCAATGCATTACGGTTCAGGCTGATGTATCGCAAGAAGTGGATGTTTTACGATTATTTGCAACGGTAGACAATGAGCTTGGGACGGTATCGGTATTGGTGAATAACGCAGGCATTTTGTTTCAGCAAATGCGGTTAGAAGAGATGACGGCTGAGCGAATCAACACCGTGTTAAGCAATAACGTTACCAGCTATTTTCTGTGTAGCCGCGAGGCAGTTAAACGCATGTCGACGCATCGTGGAGGGAATGGCGGTGTGATCGTTAATGTCTCCTCCGGTGCTGCTCGCTCGGGTTCGCCAAATGAATACATTGATTACGCTGCATCGAAAGGTGCTATCGACACCTTAACGAAAGGCTTAGCGATGGAAGTGGCATCTGAAGGCATTCGCGTCAACTGTGTTCGTCCGGGACTTATTTATACTCAAATGCATGCCGATGGTGGTGAGCCAGAGCGAATTGAACGATTGAAATCGGTTATTCCACTGCAACGTGGAGGAGAGCCGCAAGAAGTCGCCGAAGCGATTTTTTGGCTGGCTTCTGATAAGTCGACGTTTTCAACTGCCAATTACATTGATGTCACAGGTGGCTTATAAAACAACGTTAGGTTGCTACGAGGTCTATTTGGGGTAATAAGGTAGCTTAACGACAAATAGATAAGGAATATCATGATGATAAAGATGGTAGGGAAGACCACTATTTTGCCAAAGCACCAAGCGAGTTGTCACTGTGGCAAAGTGGTAATAGAACTTACATTACCTCACGGTATTGTGAATCCAAGGCGTTGTGACTGCTCCATCTGCCGGCGCAAAGGTGCCATTGTCGGGTCAGTGGAATTGTCTGGAATTCGTATTGTGCAAGGTGAAGAGTTTCTAACACTTTATCAATTCAACACTCATACAGCGAAACACTATTTCTGCTCTGTTTGTGGTATCTACACCCACCACCAAAGACGTTCTAACCCCAATGAATACGGTTATAACATCGGATGTTTAGATGGGGTAAACCCTTTTGAACTAGGTGACATTGTCACTAATGATGGTGTAAACCATCCGGCAGATCGAATATAAATTGGGAGTTTGATGGCATGGAAGTCGGTACAGAAAACCAAATTTTAGCAGCAGAAGATGCCTTATCTCAGGCAATGCTCGATTCCAACGTAGAACAGTTAAATCAGCTGCTCGCAGACGAACTTATCTTTACCAATCATTTGGGACAATGCCTTGGAAAACAAGATGATTTGCAAGCACATCGGTCGGGCTTATTACATATTGCTCGGATTGAAACTCAAGAACGGCAGGTCAAATTACTGCAGGGTGCCGCAATGGTATTTGCGAAAGTCGCCATATTTGGCACCTATGCCGGTGAGCCTGCAGATGGAACTTTTCGTTTTACACGAGTTTGGCAGACTAAAGATAACCATGACTGGCAGGTTGTGGCAGCCCATTCAAGTCTTGTGGTGAGTTAACTATCCAAGATTGAGTAAAATAGCCAGCATCGCTGGCTATTTTCATTTAGAGAACCTTACTTAAAAACTCGGCGGTACGCGGATTTTTAGGCGAGGTGAAAATCTCTTCAGGGGTGCCTATTTCTTGGAATTGGCCCTTGTCGATAAAGATAATCCGGTCGGCGACTTCACGGGCAAACGCCATTTCGTGAGTGACGATCACCATGGTCATCCCTTCATTGGCGAGCTGTTTCATGACTTCAAGAACTTCACCGACCAATTCTGGATCGAGTGCTGATGTTGGTTCATCAAACAGGATCACCGAGGGATCCATAGCTAGCGCTCGAGCAATCGCGACACGTTGTTGCTGCCCGCCAGATAAAGTGGCTGGCCACGCATTGGCTTTGTCTGCTAACCCCACTTTGGCAAGGAGTTGGTGCGCTTTATCTTGCGCCTCTTTTTTACTCTGCTTGAGCACATCGATTGGGGCCATGGTGAGGTTGTCCAATACGGTCATGTGCGGGAAAAGATTAAACTTTTGAAACACCATACCAACGTGAGTACGCATCTGGTTCAAATTGGTTTGGCGTTCATGCAAAGCGTGGTTATTCACCCAAACCGTACCACCTTGAAAGTCTTCAAGGGCATTTAAGCAGCGCAGAAATGTACTTTTCCCTGACCCAGAAGGGCCAATAACACACACCACTTCTTTTGCTTTTATCTCACAACTCACGCCATCCAATACTGTGTGGGAGCCAAAGGTTTTACTTAGATTATTAACGTTGATCACTTTGGTTATTCCTTTTTTCTAAATATTGAACAAAGAGTGAAAGTAAGAAGGTAAATACCCAATAAATCACACTGATTGTTAAATAGGGTTCCCAGTAGCTTGCGTAAGCGCCAGAAGCGGTACGAGCCGCATACGCCAGATCAGCCAGACCAATGGCCGAGGCGAGTGAGGAGTCTTTGACAATCGCGATGGCGTTATTGCCAAGCGGTGGCAACATACGGTGAAACGCTTGTGGCAGTATCACGCGATACATAGAGCGCAGATAGCTCATGCCAAGTGATCGTGACGCTTCCATCTGTCCTTTATCTATCGACTGAATACCAGCGCGGAAGATTTCGGAAACATAGGCACCGGAATTAAGTGTGATGGCAACGATACAGGAAAGAAACGCACCATAGTTTGAGCGCAGTTCGCGAGCAAAATCCGAACTGATGATGCCGTGGGCCACTAGCAGTCCGTCTCTTGGGTTCGTGAGTAGGGGAATCAGCGCAAAATGGACCACCATGATTTGGACAAATAACGGTGTACCACGAAAGGCACTAATGTAAATTCGCACGGGCCACTGAATGCCGTAATGGAGAATATATTTCCATGGACCATGAGGTGCTTCGGCGAGGCGACCTAAGCCGAGAATCAATCCCCAAAGCGTCCCTGTGATAACACAGATAACGGTGCATTCTAGTGTGATTTTTGCTCCACTCATAAAGAGCGGCCAATATTCTTGTATGATTTCCCAATGGAATCCGTTCATAGTCTTTCCCGAGGTAAAACGAGAAAGCGAGCATTGATACTCGCTTTCGGTGTGAAGTGTTTAATGCTTATTGAGCTGGAAGGGTTGGAACGTTTGCATCAAACCAAGTTTGGTAGATTTTTGCGTAAGTGCCGTCAGCAATGATCCCTTTTAGTCCTGCGTTGATTTTGCTAAGCAGCTTGTCGTTCCCTTTTGCAACCGCAATACCAAAGTATTGAGGGGTAAAATGGTTATCGTAAACCAACTTAAACTCTTTCTCTGGATGCGTTTTGATGTAGTACTTCACGACACCCACATCACCAATGGCAGAACTTAGACCTTCTTCATAAAGCTCTTGAAGCATCAGTGGGGTGTTATCAAAACGTTTAATCGCTGTGCTGTTTACGCCCAATACTTTTGACGCAATCACATCGGCTGTACTGGAGTTCACCACGCCGACGTTTTCACTTTTAAGATCGTCTAGCGCATGCACTTTTGATGAGTTTGGCACGACGATAGCTTGTTCAGCAGGGAAGTAAGGGTTTGAAAAGTCGACAATACGTTTGCGTTTATCGGTAATAGTGATACCAGAGACCAGAATGTCACGATCACCAGAATCAAGAGTGGCAAAAATGCCTTCCCAAGGTGTATTCACCAATTTGATGTCGAAGTTTTCTTTCTTGGCAATCGCTTTAATAATGTCGATATCGAAACCTTGTAGCTCTTTGCTTGGTGTTTCGTATTCAAATGGACGATAAGTGCCGCCAGCGCCAACCACGTAAGTTTCTGCACTCGCGATACAAGGTGCTAAGCCAATAGCAAGACAGAAAATGCCCAATAGCTTTTTCATAAGGTAAATCCTTTTAACAATAAGATTGAATAAAACTATCATTTTATTGCATTTATAAGCAAATTATATTTTAAGTTAATGCATTATTTATCAATGGAATAAAAAATGAACGGACAAGTTGAATATGGTAACCATTTATCTTAAGTTGGATTATTCAATAACTCAATAATGTTTGCTTGTTGCTGTTCGATTGGAATTTTTATGCACTAAATGAGAAGTGCATGAGCGGTACTTAAATAGAGTGGCGAAAGGAAAAGAGAGTTTTGCAAAGTAGATAACCACCAGCACCACATAGCGCTGGTGGACGTGAATCATTACAGCAAGTTTTCAATTGCTTGGCGAATCACCGGGATCATGGCGCTGCCGATTGAGTGACCCACTTCTTTGGACACAAACGCTTGTGGGTGTGCACCTGCTTCTTCGAGCCAGTGGTAGCTTTCTTGGGCTTTTTCAATCGCGATCACCGGATCGTCTTGATCGTGGATGATGGTGATGGCTGGCCAAGTGTCGCGGTGTGCAACAGGGGCGGCGAGGCGACCTGCAATCGCAATCACGCCTTTAACCGGGAAACCCGCAGCGGCGGCATGTAGCGACATAATAGAACCTTGCGAAAAGCCGACCAAAATGGTCTCTTCGAGCGGGCCGTAGCTTTCCAATACTTCTTTTAATTTGCCTAATGCTTGATTGACGCGATCGGTGCGATTGTCTTCCGTTACACCACTGATCGAAAACCATTGGCGACCGTAAGCGGACATATCGTATGGATAAGGTGCATCGGGATTAAACGCTTCGACGTTCAGTTCATCGAGTTTTAGCATCTCAATCAAAGGATTGAAGGTGGCACCGTTAGCGCCAACGCCGTGTAAAAATATCACCCTTGTCATGGTGTTCTCCTTAATAAGCCCGTCAATCTGTGATTCACGGGCGTTGATTCTGTATCGTTGATGTTTATAGGCTTAAAGCACGAATGTGACATCTCAATGATTAGGCGCGCACGGATTTGAGTAACCGTGTGATGTGCTCAGGGCCAATCGGGCGAATCCCTAGCGGGTTAAGCGCTTTAATCGAATAGTAGCCGCGCGTAATGTGATCCATATTGACCGTTTGGGCGATGCCTGGCAATTGGTAAATTTTCTCCATATAAGCGGAGAGTTTTGGATAGTCTGCAATGCGTTTCCAGTTGGTTTTGAAAATGCCGTGGTAAGCAGAATCAAAACGAATCAAGGTGACAAAGGCGCGAATATCGGTTTCGGTTAACTGTTGACCAAACAGAAAATTGCCATCGAGTCGTTGTTCCAATTCATCGAGCATGGCAAATACGCCTTGCACGGCTTCATCGTAGGCCAGCTGGGTTGAAGCAAAGCCCGATTTATACACGCCATTATTGAGCTGGTTGTACAAACGTGGGTTAAGTTCGTCGATCTGTTCGGCCAGTTCTGCTGGATAGAGATCGTAGTCATTGCTGGCTAAGTCACCAAAACCAGTATTGAACATGCGCACAATATCGGCGCTTTCGTTGTTCACTATGGTGTTGGTTTGCGTATCCCACAGCACAGGAACCGTTGCGCGACCAGTAAAATGGGCATCGGCGCGAGTATAAATCTCGTGCATGTAGCTGGAGTTAAATAGGGGATCTTGGTCTGCTTGATCGTAATCGCCAAACTGCCAGCCTTGATCGGTGATGGTAGGATTGACCACCGTCACTGGCACATGCTGTTCTAACCCTTTGAGTGCTCGCGCCATTAACGTGCGCGATGCCCAAGGACAGATATACGCCACGTAGAGACGGTAGCGGCCAGATTCAGCTTTAAATCCGGCTTCACCGGTTGGACCCGCGCTGCCATCGGGAGTGACCCAATTGCGAAAAGAGGAGACTTGGCGCACGAAGCGGCCTTGATCATCTTTGCTTTGCACGGGTTGCCAGTTTTCTACCCATTTACCATCGACTAACATCTGCCTTTACTCCTATCAATCAAACTGTTCCAGCGTTAGTGTTGTGATAAAGCGCCGTTTGCGGTGCGCTAAGTGCTGGAATTCAATGGACTTAGATTACCATTGAAGACTATCCACAAAAATGGTCATTATGTGGAATCATATTCGCCAAAACGTGGATAATCCCGTCAGTACCCTTGGTTTATCAAGTGAAGGGCACTAAACGCGGTTGGTGTTAGCAATGGTGACGAGTTTGATTAGCTTACTTAACGCGATACATATCGAGGAACACACCAGTTGCACTGCGCGCAGCACTGCAAACGAACAGTGATTCGGTTAGCCATTTCAGGTTGTCGCTGTACACTTCAAAGGTTGGCGTGGTTTTAAAGTAAATCTCCTCTTTAGGGATCTCGTTAAAAAAGCTCATGTCATCGCTGAACAATTGGGCGCGCCATTGCTCTGGGATACGACGAATGCCGTTGTTTTCGATATAGAAGGTGTCGCCATCGTTGGTTTCAACCGCGTAGCGAGCCGAAAGATGACATAAACCTTCGCTGTCGATGATCTGTGAATCGATACCGCCGGGAAGCACTTTGCCTTCAATCGCGCCGCTGACTACGCCAGAGGCGATAGGGATCAATTGACGCTTACCATGGGTTTGGGATTGGCTGACCACAATCGGTTTATCAACCTTGATTTCGATACGAAATGAGAATTCAAATTCAGGAATCATAACTTCACACAATAGTAGAAAAATTTAAGACAAAACTGTGAATATTCAACAAGATCTTCAAGGGATCGTTTGGGAATATTGTGCTTTATTGGTAACATATCCGGCCACGTTAAGCCAAGTTTTTCCGGCTTTGCCAAGCTCATTTACTGTGGTGTTACTGCCACCTCAAAGGAAGTTCGATGCCAGTCCATTTTTTACTCGGTGGTGCCCGCAGTGGTAAATCCAGCTACGCAGAGAAATACGCCAAAGTACTTTGTCACCACAAAACCCAGCAATCGTTGCCCAGCCAATTGCACTATGTCGCTACCGCAACGCCATTTGATGACGAAATGCGCAGCCGTATTCACACCCATCAATCAAGGCGTGGTGAAGAGTGGCAAAACCATGAAGTTCCTAGAGCATTAGTCGAACAGATTGAACGCTTCAATGGCGATGATGTGGTACTGATCGACTGTTTTACCCTATGGCTCAATAACGTGATTTATAACGAAGGAGAGACAGCAGATGCGGCGCTTATCGACAGTGAAGTGCAGCGCTTGGTTCAGGCGCTAGCAACAACACCCGCCACGATCTTCTGTGTCTCTAATGAAGTGGGATTAGGTATCGTGCCCTTGGGTGAAGTTACCCGTTTGTATGTCGACCATGCAGGTTGGATGAACCAAGCGGTCGCAGCAATAGCCGACACCGTGACCTTTATGGCCGCAGGTTTGCCGTTAGCAATGAAAGGTAAGCCGCTGGCTGAGGAGATAGGATGAGTAAGCTCAATTTTTATTTGATTCGTCATGGCAAAACGCAGATGGCGAATGCGCTCAACGGCAGCACGGATGTGCTGGTGGACGATGATATTCAAGATGAAATGGCCGCTTGTATTCAAGCTGGTCCTGTAAAGCAGATCGTCAGTTCGCCACTGCGTCGCTGCTTTGATGTGGCTGACCGCTTAAATCCGGAACAATTTGAGATCCGCGTGGAAGCAAACTGGCGCGAGCTCGATTTTGGTCGCTACGACGGCATTCCTTATGATGAATTAGGGGATGCATGGGCAGAGTTAGAAGCGTTTTGGGCTGACCCATTAGCCCATCCATTACCTGAATCTGAGCCTTTGGATCAAGGTTACTATCGCGCAGTTGCGGCATGGAAACACTTGGTTGAGCAAGCACAACAAGACACCATAGTGATCACCCACGGCGGGATGATTCGCTTTGTGTTGGCGCATCTTTTAAACGTGGATTGGAAAGATCCCAAGTGGTATAGCGTGCTGAACATTACTAACCAGAGCGTTACTCATGTTCAGCTGCTACGCTATGAAGGGAAAGAGTTTTTTAGCGTCCAAGGGGTGGGGATTCCGTTAACCACCACGACCTTTGATTAACGCAAACCACCCTGAATCATTTTTTGTCGGTGTTGGCTATGGTAAAAACCGAGCACATCAATTTGGCGAATCTGCTGAGCAATCTTTTCCACATCGTGGCGGCTTTCATCATACAAAATGCCAATGACGCTGCCACTGTGGGCGAGGTTAATGCCATACAACCCTTGGCGCTCTACCATATCGAGTAAGGAGTAAAACAGGGGCTTTGGCAGCACTTTTTGACTCTCAATCGCGCTGAGCGTTGCTGCTTCTCCTAATAGGGCTTTGTCTTGCTCGTGCACTGCGCTGCGCAGTAAACGATGCGCTTTTTCCAGTTGATCTGCCGAGGCTTGCAGCGTTTCATAGCGGCGCATGCGGTGATAATCGGCGGTTTCTAGGCTAATTGAGCTTTCAAGGACCAATACGTTGATTGGGTCGATATCCCCAAGGGTTTCAATTACTTCACCTTGGTTGTGGTCAAATAGCGTTAACTCTTTGAAAATCGTGCCGTCGGTTGGCTCAAGAGAAGCACATAGATGCGCCAATTCCACTTCGGTCAATTCACGATTGAAATAGCGCGCGGTCGCCATCATAGTAGCTGCGATGTCTGCTGTACTGCTCGCCATGCCTTTGGCTTTCGGAATGGTACTTTCCACATGAACTGAGAGATCTTGCGCTGCTTCTTCAGACTGACCCAAAAAGGTTAAGGTGAGGGCAAACGCTTTGCGCGCCATAAACCCAATATTGGTGGGAAGGTCAGGGTTTCGGCTTACCTCAACGGTTGCAAACCAATCGATAGGACAGGAGACCAATTTTTCATTTCCGCCGATCCAGCCTTGAATTAACTCACCACAGGAAGCGGGGCAACTTGCTTTAGCCATGATGTAAAACCTCTTTTAATGCCGAAATCAGCTGGATATTGGCCGCACGGGATTTGATTGCAATACGATAAAACTGTTGATTTAACGTTGGGTAATTGGCGCAACTGCGAATCAGTATGCCGTGCTTCATCATTTGAGCTTGCAGCTGACTATTAGGCTCAAGATGTTTAAAAAACAGATAATTAGCACTGGGTTTAAAGGCCCTAATGCCGGGTAGCTCATTGAGTTCCTGCCATACCAATGTCTGCTCCTGCTCTAACCAGTGTAGAGTCTGTTCAACATATTGGGTATCAGCAAACAGAACTTCACCTGCTAATGCAGCTAATGCATTGATTGTCCAAGGCTCACGCTGATCGCGCATTTCATCCAGCAGGATTTGATTGGACGACAAAAGATAGCCTAAGCGCAAACCAGGCAACGCATAAAACTTGGTCAGTGAGCGCAAAATGGCGACATGAGAGTAATGGGCTAACTGAGCCACCAAACTTGGCGTATCACGCATAAAGTCGATGAACGACTCATCGATAAACAGTGCGATATTCAGTTGGTGGCAACGCGCAACGATACTAAGCAAAAGATCGTGGTTTGGCATTAACCCCGTCGGGTTATTGGGCGTACACAGAAAGAGCGCATCAAAGCTCTCATCCAGTGCCGATAACAGTTGCTCAGTGAGGGCAAAATCATCGGTCTCTTGTAGATCGAATTGCACGATTTCACAGCCAGCGCGAACTAACGCGCGGCGGTATTCGGCAAAACTCGGTTCAACTAACAAGGCTTTTTTAGGCTTTAGATGATTGGTCCACAGGAAAATCAGTTCAGTTGCACCATTGCCAGCAATGACCTGTTCCACCGGTAAGCGGTGATGGGCAGCGATGGCTTGGTGCAACTTGAGGTAATCAATATCTGGGTAATGCTCAAGACAATCGAGTTGGTCGATGATGGCTTGTTTAACACTGTGCGGCATACCTAAGGGGTTAATATTGGCGCTAAAATCAATGACCTGTTCCGGCTCTAAACCGTACTTTTGTGCCATTTGAATGACATTTCCACCGTGTTGCCCACTTTTGGCCATACGCGCTTCCCAAATTATATTGATGTTGTGTTGTTATAATTATTATTACTGGCCACTTAGTTAGTGAGTGCTAGAGATTGTATCTCTTGATGCGTGGCAGTAAATTCCAAAATTGTGTGTTTTTCCGCTACCTTACCGATAACAATCAGGGCAGGAGAGCGTAATCCAGCGTCTTGCACCAAGGTGGCGATACTGTCTAGGTTACCGCACACCACTTGTTGTTCTTTACGTGATGCATAGCGAACAACGGCAACCGGCGTTGAGGCCTCTTTGCCACATAACATCAGCGACTGACAGATGTGGTCCAGTTGGCTCATGCCCATCAACACTACTAAGGTGCCATCGAGTTTGGCGTATTGTGACCAATCAACCTGATCTTTGCCTTCTTTACGATGTCCGGTAATCACATGAAAAGAAGAGGCGCAATCACGATGGGTGACAGGAATGCCCGCATAGGCCAAGCCACCAATCGCAGAGGTGATACCCGGCACCACTTCAAACGGGATTTGGTGTGGGATCAGCGCTTCTGCTTCTTCACCACCGCGACCAAACACGTAGGGGTCGCCACCTTTTAGCCGAACAACATTCTGCCCCTGAAGTGCATGTTTTATCAAGATATTATTGATTTCTTCTTGTGGTATAGGATGAAAGTTAGGGGTTTTGCCCACATTGATCATTTCACATTGCGCACTTGCTTCACTGAGCAACTCTTTACACACAAGTCGGTCGTAGACCAAGACATCAGCTTGGCGGATGCAGTGCAATCCTTTCACTGTGATAAGGGTGGGATCTCCTGGGCCTGCTCCGACGAGCCATACTTTTCCTGGCATAGTTACATTTCTCTTTATTCAGCCTTGATAGCCATCATGCTGCCTTGCGATGGTTTATCGAGCACTATCTTATTGATGTTATTTGGTATCTGCGTTTGACAGTAACACCGCTGATCGCCTCTTTTTTTGAGCCACGACAATAATGTGTCAGTTAATAACGATTTACGAAAAAATAAATAGAGAAATAAACAGAGTAATAAAATAGTGCCGCGAATAAATGAAATTATTTCAATTTGTAGATGAATAAAATTCAATTTAGCCGAAGAAATCACCAATGTGGTGAAATATTTAAAGCGTTTGATTTTCCGGAAAGAATTTATTTTGTGCAATTTGGCTAAGATGGCAAGAAAACCAAATTCTGTTGATCTACATCATTGATTGACTAGGTCAAATATTAATATGGTAGCACTTCAAATTTGTGTAACAGCACAGAAAGTGATGACCATTAAGGTGATTTAAGTTCATCAATAGATCATCGATATTAGCGAGATTGGCGTAATTATGCAGTTGTGCAACATCTGGCTAAAAATTTGTGCTGTTATTCGCTTTTAGCGCGCTGGTGCTTGGTTACATTAAAGGTGCTTGGTTCTATAACTTGGATACCTAGCTTGGTTACATAGCAAGGGTTATATGGAAAGGGTCACGAAGGTAAACAATGCAGCGCAAAGCGCATGTCGCTTGGGATAAGCTTGAGGTATAGTAGCACGTTTATTTATCCGTTTTTCATAGAGATGCGCATCGTTTGAGCGATGCACCGGAAGTGAGGTGAGAATCCTCCGCAGCCCCCGCTGCTGTAATGCTGACAATTTGGCTAAAACCACTGTTTGTAGAAAACGGGAAGGAGCCAAAGCGAATGACGCTAAGCCAGAAGACGAGTCACTATGAACTCCAAACTCCTTCGGTGGGAAGAGAGTGGAAACAGTCGAGCAGAGCTGCCGTATGGGAGTTGCTGTAACACTTGTTTTTCAGATCTCTCCGCCAAGGACTTACTCATACCTTGTGGTGGAATATGAAAGCATTTGTGATTGCCGGAACAAACAGTGGTTGTGGAAAAACAACCATGACTTTGGGTCTATTAAAGGCGCTAACCAATCGCGGTTTAGCGGTACAACCTTATAAAGTCGGACCGGACTATATCGATACCGCTTGGCACACTCGTGTCAGTGGCGTGGCATCGCGTAATTTGGATGCCTTTATGCTGCCCGCAGAAACCATGCGTTCTCTTTTCTATTCTCATACTTCCCAAGCCGATATCGCCGTGATTGAAGGGGTGATGGGCCTTTACGATGGCTATGGCGTCGACCCGCATTATTGCAGCACAGCAGGCCTTGCCCGTGATTTGAATCTACCGGTGATTTTGGTGGTGGATGGACGAGCGGTGTCTACTTCGGCAGCAGCGACCGTGATGGGTTTTCAACACTTCGACCCTGAACTCAATATCGCTGGGGTAATTTTCAATAACGTCAATTCCGATAGCCATTTGGATTTGATTCGCGCGGCAGTGGAAAAATACTGCCAAATTCCCGTATTAGGTCGCCTACCTAAGTTGCCAGAAATCGAATTGCCTGAGCGCCATTTAGGTTTGTTGACGGCGCAAGAATCGTCACGCTTTGACCCACATTGGCAAACTCTTGCTAAGGCAATTGAAGAGCACATCGATTTGGATGCCTTACTCGCCATCAGTGATATTGCCGACCAAGAAGCAGGCTTTAGTGAGTTTGATTTTTCCGAACCTGAAGCGCCGGTTGCACAAGCGGGCTTGGGTTTAACCGTCGCGCTAGCGCACGACAACGCGTTTAACTTTTATTATCAAGATAACCTCGATTTACTTGAGCAGCAGGGCGCGACCATTGTGCGTTTTAGCCCTCTAGAAGATGTCGCCGTACCCGAGTGTGATTTGGTGTACATCGGCGGCGGTTATCCTGAATCGTATGGCGCACAATTGGCGCAAAATAGCAGCATGCTTGCATCACTGCGCACCCTCCATCAACAAGGTACCCCAATTTATGCCGAGTGTGGCGGCTTGATGTATCTCGGCGACAGCCTTAGCGATACTAACGGGGACACACACCCTATGGTGGGGATTTTGTCTGGCAGTAGTGTGATGACTAAGTCATTGAAACGTTTTGGTTATTGCTTTGCTACAGCCAATGTTAATACAGTGATTTGTCCGCAACAGACTGTGTTACGCGGTCACGAATTTCACTATTCCGAGTTTACGACCGAGCTTGAGCCCGTGTTCGATATGACCAAAGAACGCGATGGTGACATCATTTCGCGTTGGGGTGGTGGTTATCAAGTCGGTAATACCTTAGCGACCTATCTGCACCTGCATTTTGCTCAGCAGCCCGAGCTGATTCAGCATTGGTTTACGCTGGCGAAAGAGCAGCAACAGTTGCGTATTAACTCAACCCAAGAGGCAACAAAATGAGTCTCGTCATCATCTGGTTTGCGTTTCTTCTCGATTGGCTGATTGGCGATCCGCCGAGTTGGCCGCATCCGATTCGTTGGATAGGAACGTCCATCAGCCGGATGGAGAAATGGCTGCGCAGCTTAGGTGAAAAGCCGCAGTGGCTCTACATCGCAGGTGGCATTTTATGGGTGGTGATCGTTGGTGGAAGTTACGCGGTCACGCAAGGTTTGCTGTTTAGTCTGTTCCATTGGCACTGGTTATTGGGATCGGCGGTCGAGCTTTGGCTGGCACTGACGGTACTGGCGGGTAAATGCCTCAAAGATTGCGCTTTGGATGTGATGAAGCCCCTCGAACAAGGGGATTTAGGCCAAAGTCGCATCATGCTCTCCTACATTGTTGGTCGTGATACTTCACAACTCGAAGCGCCGCAAATTACTCGCGCCACGGTCGAAACCGTGGCGGAAAACAGTGTCGATGGCGTGATTGCACCGCTCTTTTATCTGTTCATTGGAGGCGTGCCGTTGGCGATGGCCTACAAGGCGATCAATACCCTCGATTCGATGGTGGGTTACAAAAATGACCGTTACCGCGAGTTAGGCTTTGTTTCGGCTAAGATGGATGATTTATTCAATCTTATCCCAGCACGTTTAGGTTGGTTGCTGTTAACCATCGCCGCGTGGGTGCTCAAACTGGATTGGCGTAGTGCGCTGCACATTGGCTGGCGCGATCGCTATCAGCATAAAAGCCCCAATTCTGCTTGGTCAGAGGCGACTGTGGCAGGCGCGCTGGGTGTGCAATTGGGTGGGCCAAATCGCTATTTTGGTCAGATGGTGGAAAAACCATGGATTGGCGATCTTAAGCGCGATATTGAGCCGCAAGACATCGTCAATGCGAACCAAATGTTGTTTGTTGCTTCGTGCGCCGCACTGATTATTTTCACACTTTGTTCTTGGATTATGCATTAGGGAATCACTATGACCTTTATTCAACAGCCGCAACTCATTGAAAGCACAAGCTTTGAAATCATTGACGGCATCATCGCGGAAGAGTTTCCCGAGTACCGTTTTCACAATGAGTTAGAGAAAAAGATCATCACCCGCGCCATTCATACCACAGCGGATTTTGATTGGTTGGAGATCTTAAAATTCTCACCGGATGTGTTGGATAAATTGCAACAAGCGATTCGCTCGGGTTGCACCTTAGTCACCGATACCACCATGGCGTTATCAGGCATTAACAAACGCTTATTAGCCGAATACGGCTGCGAAACGCGCTGTTATATCGCTGATCCAGAAGTGGCCGAAATTGCCAAAGCCAACGGGATTACTCGCTCTATGGCTGCGGTCGATAAAGTGGTGCAAGAAGAGGGTAACCATGTGTTCGTGTTTGGTAATGCGCCAACGGCGTTGTTCCAATTGCTCAGTCATGAAGGGCGTTTTGATGCAGCTGATTTGCCCATCGCCATTGGTGTGCCGGTAGGCTTTGTCGGTGCAGCAGAATCAAAACAAGCCCTGCACGAAAGCCGTTTCCCACACATTGCAGCGCTTGGTCGTAAAGGCGGTAGCAATGTGGCGGCAGCCATTATTAATGCAGTGCTGTACCACATTCGCGATATGGCAGCCGACGATGCAAAAGCCCAAGCCAATCACAATAAGGCAAACGCATGAGCGAAGAGACTCAGCAAGCCTCACCGATTAGCGCCAGTGCCAGCCCCGGCGGCGAGGAGTTAGTGTGGCATCGCGGTAAAGCTTATCGCAAAGGTTACACCACCGGATCGTGCGCCACGGCTGCGGCGAAAGTAGCCGCCTTGATGATTGCGCGCCAACAGCTGATCTATCAGGTATCGATTGTGACGCCATCAGGTGTGACGCTCAATTTGAATGTGGAAGAGCCTTCCATTCAAGGCAATGAAGCGGCCGCGGCGATACGCAAAGATGGTGGCGATGATGTGGATGCCACTCACGACATGTTGATTTTTGCGCGTGTGTCCTTGTTAGAAGAGAGCACCGACATTGAAATCACCGGCGGTGAAGGCGTGGGTGTAGTGACGCAAAAAGGCGTCGGTCTACCGATTGGTTGGGCGGCAATCAATAAAACGCCACGTCATACCATCGAGCAAGAAGTGCGCGGCGTGATTGGCCCTAATCAAGGGGCAAAAGTGGTTATCTTTGCTCCAGAAGGAGAAGAGCGTGCCACGCGCACCTACAACGCTCGGTTGGGCATTGAAGGCGGCATTTCCATTATAGGCACCACGGGCATTGTGACGCCGATGTCGGAAGAGAGCTGGAAACGATCTCTTGCGATTGAGCTGGAGCAAAAACGCGCCTTTGGCATGGAAGAAATCATTTTCGTGCCGGGCAATCATGGCGAACGCTTTGTCACCGATGAGCTGCATTTAAGCGGCGATTTGGTTGTGAACATGAGCAACTTTGTCGGCTACATGCTGCAAGAAGCCAATCGCCTGCAATTTAAACGGGTGATCATGGTCGGGCACTTGGGCAAATTGGTCAAAGTGGCGGCGGGGGTGTTTCATACGCACTCCCATGTAGCGGATGCGCGCATGGAAACCTTGGTCACGCATTTGGCTTTACTTGGCGCGCCGAACGATCTGCTCAAAGCGGTGTTTGCTTGCCCGACCACCGAAGCCGCAATGGAGCTGATTCACGAGCAAGGTTTTGATGACGTGTATGACGAAATCGCCAAAGCGATTGTCGAAAAAGTCGAGCATATGCTGCGTTATGCCACGCATAAGATGACTTGCGATGTGGTGCTGTTTTCTTACGACAACATTGTGCTCGGTGCAAACCGCCCAGTGAGCGAGATGGTTGGCGAGGTAGCCGATAAGTCGGTTCCCAAAGGAGACTTAGCATGATCAGCGTAATAGGCACCGGACCCGGCGATAAAGCGCTGATCACGCATGCAGCGCAAGCTTTGATTGATGAAGCGGATGTGCTGGTTGGCTGGCGACGTCTCCTTAGTGAATTTGATGGTCACCCAGCAGAAAAACATCTGATGGGCGTCGACATCGATGCCACCATCGAATGGCTGCGCGTTAATCAATCGCGCAAGATTGTGGTGCTCGCCTCGGGAGACCCCATGCTGTTTGGCATAGGTAAACGCATTGCCGAAGCCTTTGCTGAACATGAGCGCCAAATTGTGCCTGGCATCAGCTCGATTCAAGCGCTGTTTAGTGCGGTCGGGCTGGATATGAACGATGTGTACATCACCAGTAGCCACGGCAAGCAGCCCAATTTCGATTTTATTTTAATGCACGATAAAACGGCATTAGTGACCGATAAGGTGATTGGTCCTTATCAAATCGCACAGGAAATCCTGGCGCGCGGCTTCAAACGGACCTTGATCATCGGTGAAAACCTCGGTTACCCAAGCCAACGGATTTCTGTACTTACTCCCGAGCAAGTGCAGCCAGAATATGACATGAATGTGGTGATAATAGTCAATGAAAGACAGTGAATTTTTACGGGGCGAAACCGTCCCAATGACCAAACGCGAAGTGCGTTCTGTAGTGTTAGAACGTCTCGAACTCAATAGTGCTAGCCGCTTTGTGGATGTTGGCGCTGGGACGGGCAGTGTCGCGATTGAAGCGGCGATTCGTCACCCTAACTTAAACATTCTTGCTATCGAGCAAAAGCCACAAGCGGTTGATCTGATTAAAGATAACTGCCAACGCTTTGGCTGCGAACAGATCCGCATTCTTGCTCAGACCGCGCCTTGCGATTTTACCGGTCATGTGGATGCGATGTTTATCGGTGGCAGCGGCGGTAATCTTACCGACATCATCGATTGGAGTTTGCAGCACTTAGTCGAGAAAGGCCGTTTGGTGTTGAGCTTTATCCTGCAAGATAACCTCAGTGAAGCGCTGAATCACTTGAAACAGTGCGAGGTGGATGACCTCGATTGCTGTCAAATCTTGGTATCCAACTACGCGACGCTGGGGAAAGGTTACTACTTCAAACCAAATAACCCCACTTATGTGGTCTCTTGCAAGAAGGGGAAAGCTCATGGCGACATTTGATCCCTCAATGGTCTATTTCGTGGGTGCAGGTCCCGGTGACCCAGAACTGATCACCCTCAAAGGCTACAAAATTTTAAGCCAAGCTGACGTAGTGATTTACGCGGGATCGCTGATCAATAAAGAGCTGCTCGATTACTGCAAGCCCGAAGCGGAATGTCATGACAGTGCCTATTTGCACCTTGATCAAATTACCGAATTGATGGTGAACGGCATCAAAGCTGGCAAGCTGGTGGTTCGTCTGCAAACGGGCGATTTGTCGCTGTACGGTTCGATTCGTGAACAAGGGGAAGAGCTGGCAAAACACGGCATTGGTTTTCGCTCTGTGGCGGGGGTCTCTTCTTTCTTGGGTGCAGCGTCGGAACTGGGCGTGGAATACACGGTGCCAGAGGTGTCACAAAGCTTGGTGATTACCCGCATGGCAGGTCGTACGCCAACCCCTGAGTTGGAATCGATTGAACGCTTTGCTGCGCATCAAACCTCTATGGCGATTTTCCTTTCAGTACAAGGCATTGAAAGTGTGGTGAAACAGCTTCTCAAAGGCGGTTACCCACAAGAGACGCCAGCGGCGGTGGTGTACAAAGCGACATGGGATGACTGCCAAATCATTCGTGGCGATTTAACCAATATCGCTGAGCAAGTGAATGCCGCGGGAATTAATAAAACCGCACTGATTTTGGTCGGGCGCTTCTTAGGGGAAGAGTATCACTACTCGAAACTCTACGATGCGGAGTTTAGCCATGAGTATCGCTGATCCCGCAAGGGTATCGTTACTCTCGTTAACCCCGGGTGGGCAGGCATTGGCCGAGCGCATTCAGGCGTTATGGCCAGTGAAGTGTTACTGCGCAGAGAAATACCTCAAACCGGGTTTTACCGCATTCAGTGGCAGTTTTGCTGCCACCTTAGCGGAAGCCTTTGCTCGTGATGAAGCGATCATCGTGATTGGCGCGTGCGGGATTGTGGTGCGCACCTTAGCGCCACTAGTGCAAGACAAGTTGCACGATCCCGCCGTACTGGTGATGGATGAAAAAGGGCAGCATGTGATTAGCTTGCTTTCTGGGCACATTGGCGGCGCGAACGAACTAGCGTGTCAATTGGCAGCGCGTGTGGGCGCAACCCCGGTGATTACCACCGCAACAGATGTAAACCAGATTTGTGCGATTGATGTGTTGGTTAAGCAACTTGGTGCCACCATGGTGGATTTTCGTGACGCAGTCAAAGTGCTCAATCAAGCCTTGGTCAGCGGTGAAAAAGTGGGGATCTATTTTGATCCACGCACGATCGCTTGGCTCGATTTGGATCTCAATCGGCTCGATTTACGTGGTCTAACACGGCTTAAGCAGCCAAGCGAAGCCGTTGATTGCGACCATGTGCTGCTGGTCTCGATGCAGCAAGAGTTAGGTGAGTGGTCAGCACTTTCAAATGCTTATCAGATCGTGCCGCAGCAACTTGTGGTCGGCATGGGCTGTCGCCGCGACCTTGAGCCGAGTTTGATGGCGCAGAGCTTTGCGCAATTATTGCACGAGCGCAATTGGCATCCTTTGGCGTTAACCCAGTTTGCCAGCATTGATGTCAAACAAGACGAGCCTGCGATTTTGCAGTTGGCTCAACAGTATCACGCTTCGCTGAGTTTTTTCAGCGCGGCACAATTAAACGATTCGGGCTGGAGCGGCCCAGAATCGGAGTTTGTTAGAAAAACGGTCGGTGTTGGCGCCGTTTCTCAGCCCTCAGCCTGGATCATTAGCCAAGGGTGTTTGGTCGGAGATACCGTGAAACAACAAGGCATGACCTTCACTTTTGGAGTTAAAAAAGCATGTTATATGTGGTAGGTATTGGCCCTGGCGGCCTCGATATGATGACCTTTGAAGCGCGCCGCGCCATTGAAGAATCGGATATTATTGTGGGTTACAAAACCTACACCCATTTGATGAAAGAGCTGACGGGCGACAAAACCGTGATCAAAACGGGTATGTGCGCTGAGATTGAACGTTGCACGACCGCACTAGAGTTGGCTCAAGAAGGAAAAACCGTCGCGATCATCAGTAGTGGCGATGCGGGCGTATATGGCATGGCGGGCTTGATTTTAGAAATGGTGACACGCCAAAAATGGGACGTGGAAGTGAAAGTGATTCCGGGTATGACCGCGAGTATCGCTGCCGCTTCTGTGCTTGGCGCACCTTTGATGCATGATTTTTGTCACATTAGCTTGAGTGACCTATTAACCCCTTGGGAAGTGATTGAGCAGCGCGTGAAATCTGCAGCCGAAGCGGACTTTGTGGTCTGTTTCTACAACCCACGCAGTCGCGGTCGTGAAGGTCACTTAAAACGCGCGTTTGAACTGATGTCGCCGTTTGTGGATGGCAAAACGCCCGTGGGAATTGTCAAAGAAGCGGGTCGTCGTAAAGAAGAAAAATGGATCACCACGTTCGAAGAGATGGATTTTGAATTGGTGGATATGCGCACCTTGGTGATTGTCGGTAACAAATCGACTTACATCGAAAACGGTTTGATGGTGACACCGCGCGGTTACTCTGTAGAAGGCAAGCGTGACGCTGAGCTGACAGATGTAGAGCATGCAGATTCTGAATTGGCAGGTAGCGCGCAGTGAGTTCACCACAACTCCTCGTGTTTGGTGGCACGTCCGATTCGATCGCGCTGTGCGGCGCGATTGAGCAGCTCGGCTTACCTTACACCTTTTCTGTGGCGACCGATGCGGGTCGCCAAATGGCGCAAGGCACCGATGGCAAGCCCAGCATTCAAGGTGAGTTGATTGTCGGGCGCATGGACGCACTGCAAATGCAGCAGTGGATGATGGAACATCAGATTACCCATGTGATTGATGCCGCTCATCCGTATGCGCAAGAGCTGCGCCAAAACATCATGACCGCGGCAACTGAGCTCGGTTTGCCTTTGATGCGTTTTGAACGCCTAAGTCAGTCGATTGAACATGAGCTTATCACTCGCGTTCATTCGGTAGCTGAAGCGTGTGAAATGGTGCAAAAGCAAGGTTGGCACAAAGTGCTGCTCACCACAGGCAGTAAAGATCTCGCGACCTTTTGTGCGCAGCTACCTGAGCAGATGTTGATTGCACGAGTTCTGCCAACGGCGGAAGTGCTTGAGCAGTGTGAAGCGTTAGGCCTTGGCGTGGATAACATCATCGCGATGAAAGGTCCGTTTAGCGAAGCCTTAAACCATGCGGTGTATCAAACAGTTGCACCGGATGTGATGGTGACCAAAGAGTCCGGTCAAGCGGGCGGTTTTTTGGAAAAAATGCGCCCGTGTTTAGAGCTTGGCATTGCTTGCATTGTGATTGAACGACCTCAGCCGGTGTTAAATGGTGAGTACAGCGCGTTATTGCACGATATTGATGCCTGTAAGGCTCTGTTGGCGAGCTATCACTCGCTGTAAAAATGAATTTATTCAGTAGGCGCTGCCTGCTGATACTACTAGCCCTTTCACACCAACTGGGTGTGAAAAAGAGAGTGGAACAAACTATGAAAAAAGCCTTGTTAGTGATCAGCTTTGGGACCAGTTATCCCGAGACAATGGAAAAAAACATTGTCGCTTGCGAGCAGACTTTAGCCGATGCTCACCCTGATCGCGATGCGTTTCGCGCGTTTACGTCGTCAATGATCATCAAGAAGTTAGCGCGTCGCGATAACGTGCAGATCAATAACCCACAACAGGCGCTACAAGCCTTACTCGACGCTGGGTATCAGGATGTGTTGGTACAATCTCTGCACATCATCAATGGTGACGAGTATGAAAAAATCGCCCGTGAGATCCAAAGTTTCCAAGGCAAATTTGCTCGTTTAAACATTGGGTTACCGCTACTTAGCAGTTACGATGATTATCAAGACTTAATTAAAGCGATTGAGTATCAATGTCCGAGATTGGAAGCCGATGAACGTTTAGTATTGATGGGACACGGCGCGACGCACCACGCGTTTGCCGCTTATGCCTGTTTAGATCACATGCTGATGGACAAGAAATTGCCGATGGTGGTTGGCGCGGTGGAAAGCTACCCAGAAATCGACACCGTGATTGAACGTTTACACAAAGAACAGGTGCGTAAAGTGTACCTGATGCCACTGATGCTGGTGGCGGGCGATCATGCAATTAACGACATGGCTTCGGACGAAGAGGACTCATGGAAAACGGTCGTGACGCAAGCGGGCATTGAAGCGGAACCGATCGTGCAAGGGTTGGGGGAAAACCCATTAATTCGCGAGATGTTCGTCAACCATTTGGCACAAGCGATCACTAAATTGGAGAACGTCGCATGAGTGAAGGAAAACTTTACGCCATTGGCACGGGACCTGGCGCGAGCGATTTAATCACGGTTCGCGCGGCGCGTTTACTAGAGAAATTGGATGTGTTGTATGCACCAGCCGGGCGCAAAGGCGGTGACAGCTTGGCGCTATCGATTGTTCGTGAGTATCTTGGCGAGCAAGTGGAGATTCAAGAGCGTCATTTCCCAATGACCGCCAATGCGGATGAAAAGCAAGGCGTGTGGGATGAAGTGGCGCTGGATATCGAAAACGATGTGCGCGCAGGCAAACAAGTGGGCTTTATTACTCTAGGCGACAGCATGTTGTTTGCCACTTGGGTGTTCTTGCTTGAGCGTTTACACAATAAAGGCTTAGCACTGGAAGTGATTCCGGGCATCTCCTCTTATTCTTGCATCGCTTCTGCAGCTCAGTTCCCGCTGGCGATGGAGCAGCAATCCATGGCAGTGATGTCATGCACCGCAGAGCCAGAAGTATTAACGGCCGCATTGCAAAATCACGAGTGCGTGGTGCTGATGAAAGTCTATGGACGCTTTCAACAAATTCGCGAGCTGCTGCGAGAGCTCGATTTAGTTGAGCATGCGGTGATGATGGCCAATGCCTCTATGGAAACCGAAGTGACTTACCGGGATTTAATGGCGGTGCCAGATGATGAAAAGCTGCCGTATTTTTCGACCATAGTGGTCAATCGTGCGTGGAGCGCCAAGATTTCCGGCTAATTTAGCTTCAGAAAAGCAAGGCGTTATCGAACATAGCGCCTTTTCTGTTACTATCGGCCACTCGTTAGCGATAGCACAATACAAAGGAGAAGGCATGAGTCGTGCCATCATGATTCAGGGTACAGCCTCTGACGTTGGGAAAAGCATTCTTGTAGCCGGTTTATGCCGCATTTTTAAACGTAGAGGTGACGCTGTCACTCCATTTAAAGCGCAAAATATGGCGCTCAACTCGGGCATCACCAAAACCGGTGAAGAGATGGGACGCGCGCAGATTTTTCAAGCAGAAGCGGCAGGCATTGATGCCGATGTGCGCATGAATCCGGTATTACTCAAGCCGACCGGCGAGCGCCGCTCGCAAGTGATTGTGATGGGCAAAGTGCTCGACAATATGGAAGCCGTAACCTATCACGAGTACAAACCGCAACTGCAACAAAAAGTGTGGCAAGCCTTTACCGAATTGGCTCATGAATACGACACAGTGGTACTCGAAGGCGCGGGAAGCCCGGCAGAAATTAACCTGCGTGATCGCGATATTGTCAATATGGGCATGGCCGAACTGATTAACGCCCCGGTGATTTTGGTGGCGGATATTGATCGCGGCGGCGTGTTTGCCTCTATCTACGGCACCATCAAACTGTTGGCACCCCAAGAGCAAGCGCGTGTTAAAGGCGTGATCATCAACAAATTTCGTGGCGATGTCGCATTACTCGAATCGGGCTTACGCCAAATTGGAGAACTGACCGGTGTGCCAGTGATTGGTGTGGTGCCGTATCTTAATGTCGATTTGGAAGAAGAAGACGGTGTGGCGCTGCAACCGGAAAAACTGCGCCAGCAACTCGGCATTCATAGCGACCGTGAAAAACTCGATATCGTGGTGGTGAGCCTGCCGCGCATTTCTAACTTCACCGATTTTAATGCACTAGCGGCACAACCTGACGTGCAGCTGCGTTACGTGAATAAACCTGCGCAAATCGGCAAGCCTGACTTGCTGATCATTCCCGGCAGTAAAAATACCCTTGGCGATTTAACCTATCTTAATGAATCGGGTTTTAGTGTGGTGATTCAAGAGTTAGCAGCTCAGCAAGTGCCTGTACTTGGCATCTGCGGCGGCTATCAAATGCTGGGTAAACAGCTGATTGATGGGGTGGAATCGGGCATTGACGAAATGCCTGGTTTAGGTTTGCTCAACACCGTGACGCGTTTTGCTAAAGAGAAGCACACCACGCAAGTGATGGCGCAAATGATCTCTGGGTCGGGGCTTTTTTGCGACGATACCACGCTGCAAGGCTATGAAATACATATGGGCGACACCGAATTGGGTGAAGGCATGCAGCCTTTAACCACGATTCAATCGCGTAATGGTGACGTTGTCACTGTGAGTGATGGTGCGGTCAGTGCCGATGGTTTGGTGGCGGGCACCTATATTCACGGACTATTTGATAGCGGTGCGTATACACGCCGTTTACTCAACCGTTTACGTCAACGCAAAGGACTACAATCTCTAGCGGATGACGTGTTTGATTATGTGGCGTACAAAGATAGCCAGTTTGAACTGCTTGCCGATGAACTTGAAAAAGTGCTTGATGTCGAACAACTTGAGCGCATTATGAATGATTTTCCACTCACGTTGGCAAAGGATAACTAAGCATGAAACTGTTTTTCGCAACCCTACAATTTATGAGTCGAATTCCGGTTCCGCAGCATTGGACCGATGGATTTGAATTTAAAGAATCGTATAAAGGGATCATCTATTTCCCTTGGGTTGGCTTGATACTCGGTGCTTTAGCGGCGTTTGTAACCCACATTGCTGCCGATTATCTGCAACTGGGTAACGGCGTGAGCGCAGTGATTTATGTACTGATGATGGCGATATTGACCGGCGGCTTACACCTTGATGGGCTAGCGGATACCTGTGACGGTATTTTCTCGGCGCGCACTCGTGAACGCATGCTCGAAATCATGAAAGATAGCCGCATTGGTACGCACGGCACTTTGGCGCTGATTTTTGGTCTGCTACTCAAAGTGGTGGTGGTAGCGAAGCTGCTGCAAATGAGTCCACATGCGGGTTATGCGACTTTGATCATTGCGCCGGTGGTCAGCCGCGCATTGATGTCGGTGTTGATGTACGAGCAAGAGTACGCCCGCGAAAATGGCTTAGGGAATATTTTTATTGGCAAAATCAGCGGCCAAGCGTATCTCATCACCTTATTAACCAGCTTTATTTTGCTGTTTTTTGCTGTCGGTGGCATGGCGTTTGCTGTGTTTATTTTGTCTTATCTCTTTAGTTTGCTTTACCGTTATTACATCAATCACAGTTTAGGTGGACAGACAGGAGATACGCTAGGAGCCGGTAACGAGTTGTTTGAAATCATAGTATTGCTGTGTGCAGCGAGTATGATTGCCTAACAGCGTTAAGTAAGAGTAATTAGTTAGGAGTAAGCGCTAATGATGTCTTTAGTAGCGTTAGCGGAAAGTATCCTTCCCGTTGATGATGAGGTTCGTACTGAGGCTCAACATCATGTCGAAAGCCTCTTCAAACCCGTGGGAAGTTTGGGGCAGTTAGAGCAACTGGCCTGTCAATTGGCTGCGATTTACCGCACGACAGAGTGGCAAATTGGGCGTAAAAAGATTTTTGTGATGGGCGCCGACCATGGCGTTTATGACGAAGATGTCGCGGTATCGCCGCGTGAGGTCACTGCCATTCAAGCCATGAACACGGTGAAAGGGGAAACTGGCGTTGCCGCGCTTGCCTATGCTAACCGAGTTGCCGTGGAAATGATCGATGTGGGCATCGACAGCGAAGCGTTGCCGGGTGTCACCAATATGAAAGTGGCACGAGGCAGTGGCAATATCGCCCAAGGCCCGGCCATGACCTATGAGGTTGCAGAAAAACTCATTATCGACAGTGCTTTGTATGTCCAAGAGTGCATTGAGCGCGAACTGCTTACAGTGATTGGTATTGGTGAGTTGGGTGTTGCCAACACCACGCCAGCTGCCGCATTGGTGTGTGTGATTACCCGCCGCGATCCTGTAGATGTGGTTGGCCTAGGGGCAAACTTGCCTAGCGACCGCTTGGAACACAAACTGGCGATTGTCAAACAGGCCATTGAAGTTAACTTTCCTAATCCTACCGACCCAGTTGATATCTTGGCAAAAGTAGGCGGCTTTGATGTTGCCGCTATGACAGGCGCTATTTTAGGTGCTGCCGCCAAACAGATTCCAGTGGTATTGGATGGGTTTATCTCCTACGCCGCAGCGCTATTGGCGTGCCAAATTGCGCCCTGTGTTTGGGACTACTTGATTCCATCGCATCGTTCCGCAGAAAAAGGCGTTGGTTTAGTTTTAGAGCAGCTGCAACTTAGCCCATTTATTGATATGGAACTGCGCTTAGGCGAGGGCAGTGGCGCGGTACTTGCCATGCCATTTATTGATGCAGCTCACGCCATGTATAACCGCATGGGTAAGATGGAAGACAACGGATTGGAACTGCCTAAACCGGTATAAACCGATTTGCCCCGCAATACGAAACAACGAGCCTATTACACAGGCTCGTTGTTTATCACTCCAAAGTAAATAGCCCCAAAAATCAATCCCCCTCGAAATCTGCTACATCCCATCGATGAATTAACTATACACACATCAAATACCCCATAAAAATCGAAGCAAAATAACACTTTAGGGTGGTAAGGACTTTACTCCTTTGGTATAACTCATATGCAATCTGTATATGTAAAACAGTGTGAGTTTCTGTCAAGAAAGGGCGGTAGCTTGGCAAATTTCAATATACTGTATATCCATACAGCTTTGAAAAAGCCGCCTGTGGATAGATTAAAAAGACAAGGGCGGCATTTTCTGAGGTATGACCAGAAGCTAAGCGGCTGTTTTACGGAAAAATGTGGTTTTGTGTGAGACAAAATCTTAGTTCTATAAAGACAAGAAAATACAGACGTTGTCTTGATAATATCTGTTAGGCGATAAAAGGATTTAACTTATCGATGAAGAAGTTGTTCTCAACTCGCGAGATTGAAGGCATATATTCAGGTGCCAACTCTGCCGTTTGGTATTCTCATCAACACGCGCGTGCTCACGCTAAGAAGCATACCCGCGAAGAGGATTTTGTTGCGACATTAGTCACTGATGGTGTTCCTCTTCTGGCCGAACGATGGGCGAGTCTGCTTGAGCCGAAAGGAATTTCGATCCGAGTATCTGGAGTGTTTTGTCATGGACACCCTCAAGTGGCATTCGGCTCGCCGCGTCGCCGTATCGAGCTTGCCGACTTGCTCATCGTTCATCAACACATTGGCCGCAAAAAAGCGTTCTCTCGGGCAATTCTCTTGCAAGCAAAAACGTCGACTGACGGCACCGCACATCTCAAGTCTAATGACTCACAGTTGGAGTTGTATTCAACTTGGCCAGCATTTGAATTCGTCACTGGAGGGCTACGCCCAGGGTTGCGTAACTTTGGTAAGAATTCCTCTGGCTCACGGTACGTGCTCGTCTTGAACCTACCGCAGTATCCCGAAGAAATAGACTGGCCGGATCAGTGTCCCTGGGCGACGAGTAAAACCACACGAAATCTGGAAGCGGATACATCCTTAGCGAAGCTCTTGGGTAACATTTTATTGTTCCAAGATGGGAGGCCATTCTCACTTCATAGACCACGTAGCGATTGGTCGAAGACGATAAAGGAATTGCTACAGGTAACTGGTAGCAAAACCTATCGAAGGTCAAATCTTGGCCGTGGAGATACCCCGAGGGGATCCTACGATTCCGAGGGGT
This sequence comes from Vibrio porteresiae DSM 19223, assembly GCF_024347055.1. Lineage (NCBI taxonomy): Bacteria > Pseudomonadati > Pseudomonadota > Gammaproteobacteria > Vibrionales > Vibrionaceae > Vibrio > Vibrio porteresiae. The sequence continues at coordinate 871,067 of NZ_AP024896.1, forward strand.
TGGTTCTCAACTATGCTGGCAGCCACGCTTTTCCGATAGTCAGCGGATTCCTGTCCAGCAGCCGGATGCCGATTTTAGAGCAATCCTTTGATGTTGCGATGAAAACGGGTGAGGGTGATCAAAATATGCCACCAATTGGGCTTGAGAGCCCCGACGAACAAGATCCCAGTGGAGTGTCCTCATTGATTATTGAAACCTTTGATCCGGAGCGAGACTAATGAGTAGCAAAGTCCAACCTGCGCCTAACAAGTGGCAGCAGCCGGAACGTTTTTACGCTCAGGGCAAACGCATGAAACCCCTTGGTTTTAAAGGCCTGTAGAAAAGGTTATTTTTGGAAGAGCCGTTCGGTTTACCATCATCAAATAAACCTTAAATCACAATAAGTTAATTGATCATGATGATCAACAAGTTCCTTATTATGACTTTGTGATCTGATAGCCTCACTATCAATCACTTAGTTTAACTCATGGATAAAAAATCGTTGTTTGAGCATCTTTCTATCGTAAGAGATTTTCGTCAAGACTGGAAAGTCGACCATAAATTGACAGATATTTTGTTCCTAACCGTTTGTGCCGTGATTGGCGGAGCAGATGGTTGGGATGAGATAGAAGATTTTGGTCAAATTCACGAGTCTTGGTTTAGAGCCAGAGGAGAGTTTGAGCAAGGAATACCGAGTCGAGATACCATTCGGCGGGTGATGAGTAAGATTAATCCATCGAAGTTGCAACAAGCCTTCATTTCTTGGATGAAAACGTGTCATGAGCTAACGGGCGGTGACATTATTGCCATTGATGGTAAGACCTTGAGGCGCTCTTTCTCAAAAGACCACAGTGCCATTCATATGGTCAGTGCGTTCTCGGTGAAAAATTCGATTGTGTTAGGACAAGTAAAAACAGAAGAGAAGTCGAATGAGATCACCGCCATCCCAGAGTTATTGGAGCTACTTGATATAAGCGGTTGTTTAGTGACGTTAGATGCGATGGGTTGCCAAACAAAAATAGCCAATAAAATCATCGAGTCCGGCGCGGACTATCTTCTGGCGGTCAAAGGGAATCAAGGTCGACTGGAAGAGGCATTTATAAAGCACTTTCCGATGCCAGCAATCCTGACATGGCCCGGAGACAGTTACGTTACTACGAACAAAATCGAGCATGGACGGCAAGAGCAGAGACTATATATCACCAGTGAGTTATTTGATGATTTTATAGACTTAGGCTTTGAATGGCGAGGCATGAAGACATTGGGAGTCTCGATGTACATGCGCAGCAATCCTGGAGAAAAACCGAATGCAGATGAGATATTTATTCGTTATTACATCAGCTCAAGGACATTGAGTGCAGAGCAATTTGCCGAGTCTATCCGTAGTCATTGGCATGTAGAAAATAAGCTGCATTACAAGTTGGATGTGGGGTTCAACGAAGACCAAAGTCGGATACGAGCAGACGATGGATCAGAAAATTTTGCTAGGATCCGCCATATGTGTATTTCACTACTTTCGAATGAAAAGACGTTCAAAGGAGGAGTGAAACGCAAAAGGAGAATGGCTGGGATGAGCGAAGCGTATTTAGAGAAGGTACTTGCAGCCCTTTAGGGATGGGCACCTTCATGCTTTTGCCCTGTTTTTACGCTCCAGCGTCGCTCCAAAACGTCCGCTGTGCCGAGCGTTATGTTTCTACGTGATTAAGAGTAAGGCCAGGAAAATGGAAAATGGAAAACGAAATCAAATTTCAAAACCTACGCATGATTGCGCTGGAAAAAGGTGGAAACTACTCATTGAATATTTCAATTGCTAGCGGAATTGTGGATTTTGGTGTCACAGTTGCTTTGGAAAGGCGTGACTATGAGGTCATTTCAACTGATGAATTGCGAGCGACATTGCTTCAGGCCGCGATGCATCATCCATTTCAGCTTAGACAGACTGCTCTTACCGAAAATGAACAAAGAAAGTACCTGGATATAATACTTCATTCGCCAGAATCTGAGGTCGAGAATTTCCTTACGGAGTTGGATCATGGTCCAGCAAATGGAGCTATTTCAAATATGGTTCACATTACTGCCAAAAGAGATTATCAAAGTTTGCGAGACGGGAATTGGTTCAATTAAAAAGGCCAATAAACATAACAATCCAATGCAATTGACGCAGTCAAGCTTTGCAGTTGCGGTTTAAAGTTTTTTAAACGCTTTGGTTACAGCGCAATGCGCAATTGATTGGGGCGTTATATTTTAAATGCGGTAACATTTTTAAATTAAGATTTAGGTAATTAAGTGGCAAACATAAAATCTCGGCGTCGTAATGAAAAGTTTTTACGCATTTTAAATGGGTTGGGGTCTATATTATCTCTTGGTGTAGGTTCAATAATCCAATTGGATCTAAGTTCATCTCAAATTAATCAGTATCCATTTTTAAAATATATAGTTTTACAAATTAAAGCTTATGCACCAGCACTTCTTATTGTTGCTGTAATTTTATTGGTCGTTACATATGTATTGTTGAAATGTTCATCTTCAGTCGCAATACTGAAATGTTTACAAGCAAAATTGGATGTTCTTCGGGGATGGATATGTTGTGATCTCTCTGGAGATTTTGATGATAATCATAGGGTTACACTATTTCAATATAAGTCCACTTATTTCGGTCTCGCTTTTCGTAAAAAATATTGGGCTTGTAAGTATTTTCCTTGGTCTTTAACGAAAACACCTTGGAGTGGTTGGCTTGTTCCGGTTGCTCGTTCGGGTTATACCAATCAAAAAGGACGTTCAGTCTTTTGGGCTCCAGATTCGGGACGCAATGCTGAAGGTGTTGTAGGGATCGCATGGGCTAAAGGTGGGGATATGGTTCACTTTGAAAAGCTACCAAAGATAACGAAACAATCGTCGTCTCAGAATAGATGCAAATATTGCGATTGTACGAAAATTAGTCCATTGTTATTGGATAGATATATTGAAACTGGTACTATACCTGCTAGATCTTTTCTTGCGTTTTCGTTATTGGTAGATGCTGAACCTTGGGGGGTTGTTGTTGTCGACAGTCAAAGTGCACAAGGTATTGATGTTACTCAAATTGATCGTGTTATAGAGAACACTTGTAGTTTAGTTCCAATTTTGCTTGAGGAGTTATAATATGAAAAATTATTGGTATCCATTAAGCAAGTTCTTGTATGAAAAAGAGAACGATAACAAATCTGAAAAGTTCAAAACTTATTTGTCCCCATACTTTGTCCCCAAGGCTTACCGAGTTGGTTCTGATAAAAATGCAAAAGCGATTATAGAGTTCAAGTATTTAGATGTAAAGGAGGATACAGTAAATGTTACTCATCCTGAAAACCATCGGATGTATTTTGAAATAGGTAAAAAAACAAAAAGAATTTATAAAATATATTTCTATGCTATGCCATTAGTTAGAAATGATGAATTTGAAATATATTTTAAAGATATAGATAGAGCTTTTAATAAGTTATCCAATAAGTTTAGTAAAGACTCTAGTGATAATAAGTATATTGCTACGTTAGAAGCCACAAAAAAATGCCTTTCCTCTATTGAATCGCAAATGGCGTTAGCTAAATAAAATATAACAAGTCGTTTCAATTGACAAAATATATGTCACGAATTTTGCTTCGCAAAATGTAGTGCCATATATTTTGCAACTGTTCTTTGCGTTAGCAAGACTTCACATTGAGCACCAATAATTAGTTATATAATACAATAAGTTAAGTAGGAAATATGATAAAAATTAGTGGTTCAGTAGAATCATTTCAAGCAATTACTAAAACAATGGTTACGATTAATTTGAATATGGGTACTGAACGACAAATTGTACGTTTAACTGTTGGTGAACCATGGGTTGTATCTAACGGGGATCATATTGATGTTATTGGTGAATATGATAAAAAAAGCGGAGTATTTTCTGCTTATGGCTATGATAATTTAAGTAAACGAGTGAGATTTTTCCCTGAATACTCTTCAGGAGTTAAAGTAATTGCTTTTTTCTGGTATCTAATTACAGGTTTTTTTATTTTAGGAACAGGTTTTTTATTAAGTGTGAACTTATTTGATTCTCGTGGGCCTGATTATTTAATGTGCTTAATTGTTGTAATACCTTTTTCTATTAGTTGTTTTGCATTTTGGTTAGGTTATAAGCGTTTTAACAAAATAAAAAATATTTTTAAAGAATGCAGGGCTATGGAGATTTAAGTAAGAATTTAACTTGCTAACAAGAGCAACCAACAGACAAATTAATCGCTTAGGCTCTTAGTTTGCTGCTGTTGCAAGCGTTAGCTGTATAATGAACTATGGCAAGTAATATATTAAAAACAAAGTATTGAGGACTTAGTTGAGTCTATAATTTAGAGGCAATATGCAGTATCAAGAAGTAAGTCAAAAGGTTTATTACTCAAATAAAGAATATGTTCCAATTGGTGAAATAGCACATTCACTTATTGCCTTTGAAAGCTTAATTAAGCAAGCACCAGAAGTGCTCGAAGCTCTTTTCCCTGATTTGACTATTATTAATGTTGAAGTATTTATTAAAGAGTTACGTTCCGATAGTATTTGGGAAGATTTAGTCATCAAACTTATTTTCGGTAATCAGCAAAGGTTTGATGAATGTATTGATAATGTTAGACAAAAATTAGGTATTGAAAAAATAATGGAAAATCACCCCAACTTTTTGTCTGCAGTTTTGATTGCTATGATTTTGGCTGGCGGAGCCTATTATTTAGGTAAATCATCTGCACCGGACAACAAAGAAGCTAAAGAAACAATTGAAGCAAATAACAATACTATTATTCAAATTGGAGCAGGTATGGTTGATATGACAGCAGATGAATTTACATCTATTGTTATTTCAGCAATTAAAGATAAAGAAAAATTAGCAAAAAATTCACTAAATGTCGTAAAACCAGCGAAATTAGATCCAAATGCAACAATTTCATTTAATGATGATCCTAATCTAAAGATAACAAGTGCATCCATTAAAGCAATGCCGGAATATAAATCTGTTTCTGAACAAGAAGAGGAATTGGTTGAAGATTTTCATGATGTAAGGCTTGAATTAAGAGCTATTGACCTTGATTCTACTAAACATGGTTGGGCTGTTGTAGCACCGTCATTATATAAAAAGCGAGTTAAATTGCAGCTTGATCCGACAATTAAACCTAGCGACTTAAAAAATAAGCTATCAACTAATGGAAATATAACAGTTGTTTGGGGCTTTGATAAAAAAGGTAACCGTATTCCAAAAATAATCTTTCTAAGGGAAATAATTAATTAAGATAGTTCAGTGAAAAAATACAGCTAACAAGTCGCATCAATTGACAAAAATACATGTCACGAATTTTGGTACCCAAAATGTAGCGCTATGTATTTTTGCAACTGTGCTCAGCTACATGGACTCCCTCTTTTTGTCAACAATAGCTCTCTTAGACAACAGAGGATCGGACAGCAGATCTACATTCGGTATTTGACTGGCTTACTTGCCATTACCCTGATGATTTTCGCTTGATGCTTGCCTCATTCGTTAGACAGTATTTTCTACTTCTGAGCACAACAGGCTTTAGCACCTCGGTCTGACCGTATTGTCATCAATAGCTATTGTGTTGACTCGGTGTGAGCTAACTGGTTACGTAGTCAGCTTGATATTCTTTTCCCGAAGTCAGTAATGCCCAAATAATTCGGGCGTTCTTAGCGGCTAAAGCAACAATAGCTCGTGTATAGCCACGTCGTTCAACCAATTTTTGTAACCAGAGACTGTTTCTGTCGGTTTTATCTTTGCATCGAGCAATAACCGCTCGTGCGCCATGGACAAGCAAAGTTCGAATATGCTTATCACCTCGTTTACTGATTCGACCGAGCTGAGCATGACCACCGGTAGAGAATTGTCTTGGAACTAAACCGATCCATGCTGCGAATTGGCGGCTGGATTTAAACTGTTTACCATCGGCAACAGTTGCGACAATTGCTGTAGCACTATGTTCACCAACACCAGGAATGGTCATCAGTTTTTGTGCGCTTTCCATGTGTTTAACGATGGCGTAAATTTTACGGTCATAACGTAAAACCTCGTCGTTCGCATTTCGTATGCGTTGAACTAAATCAAAGAGTAATTCACGAGCTAAATCAGGGATACCATTTTCCGCATCTTCCAAAATACAGTCGATGGAATTTTGTAATGTGAACCGTCCTTGAGAGATCACAATACCAAATTCAGAGAGCAATCCACGAAGTTGGTTAATCGTTGCAGTACGGCTTTTAATGACGCCTTGGCGAATACGGTGAAGGCAAAGAACCGCTTGTTGTTCAGGGCTTTTTATACTGACAAAACGAGTTTTTGGTCTGCCAACAGCTTCGCAAATGGCTTCAGCGTCATTCGCATCATTCTTTTCATTTTGGCGGTATGGAATGACGAACTTAGGGGCCATTATTCTCGGGTCATGACCAAGTTTAATCAGTTCTCTAGCCCAGTAGTGGGCACCGGAGCAAGCCTCCATACCAATTAAGCATGGTGGTAAGTTAGCAAACACCTCTAACAGTTTGTTTCTTTTGACAGTTTTTTTAAGAACACACTTGCCATATGCATCAACGCCATGAATACTAAAAACATTCTTGGCAAGGTCAATGCCAATAGTTTGAATGGTGGACATAGCAACCTCCAAATGATCAACGCGTCATGGTTAAGTATGGCACGTGGTGGCTTGGGAAGAGGGAGTCCATATCATTCGTTATGTGAAATAGGGAGAAACGAAAGTGGATCGAATTGATAAGTATGCAGGGATCAGGGAAACCGCATGAACATCCTTGATTTTAAAGGGCTGAACTAAGGATAGAATTCTTTATATCACCTGGATTTTTATTGACTTTTCTCGCATGTTTTTACATTTACAAAGGATCGATTTGTAGATCATTTTCATTGTTTTCTAATGGTTTCGTATTAAAAAACGGAGCCTTTTCATGACCAGTTTAGCGAACCCATTTATGCATTTTTCAGCCTTAACCGATTACCGACAAACGGGGAAAGTCACCCACAAATTATCAGACATTATTTTGCTGACAGTTTGTGGTGTTTTATCGGGACAAGATACATGGGAAGGCATCGTTGATTTTGGTGAAATGAGACGAGATTTTCTCAATCATTATGGCGATTTTTCAGCGGGTATTCCGTCAGCAGATACAGTGGCAAGAGTGGTGGGTTTACTCAATCCGAAAGAGTTTCAATCGGCCTTTATTGATTGGATGAAAGACTGCCATGAACTCACGAAAGGAGAGGTTGTCGCTGTTGATGGAAAGACGGTGAGAGGGTCTTACAATAAAGCCAAGGGTAATCAAGCGATCCATATGGTTAACGTGTTTGCGACAGCGAATGGAGTTTGCTTGGCGCAATCCAAAGTGAACGAGAAAACCAACGAGATCACGGAGATACCTAAGCTACTGGAAATGTTAGATATTGCTGGTTGTTTAATCACAATCGATGCGATGGGGTGTCAACGAAAAATAGCCCAGAAAATCGTGGATAAAAGCGCGGATTACTTGCTGGCAGTGAAAGGAAATCAGGGTAGTTTAGAGCAGGCATTTAACGACTACTACAAGCCTTCGATGTTGATGAAGTTTGATGGTGATAGCTACTCAAGTCAGGACAAAAGTCATGGTCGATTAGAGACTCGATGTGCACTGGTGAATGAAGACTTGAGTGTGCTAGGTGACCTTGAGTACGAATGGCCGGAATTGAAGTGCATGGGCATCATGGTGAACGTTAGACAAGAAAGCGAGCACGCTTCAGAGAAAGAGGTGTCAGTCCGCTACTATATCAGCTCAAAAAAATTGAGTGCAGAAGAACTGCATAATGCGAGCAAAAGTCATTGGTTAGTGGAGTCAATGCACTGGCAATTAGACGTGGGTTTTAGAGAAGATAAATGCCGCATCAGAGTAGATGATCGAGCCGAGGAATTATCGAGGATCCGTCAAGCTTGTTTTAACTTATTGAAGCAAGAAACGAGTGCGAAAGGTGGCATCCAGCGTAAGAGAATGCGTTGCGCGATGGATGAAAATTACTTAAGTAAGGTTCTCGGAAGCCTTGAATGACGGGGATGTTCATGCGGTTTCCGTGTCAGACATTATTTTGCTGACAGTTTGTGGTGTTTTATCGGGACAAGATACATGGGAAGGCATCGTTGATTTTGGTGAAATGAGACGAGATTTTCTCAATCATTATGGCGATTTTTCAGCGGGTATTCCGTCAGCAGATACAGTGGCAAGAGTGGTGGGTTTACTCAATCCGAAAGAGTTTCAATCGGCCTTTATTGATTGGATGAAAGACTGCCATGAACTCACGAAAGGAGAGGTTGTCGCTGTTGATGGAAAGACGGTGAGAGGGTCTTACAATAAAGCCAAGGGTAATCAAGCGATCCATATGGTTAACGTGTTTGCGACAGCGAATGGAGTTTGCTTGGCGCAATCCAAAGTGAACGAGAAAACCAACGAGATCACGGAGATACCTAAGCTACTGGAAATGTTAGATATTGCTGGTTGTTTAATCACAATCGATGCGATGGGGTGTCAACGAAAAATAGCCCAGAAAATCGTGGATAAAAGCGCGGATTACTTGCTGGCAGTGAAAGGAAATCAGGGTAGTTTAGAGCAGGCATTTAACGACTACTACAAGCCTTCGATGTTGATGAAGTTTGATGGTGATAGCTACTCAAGTCAGGACAAAAGTCATGGTCGATTAGAGACTCGATGTGCACTGGTGAATGAAGACTTGAGTGTGCTAGGTGACCTTGAGTACGAATGGCCGGAATTGAAGTGCATGGGCATCATGGTGAACGTTAGACAAGAAAGCGAGCACGCTTCAGAGAAAGAGGTGTCAGTCCGCTACTATATCAGCTCAAAAAAATTGAGTGCAGAAGAACTGCATAATGCGAGCAAAAGTCATTGGTTAGTGGAGTCAATGCACTGGCAATTAGACGTGGGTTTTAGAGAAGATAAATGCCGCATCAGAGTAGATGATCGAGCCGAGGAATTATCGAGGATCCGTCAAGCTTGTTTTAACTTATTGAAGCAAGAAACGAGTGCGAAAGGTGGCATCCAGCGTAAGAGAATGCGTTGCGCGATGGATGAAAATTACTTAAGTAAGGTTCTCGGAAGCCTTGAATGACGGGGATGTTCATGCGGTTTCCGTGATGCAGGGATAAGCTTCTGGGGTGTTTTTATTATTGCTGCTTTCATCAAGGTATTATCATTAGACGTTATGATAATTAACTTATTAAAAACGTTAGTTATTCTGGCTTTGGTTCACATGCTTTTGTATTCATTCTATGTGTCTTTTACCGTTAAAAAAACGTCGCATAAGATCGGCCTGACTGCGTTTTCAATTGTTTTTCCAATAGCTTCAGGCTTCATTTTGTACTTTTTTAAACAGGTCTTAAAAATTGGTGCTCGATAGTTGGGTTTTCACATAACAAACGCCTCAAGAGGGACTGTCAACGCGCGGAGTTTCCAGTCTCAATGAGCCGCGGTGGTTTCGGTTGTTGTGTTCGAGTTTAGTGGTATGCGTTGCCAGCCCCTTAGGAGGGCGTTAGGTTTCAAGTGAGAATATCAAACTTCATCTTTTCATTGGCAAGCTTCATTGCTGTTAGTGTTGGCCTAGCTAATCGTTTAGGTTTGGTCAGTGGCACATTTGGACTAAACGAAGCTTTTTTAATATCTGGTTTCTCTGCATCAGTCATTGCCTCGTGCATATGTTACAAAGTCGGCTACACACTTGCCGCTATGGATATTAAAGGGCGTTTTTCTGGTTTAGCGTTGTTTTTGTGGTTGTTATTGGTTTTCGACCTAGTATTTGGCTTTAACGTATTCTTCGTTGAATACTCAAACAATTTTGGTAGCTTTGTAACACTGTTTTTACTCTCACCAATTGTAATTTTGTTATATAAAAAAGGCCGTCAAATTGTTGCAAGCAATGAAACCTAACAAGAGCAAGCATCAGACTAACTCATCGCCTAGGCTCTAGTTAGCTGCTGTTGCAAGCGTTAGGCAGATTGAAAAATGGAAAAAGAAATCATCATCAACATAAACGGTAACCCCGTACCAATAGAATACTCCGATGGCAACACTCATATAGTTGGTCTGATGGACAAACCTTTTGGCGCCATAAAATCTGGGAAAAAGAGAGTTGAAATCCGTGCTAATAGCGATGAACGGCCTTTTGATTATTCCACTGTCAAAGCCAGTCACACACTACGGTTCATCAACGAAGAATCAGGCGAATCAATGGACACAAGAGTTATGCGTGTCACTCATTACCCCAATGTAAAAGTCTTATTTGAAACGGAGGGTACAGAAAAAGCACTTTCCGTACCTTGGAGTGTTGATCAAGGAATTGAGCTTATTCATAGTTTTCCTGGATACAAAGAAAGCATTGAGAAGAACGGAGTATACGCAATAGAAATCGAAGCCATATAATCTGCCTAACAAGTTGTTAAAGAGGGACTTGCAACGCGTGGCATTTTTAGTTTGCAGTGACTTCGGTGTTTAAGGTGTTGTGCAGATAGTCATTTATTGCGTTGCTGCGCCCCTTAACAAAGCGTTATATGTCAACGTGAGTAGTGATATAAATAAATATGATTAGCGATTTAGAGAAAATGCGGGTCGATCAAATCCAATATGAGGATGATCTTGATAAGGCTATAGGTATTGCTAAATTATCTGAGAACCCTTGCTTCCTTCAGCAATATTCGATTAGCTACAATTGGGATAGTGGACTTAGTTTGCCAACTGCTATAGCAAATAATAAATATTGTGATCTTGGTACAGCGTTGACGTTGTTTTGGCTGGCTGAAGGTATGTCTTACTTTTTGGGTGAATTAGATAGAAATGAGTACAATCATGATTGGGCAAATTTATGTGATCTACTCATAGATAGGTTGGTTAATGGATTTTATAAATTGGGGCCCGTAAGTTTCAAACCAAACATAAATAAGGTTACAATTTATAAATACAACAAAGCCAATGTGCCACCTGTACTTTATCAAGAGGTATGTGGTGCAAACATATAACAAATGCATGCAGCAGGACCCAAACTCCGTTCCGCAAAATGTGCTTCGCTGCGCTCAGTTTATCACATTTTGCTCCACTCCGTTTGGGCCTCTGATGCAGGCGTTATGCCTCAGGAGAAGCCAATGTTCGGGCTGTTTAAAAAGAAATCTAAGCCAGAAATAAAGCGAGGCACAGAAGCCCCTGTAGCCCCTTTTGAAATTTTATTGCCTGAGGAGCTAACTCAAGGCCAAATTCCAGATCTTCGTATCGGCTCAAAAGTACTTGATATACTTCGAGCAAATTCAAATGATGTGCAAACTCTTGAAGTTTTCGAGGGTATGCCCGTTGTAAATTCTAATAACGCTCAACTCAAAGAATTTGCAAATGTTGTAAACGGTGCAAAACAAACGCCAGCTTTAAAAGACCAAATTGGCTTAATGTGTTTTGCTCCAAAGAAACCAGATTCTATAGGTGTGCTTTGCTGTCTCGTCAATGGTGTTCTGCATGAGTTCCACATTGCCAATCGCGGTGGCGGCGCAACATTAAACTATCAATTTACAAGGGTCGTACATGCAAAGGCATAACAAGGCCATTAAATTCGCTCCCTACGGTCGCCGGACGCTCGCAAGCTCGCGTCGTTTATGGCGGCGTTATAACTCATCAAGTTATGAGGTACCTATATATGAAATACGAATATGTAAAAGGTAGGATTAGCGATGCAGTAGAAGAATTATGCATTGGAGAAGGTGATGCAAGATCTAGATTACTTAGTGCAAATGAAGCCACATCCAGCTTATTAGACAGACATTTCCCAACAGAGTTAGTCAGCGATTGGCAATCGATACAGAGGCGTATGACGAAATACGGTCCCGGAACCAATTTTGCAGGAGAAAATGTTGAGGGAGCTGTTGCTCATACTATGAGAAAAATTAAAAATAGAACTGCAAGTAAAATAGCTCAAGATATATTTAAACTGCATAAAAAATTGGAATCAGAATACTAAGTTATAACAAAACGTTCCAATTGACCTCCTAGTGTCACGAATTTTGGTTCCCAAAATTAGCGCCAGCAGTCGGCAATTGAACTACACGTTAGGCATATAGAGACATTACCATGGATGAAAATACAGGGAAATTCTTAACGCAACAGCTGTATCCTGATTTGAAGAATTGGATACCAGCATTGTATCGGCGTTTTAAAACGCCCTTAGACAAATTAAGGGCGCCAATCTTTAGCTCTCCTTCTGATCTGCTCAACGCACTTAAATCTAATCAGGTTAAACCTGACAGCTGGGTTACTCTCGAATGTAAACCTTCTATGTTTGGTCCATTTTTACGTAACCATTTTATTACCCCTTTCATAGGCCACCACACAAGTATGCGGCTAGGGCCGCCACTTGTTGCTGAGAACCCGGTGATGGCAATTATGGGGCAGGCAACTTCTCATCTAAAGCCAGTAGGTATGTACCCGCCAATAGATGATGATTTGTATCAAATCTGTCTATACCCATCAGATGCGACAGTTTGTGGAATGATAGGTTTGATACCAGGTGTAAATGATCTAGTTGAGTATTTGCCGGCAGTATCTAATGGAAAGAATCTCAGCTTTTGTGGAATGAGTTGCAATGTTAGAGGTGTAGTAAGGCAAATAGACCCTAAATTACTAACTGATATAGGTGTTCCTATTGAGCAATATGAAGAACTTAGGCAATCTGGCGATATTTGGTTTTTAGATTTGTCTGTAGATGAGTCTGAGGTGGAGCCTCATGGTGAAGCTGTTACTACCGAAATGTGGGGCGGTTTATATGCCAGTGGTCATATCGAAATTAGGGATGGTGAGTTAAAGGTTGATCCACTTGTAGATGGCATGGTTGAGTCTATAAAGAAGGTTGGGTTCGAGCCGCATGTAACTCAAAATCAAGCTAAGAGAAGAGAGATAACAGTATACGCTCAAGGTATACGAGCAGTTATTGATATTCAATCGCCAATATACTCTATCCATATGGATTCAGAAATTGCACTGCAATATAAAGATAACAAGAAAAAATTCGATGCAGTTTGCAAAGGGTACCTCGACGTTATAAATGAAGTCGCAGGTATTTGCAATGTAGATGTTGCCAATCCAGACGATCTTGACTTTAGCTACACAAACTCAGAAAAGTCGTATTCCGTGCTTAAATCACTTGGCGCAGATCATATAGCTGATCCAGTCGGTATCGCTATAAGAGATTGGCACCGAAAACGAGGCAAATAAATGCCTAACAAAACAATTCACACGGACAAAATATAGCTTCGCTCGTTCCTCACTTCGCTTTATTTTGCCGGTGATTGTAGGCGTTATGCGTTTATTGAACTGCGATAGTATCCTCACATTTGTTCCATTACCTTTCTCTATAATATTAATTTTGATTTTCATCGAAGGCATTGCACATGTTTGAACATTTGCTAAAAGAATTAAAACACATGAAAACTGTTTCAATTCCGATTGATGTGGATTCTAAAGGATATATAGATAAACAATGTCCATCAGAATCATGTGAATTCAAGTTCAAAGTAAATCAGGAAGACTGGAAAAATATTTGTAAAGATGAGGCTATTTGGTGTCCTTTATGTGGGCATGAGGCTCCTTCTAATCAATGGTATACCAAAGAACAGGTTGATCATTCTGTTAATGAAGCTAAGACAGTCCTTAACGGAATAATTCATAATGCCATGCGTGAAGATGCTAAAGAATTTAATAGGCGCCAAAGTAAAAATAGCTTTATATCAATGTCATTGAAAGTGACTGGCGGTAAGCAAAGGACTGTCGCATTACCTGCAAAAGCAGCCGAAGAAATGCAACTTGAAATTCAATGTGAATCTTGTAAAACACGGTTTGCAGTAATTGGTAGTGCATATTTTTGTCCCGCTTGTGGTCACAATTCTGTAAAACAGACATTCTTTGACTCTTTACGCAAAATAAGTGCAAAAACAGATAATCTGAAAATAGTTAGGGAAGCACTGGAAAATGCTGTAGGTAAAGATGAAGCTGAATTGACATGTCGTTCTCTAATTGAAACTTGCGTTTCAGATGGTGTTGTTGCATTTCAAAAATTATGTGAAGGCTTATATGAACCTTATGGTAAACCACCATTTAATGCTTTTCAGCGCCTAGAACAATCAGAGGAACTTTGGAACAAAATTTTTGACGAAAGTTATAGTGATTGGCTAACAACAAAAGAATTATGTGAATTAAAAGTTCTATATCAAAAACGCCATTTGCTTGCTCATAATGAGGGCATTGTGGATGAAAAATATATCATAAAGTCAGGAGATTCTGGCTATAAAGCAGGTCAACGCCTAGTTATTACAATTAGTGATATTGACCTTTTGGTGCAATATTTGCGTGTTCTAGCAAGCAAATTGTTGGAAAAGTGTGTAAACGCATAACAAGTCGAATCAATTGACAAAATAATTGTCACGCATTTTGCAGAGCAAAATGACGCGCCAAATATTTCGCAACTGTTCTCAGCGTTACAAGGATTAAGGAAGTCCGAATGGAATTGAAAAATGTAGTACCGTGGGGGAGATCTTTCCAAGAATATAAAAAAATGTTCTGCCTTACTGATCAAGATATTACCAAGTCAATACTTGGCTGTGGTGATGGTCCGGCATCATTTAATACGGTACTCACTAAACGGGGTGGTTCTGTTATTTCAATTGATCCCACATACAGCTTTTCACGCGAACAATTAAAAACCAGAATTGCAGAGGTATATGAGGAAATCATGCCTCAAATGGAAGAAAACCAAGATAACTATATCTGGGATTCCATAGCGTCTGTAAAAGAACTTGGCGAAGTTCGAATGTCAGCCATGGAAGCTTTCTTAGTTGACTATGAGCGGGGTAAAGAAGAAAAAAGGTACATAGAAGCGGCGTTACCGTCTTTACCCTTTGAGTCTGGTCAATTTGATCTTGCTGTTTGTTCTCACTTCCTATTTTTATACAGTGAACAAATAAATCTACAGCAGCATTTAGACGCAATACAGGAGCTTACCCGTGTTGCAAAAGAGGTTCGAGTTTACCCCTTAGTCACTCTTAAAGATAATCCTTCGCCACATCTAGAAACAGTTATTAATCATCTATCTAAGCTTGGTATTAAGTGCGAATTAGTCGATAGTGAGTATAGGTTTCAAAAAGGGGCCCATAAAATGTTGGTGGTAAAATCCTTGTAACAAGTCGTTCAATCGGACTGCCAACGTGTGGCATTTTTGGTTCGGTTTGGCCTTTGTGATTACAGTGGCCCGTTTGAGTGTGGTGCAGTTGGCAGTAAGTTAAGCGGGCGTTATACTGAGGGATCCCCTCATAATTTCCCCAAGGCGCAACCATATTTGAATAGATTTTGAGCAAGCAGGGTTGCAGCTGCGAGCAAGTCTTCCCTCGTTATTGTGTAGCCAGAATGCCGCAATACTTCCATGCCTAAGCGTACTGTTGAGAGTACATTTCGATTTTTAACAGTGTTCGCTTGGAAGTGCTTATCCCAACCTTGTTTCTGAGCATGAACTCCAGCAAGCCAAGAGGTCAGTTGAAGCATTAGGGTGATTAGCAGCATGATATCAAAGCGCTCTGAGCTGCTAGTTCGGCTATGACGGAGGCCTAATCCATACGCAGGGCTTTTCAAGTCTCGGAATGTTTCTTCAATCTGCATACGCTTCGAGTAGAGCCTAACAAGTTGCTTTGGCGTTCGAGTGTCAGCGGGTAAGTTAGTGGCAAGAACCCATGCTTCTTTTGCCGAAGCAGAGTAAACTTTATGAGACGGATGATGACAATTCGTCCGTGTCGAACGCTGATTTTTTCGGCCTTTAGAACGAGATTTATACAGTGTAATTTGACATGAGATTGGATTGCTCTTGGTCAACCTCTTATAGCCTAACGTCTTTGAACGACTTGAGGATGTGTCATGTAAGTTACTGATAGGTTGCCAGTTTTCTGCGCCAATATCGGCATATTGCACTTTCCCTCTTACTCGACTTAACCAGTACCAACCCAATTTCTCAACGGATTTATACCATGGCACTTTAAAGCCTGCATCACTGACAATGAGCGGTGTAGTGTTACTCGGTAGAATGCTTGCAAGGTCGGCTAGAAATTGGTCATGAGCCTTCTTTGAACATTGCTCTGAAAGCGGAAACGCTTTCTCATAAAGAGTAATAGAACGGCCCTGTAGCGCCACTGAAGCTCGCAATACCATAAGCCGTTTTTGCTCACGAATATCAGACCAGTCAACAAGAACAATGGGCATCGAATTACCCGAACAGATAAAGCTAGCATGCCAACGGTATACCGCGAGTCGCTCTTTGTGCAAGTGACGATTAGCTAACAATCGGTCGATTCGTTTGATGTTATGTTTTGTTCTAGCTTTCGTTGGCAGGTTACGACCAAGCTCGGTAAGAGTGAGCGTTTTACATTCAAGTAATGCGTGGCAAGCTAGCGTTAAACTGTTAAGTCGTTTTAAGTGCAATTCAGGGCAGAATTGGTAAAGAGAGTCGTGTAAAATATCGAGTTCGCACATCTTGTTGTCTGGTTATTGATTTTTCGCAGAACCATTTGATCACATGACAAGATGTGCATCTACCTTAACTTAATGATTTTTATCAAAATCATTAGGGGATTCCTCAGGGCGTTATATGAAATAGGGAGATACGGTAGTGGATCGAATTGATAAGTATGCAGGGATAAGCTTCTGGGGTGTTTTTATTATTGCTGCTTTCATCAAGGTATTATCATTAGACGTTATGATAATTAACTTATTAAAAACGTTAGTTATTCTGGCTTTGGTTCACATGCTTTTGTATTCATTCTATGTGTCTTTTACCGTTAAAAAAACGTCGCATAAGATCGGCCTGACTGCGTTTTCAATTGTTTTTCCAATAGCTTCAGGCTTCATGTTGTACTTTTTTAAACAGGTCTTAAAAATTGGTGCTCGATAGTTGGGTTTTCACATAACAAACGCCTCAAGAGGGACTGTCAACGCGCGGAGTTTCCAGTCTCAATGAGCCGCGGTGGTTTCGGTTGTTGTGTTCGAGTTTAGTGGTATGCGTTGCCAGCCCCTTAGGCGGGCGTTATATGTCAACGTGAGTAGTGATATAAATAAATATGATTAGCGATATAGAGAAAATGCGGATCGATCAAATCCAATATGAGGATGATCTTGATAAGGCAATAGGTATTGCTAAATTATCTGAGAACCCTTGCTTCCTTCAGCAATATTCGATTAGCTACAATTGGGATAGTGGACTTAGTTTGCCAACTGCTATAGCAAATAATAAATATTGTGATCTTGGTACAGCGTTGACGTTGTTTTGGCTGGCTGAAGGTATGTCTTACTTTTTGGGTGAATTAGATAGAAATGAGTACAATCATGATTGGGCAAATTTATGTGATCTACTCATAGATAGGTTGGTTAATGGATTTTATAAATTGGGGCCCGTAAGTTTCAAACCAAACATAAATAAGGTTACAATTTATAAATACAACAAAGCCAATGTGCCACCTGTACTTTATCAAGAGGTATGTGGTGCAGGCGTTAGCTATTGCAGGGAGTAAGGCGTTTGTTATTCGCAGTATTGTTTATCCCTTGCTTGATTTTGGTTTTTATTGACCAAAGAATTAAAAGAAATCTTTGGGATAATAGGCCCGGCGATAAGCTTAGAATTTTTAAAAGACAATACAGTTCATATCGGGAGTTTAATCGCCGGCTAAATGTTATGTTTTACGTTAACCTATTCGATTAAAAAGTGATGGCTCAGGTCAAAAATCAGGAACAGAAAAGGCTACATATAAAGTTAAAAATTAATACAGCCTTAGTATTGGCCAATTTGCTGATTCTATTTGCAGCAATAGACATATACAGAGCATATGGTAGCTAACAAGTTACTTAATTTCGTTCCGGCCACAAACGGCGCGGCCTCCACGGGAGTGCCTACGCTACGGCAGCCCATTAGTAATGCGTTAGCTACACCAAGGAAGTATGAATATTCAAAAAACTCAGCAAAGAATACTAAACGGATTTTATGTATTTATTGGTGTTGTCATTCTCGTTTATTTGAGTGGTGGTATGTCGTATGTGCCATTCGAAAGCCTAGAGCATACCATTTTTCCTGTTTCTACAATTTCGCTTTTTATTTTGTTTACATTTTTTCTAGCAAAATATGAAGGAACTAAAAAAGAGCCTGCAGGTTTTAAAAAAGTAGCGCTGTTGATAAAAGAGAGGAAAATAAAGGAAGTATTAAAGTTAATATTTTTCCTACCAATATTCTGTGCAATTATGGGATATTTTGTTTATGCGGTGGTAGCGACACTCCCAGCTTTTCCTACAAAAATACTAACTGTTAATACCGAAATCGAGAATGCTCAGTGCATTAAAACAGGTCGAGACAAAGTAAGAGGTAGTTGGTCTCAGTTTAAGCTTGCTAATGGAGAGGTATGGAAAGTCGCAGGTTATGGAAAGGTGTGCCCAACCTCTGAGCGAAGCTGCACTTTGAAATATTCTGAAGGCTTTTTAGGTTATTACATTCGAGAAGTAAGGTGTAGTTAACAAGTTACTTAAAAGGACGCAAAACACTTGGCTTGCGCTCCTTCGTCGCTAATTATAGCCAAGCATTTATGCGCCTATTAGTAAGGCGTTATATTTATGGAGGTTCGGGATGATAATCAAAAGAGAACCACAGCAGTTCAAACAAGATGGAGAGTTGGGGCTATATGATATACATGAGCTTGTAGATAGACTAAATTACCTGTCTTTCCCTTTGCCGATTGCTCCTAACGATGATTTTGGTGATTCAAATGAAGAGTTTCTCGAGAAATTGGCAGAGGTACAAGCTTTTGCAAATGAGCTAAATTCAACGGGTACATTTGAATCTGCCATTCAAGAAAATGAAGCTAACTATCAAGAGTTCATAATGAATGTGGACGGACAAAATGTGAGTTTTAAGTTAGTCAATAGTCAGATATTTAGTCGATGTGATATATCAAAATACAAGAAGCAGCTTCTTGAGATGGCAGATACTATAAATGCGACGCTATATGATGGTACTGGTACCAAGATTAAGCGAGAAAGAAAAGGCTTTTTTAGTTTTCTTGGATTTTAAATATAACAAACGAGTATGGCGTCAATAGCTAATTTTTCGCCATATTTTCGTCCCACATAGCACCATCTCTGAGCATTGAATTAAGTATCACTACCATCTTTCTGACGCAGGCAATTATCGCCACTTTCCTTGGTTAATTTGGGCTTTACTGCTTCACTGAAATGAGCGATTAAATTGACATCGAGTTTATCTGTTTTAGCTCGTCTTCCAATCGCACCAGCGAACCTTTTTATGTGGATAGGATTGGCGATAACGAAAGGCAAATTAGCTTTATAGCAGGCTAAAATGAAAGGCATTTCGAGACGGCCAGTCACTTCAACAACGATGCGTTATTGATGGTATTTTTTATGGTGTTGACTGCTTCTTGAATGCCTGTGTGATCATTCGAAACGGTGAAGAAGATGTCGAGAGGACGGATATAAATATCTAAATTTGCTTTGCCAGTATCAACACCGACATTAATACTTTGATGTGCCTAAGTGTTCATAATAAGCTAACTCTTGCTTGCATAATACGGGTTCGAGACCCAGAAGACAATTCGAGTGTGGTGCTTGGAGAGCTATGTAGCGTTCTTTCTTGTTATCGGTCTCTCAATTGAGGATCCAACGCAGCATCGAACTACTAAATAGAAAGCTTTAGTTGCAGCTAAAGCCTGGGTCTCACTGTACCCTAATTTGAATATTTATTATCCATACAAAGCGCAGCAGAAGACACATTTTATCTTGGCGTTTGCGGTTTGAAGTAATCAGTTTGTTGGTACAGCATCGTAGTGCTGCTGTGCTAATCGTTAGGCGCTGAAAAAGAGTTTTAAATTATTTTAAGGATCCCCGAATGGATAAAAATATAGTGATTGAAGATCATGTTGTACCTCAACTATTCACTACAGCCATAGAAGCTTATGAGTTTGAACATAAAGCGCATAAAAATGGTAAATCGCATAAAAACTTGGAGACCTTTGGATTGTTATGGGGTTATTCAATTCCTCAAAAAGGAAATCTACCCGCTCGGGTAGTCGCTACAATGGCTACAGTGGAGACATCTGCTTTAAGACATCAGGATTGGGTTCAGCCTGATTTGAATTCAATAATCGCGAAAAAAAGCTTTTTCGAAAAGTATTGGCCAAATATCGAGTTAGTTGGGACTTTCCACTCTCACCCATACGCTAACTTGACTGAGATAAACAAAGTGAAAGGCTGGCGAGCATCTCAAGAAGATGAAGAGTTTTGGCCTTGGTTCCATAAATTGGTGTCGCCTGAACAACCTTTGTTGGCACACTTGACAGTTACGATTACTAAACTTGAAAAAAAAGGTTGGGCTTATCCGGATCGCCTTAAAGGAAAAGAAGAGCTTAAAGGATATGTGCTTTCGGCCGAAGACAGGAAGCTCTGGTTGCGTTCATACGCTACGGAGTTACATATATCTGATAACGATGAAGAAAGTTTTGAATATTCAGATGATTTGCAATTAGAAATACCTTCTCTCCAAAATAGGTTCTGGTAAAACGCCTAACATGTCGAATCAATTGACAAAATGTTTAAAAGGGATTCGCAACGCATGGCGTTTTTACTATGCGTTGCGTTTGGTGTTTAAGGTGGTATGTAGCAGCTTTTGTATTGCGTTGCTCACGCCTTAGCTGAGTGACCTTGGAGTTTATATGGGATGCAATATAGATATTAAAAAACGTAAAGGTTGTTCGGTAGGTAAGAACTTAAAATTAAACACATATGAAGATATTGTTCAAAATTATTTACAATATCATAAAAAAAATACTGACGACGAACGCGAGTTTTATAGTTCTCTTCCAGATGTTATTAGCCTTATAAGATATGCTGGTTCGGCTAAAACATATAAAAACAAACGACATTCACATCAATATCGATTAAAACAAGTTGCATTAAATGCGGCCACATTAAAACTGAATACTCTACCAATTTGTGATTGCAAGGACTTCCAAGAACTGCACCAATTACTTTGTGATGAGCTTCTTCCTATCTGTGGTATTGGACCTTTAATGGTTTATGATACTGCGGTAAGAATCGGATTTTATTTTGGATTTGAACCTGAGTATGTCTATTTGCATGCTGGTACAAAAGAAGGTGCTAAAAATTTAGGCTTCAATACTTCGAGAGATAAAATCCATATTTCTGAATTTCCGGAAGATTTTCAAGTATTGAAACCAAATGAATTAGAAGATTGTTTGTGTATATATAAAACACACCTAACACGAAACTATGGTGTCAATAATTAAATTTAGGCCAATTTGGGATCCCATTTGACACCATCTATTAGCATCTAATTCAAGATAGCAACCATCTTTCTTATGCACGAAATAATGGCAAGGCGTTTTTGATGAAGAAAAAGTATGTTTTGGTTCCACCAAAAGGTATTAGACTTGATTTAAATACCATCGAGTCGGAACTCTCTTTTGCTCAAGAAAAAAGCACCTTTCAAGAAGGTCCCGAGTATTGTCAAATAGAGGGGAGAATATACAACACGGTTGATCCTGCGGAATCAGCTATTGCGGAAGGTGATTGTTTAAGTCGTATTCATCATCCGATGACGCCAAGTTGGGTTCGAAGGGCATCTCAGATAATCTTTGCGCCCGTCCTATTTTTAACCGTTGTCAAAATGGTAATTTCGCTATTTACTATGTCCTTACCTAATAGTTTCTCAGAGCTTGTAATTATTATTTTAATCTTCAGCCTTGGCTTGATGGTTATCTGGGTCTATTGGGTTATTTTTGTCAGTGGGCCAGGCAAATCTACCTAACAAACAAACTGTTTCAGAATATCTAATGAGGACACTCACCTTCTTAGTCTCTGCTTTTTAGTCGATCCCATCCCGTCGGAAACTGATTGGCATCACAATTACTTCTGCCTGCCCGATAACAGTCGAGCGTGTGATTACTTTTATCATCTGCTCGTACACAGCTTGTTTAAATGGCTGAATCGTCGAAGTGGAAGAAAGAGCTATAACTGAAGTAATTTCAAGAAGATGTTAACGTATTATGGTTTAGAGCGACCACGAGTGAGTAAGCGATTTATTCATGTAGACTGGTATCAGGAACGTGTGTTTACACGAGTGAATGTATAACTGAAGAGCCGGATGCGGTAATTCCGCACGTCCGGATCTATGCGGGGTCGTCTCAGTAATGGGGCGCTCTACCGCGATTATTTTCATCAAAAAAGGAGTTTCACATGTCAGAGAATCAATTTGAAAATGAATTCAGCGATAACGGGTTCTGGGATAAGGTAAAAAAATATGCAAGGTCTGCAGGCGAGAGTGTTCTAGAACCTGCTTTAAAACTTTATTACTCAGCACAAGATCCCGAAACCCCAGTATGGGCAAAAACAACAATTTATGGGGCGCTGGGCTATTTTATTTCCCCCATAGATGCCATCCCCGACATAACTCCCATCGTTGGATATTCTGATGATTTAGGTGTTCTTGCTGCTGCTGCTGCTGCGGTGGCTGTACATGTTACAAAAAAACATAAAGATAAGGCCAAAGAAACTTTGAAGCAGTGGTTTGGCTAAGTAAAACATAACAAGAGTAAGCAACAGACTAACTAATCGCTTAGGCTCTAGTTTGCTGCTGTTGCAAGCGTTATAAGCCATCATGAAATAGATGTAGATATTTAAATAATAAGGAAAGAATGTGATAGGTTTTTTAAAAAACTACTTAGTACCATTGAATATACTAGAGTATGTTGTTGATAACTATATTTTTGATAAGGTCCAACCCCAAATAGGGAGTGTTGTATATTGCGACTTGATCATCGCAGCATCGGTAATTCAGCACTCCGGTATTTATGTAGGAAATGGAGAAATTGTTCATCTGAATAGGGATGGTGTCGTAGAAAAAGTAAATGCAGATGGTTTTGTTTCTGGTCTTTTTGGGCTTCAGTGTGGCTCTAGTATTTATGTTTCTTGTTCTAACACAAGTTCTGTTGGATGCTCATATGCTGCAGACGTGGCTTTATCTGAGGTCGGTAATAAGTATGACTACAGTATAATTAAGTTTAACTGTCACCAATTTGTTTCTGGATGTGTATTGGGTTTTATATTAGAGCCAGAAAGTATGGATTGGGGCGACCGAATTGTTAGTTCCTTAACTGGACTAAAACTTGTTTGTAGGGAAAACATCGGAAGTGACAATTGGCGTGTTTGGGATAGATAGAAACTGTGAAATAATGTCTTATAACAAACGAGTATGGCGTCAATGGCTAATTTTTTGCCATATTTTGCAGCTAAAGTATGGGTCTCACTTTACCCTAATTTGAGTAGTTGTTATCCATACAAGAGACTATGGTGTCAATAATTAAATTTAGCCCAAGTTGGTATCTTATTTGACACCATCTCTTAGCATCGAATTTAATATAATCACCATCTTTCTTATGCACGCAATAATGGGAAGGTGTTTCAATTGACAAAATATATGTCACGAATTTTTGTTACCAAAATATAGTGCTATATATTTTGCAACTGAACTTTGTGTTAGATAGTAGCAAGGAGTTTTTGATGAAGAAAGAGTACGTTTTGGTTCCACCAAAAGGTATTAGACTTGATTTAAATGCCATCGAGTCGGAACTCTCTTTTGCTCAAGAAAAAAGCACCTTTCAAGAAGGTCCCGAGTATTGTCAAATAGAGGGGAGAATATACAACACGGTTGATCCTGCGGAATCAGCTATTGCGGAAGGTGATTGTTTAAGTCGTATTCATCATCCGATGACGCCAAGTTGGGTTCGAAGGGCATCTCAGATAATCTTTGCGCCCGTCCTATTTTTAACCGTTGTCAAAATGGTAATTTCGCTATTTACTATGTCCTTACCTAATAGTTTCTCAGAGCTTGTAATTATTATTTTAATCTTCAGCCTTGGCTTGATGGTTATCTGGGGCTATTGGGTGATTTTTGTCAGTGGGCCAGGCAAATCTACCTAACAAACAAACTGTTTCAGAATATCTAATGAGGACACTCACCTTCTTAGTCTCTGCTTTTTAGTCGATCCCATCCCGTCGGAAACTGATTGGCATCACAATTACTTCTGCCTGCCCGATAACAGTCGAGCGTGTGATTACTTTTATCATCTGCTCGTACACAGCTTGTTTAAATGGCTGAATCGTCGAAGTGGAAGAAAGAGCTACAACTGGAGTAATTTCAAGAAGATGTTAACGTATTATGGTTTAGAGCGACCACGAGTGAGTAAGCGATTTATTCATGTAGACTGGTATCAGGAACGTGTGTTTACACGAGTGAATGTATAACTGAAGAGCCGGATGCGGTAATTCCGCACGTCCGGATCTGTGCGGGGTCGTCTCAGTAATGGGGCGCTCTACCGCGATTACATAAAAGGAATATGCAATGTTTAAGTGGAAATTATTTTGTTGGGTTGTCACTGTGTTGACGGTTGGAAGTGTTAGTTCTCAGTTAGTGTTACTCGGATTTTCTCCCTCTGTTCTCATTGGTGCATTTATTAGCTTTTTTCTGCTCTTGCCATACATCGGCTATGCCTATGAGAAAAAAATAATTAATCCCGCTATATGGAAAGTTACGTTTTCTCTTCAATTGATTTTGTTACTGCTAATTGGTGTATTCGCCGCAGTTACACAGTTTTTCTATTCCACTGGTGGAGGAAATATTACTGATGGCCTCTTTGGAACGCTATTAGTATTGCCTATTGGTTTGTTTATTCTTATTCCTCCCTATTTGTATGCGTTTAAGTCTAAGAAACTATGGGAAACAAATGTTAAAGAGGAACTCATGCCGCGTAGCATTTTTGGCATGCGGTGATTTAAGTGGTGAAAATGGTTTGCGGGAAATTGGTTTAGGCGGCATTCGTCCCTTAACGCAGCGTTAGGCCAGAGTAAGGGTCAGTGGTATGAAAACATTTAAATTCAAGAACTGTGAGCGTATTGACTTAACTCAAATCAAAATAGAATGTGAGAATATTGATTTGGTTTCTATATCACTCAAATATGCAGAAAGCATTTACGAAGAATTCACGGAAGAGATTACGCGGTATATGATACCTTCGCCACCTAAGAGTGTTGATGAAAGTAGAGCTTTTATCTCTTCGTCTATGGAAGGTATGAAAGACGAGCATGACTTAGTAGTTGCAATCATCTCGAAATCGGGTGAATTCTTGGGTTGTGCTGGATTTCACGGTAGGGGTAAATGTAATACTCCTGAGTTCGGTGTATGGCTTAAAAAGTCCGCTCATGGAAACGGTTACGGCAAAACTGCTATTCATGCTCTATGGGGCTGGGCACTGAAAAATATCGAATTTGATTATGCGATTTATCCGGTAGATGTAGCAAACGAGCGTAGCAGGCGTATTCCAGAATCACTCGGTGGCGTAGTTTTCAAAG
Organism: Vibrio porteresiae DSM 19223; assembly: GCF_024347055.1. Taxonomy (NCBI): domain Bacteria; kingdom Pseudomonadati; phylum Pseudomonadota; class Gammaproteobacteria; order Vibrionales; family Vibrionaceae; genus Vibrio; species Vibrio porteresiae. The sequence continues at coordinate 896,588 of NZ_AP024896.1, forward strand.
AGCTAAAAGTACCTTGTGCGTCTGGTGGTTATTTAGATGAAATTGTATATCGAGTATCGGCCTAACAAGGTGCTCAAGCCGAACCTTCACCTACGCTCCACACAGCGCATGGCTTCGCCATTGTATGCGCTGTGCTACACTCCCGGTTCGGCCGGCTTAGCACGGCGTTATGTGTCTGGAGAAGTACAAAGTGAAAATTGATCTAGATAATCTGGAACTAGCAGTAGATTTTGTATCTGGTGGTTCAATAATTAGCGCAGAAGCATATCTGGATAAAGAAACCGGTAATATATTTTATCTTGGTGATGGTGTTGATGAAGAAGCACCAGAAAACATTAATAGTGCGCGTTATTTAGAAATTCCGAATTCTCATGAGTTAAATCTTGGTCGTTCTATGGTGCTTGAATTTATTCAGAATTATTTTCCGGAAGAGTACGAATTAATCAGAAGTTACTTTAACAAACGCGGTGCATTTTCAAAGTTTAAAGAGCGACTTGAACAAATCGGTGCTCTTGAACAATGGTATAGCTATGAAGCTCTAGCAACAAAACGAGCACTAAAAGAATGGTGTGATGAAAACTCAATTAGTTACAGTGATCACACATAAAAAGCCAATTCAATTGACGAAGTTAATCTTCGCAGTTGCGGTATAAAGTTTTTTTAACGCTTTGGTTACAGCGAAATGCGCAATTGATTGGGCGTTAGCAATCTCAAGGAAATAGCATGGAATTGCGCATAAGAAAAAGTAAAATCAGTGATTACCCAGTTCTTCGAGAATTCGATGAATTTGCAGGTGATCGCAGAATGGATATGGAACGCGGTGAGTTACTGATTGCAGATCTTGGCTCCAATTCGTGTGTTGGCTATGCCAAGCTTACGTGCAACGAATTCTTCAATAAGCCACTGATTTCAATCGTCAACACTCATCCAGATTACCGGGGTAAAGGGGTCGCAACGGCACTGATAAAAGCTGCTATCGACCAAGCAACTTGGCACAAGGTGTATACGACGACAGAAGTGAGTAATACCAAGATGCAGTCCTTATTACAGCATCTTGGATTTGAACAAGTTGCCGAAATCAAGGGCTTCAACTTCGATGGTGAAGCCGAGTTTGTTTTTTGTCACATGACCGATTGCTAACAAGAAATTTCAATGGATGCATATAGCATCCGGCATTCTTTGTTTTAAGTTATTTATTCTTTGAAATATTGGTGTTTATGCACCATTGAATTAGACGTTAGCAAGACTTCGTATTTAACACCAATAATTAGTTTAAACAATAAAATAAATTAAGTAGGGAATATGTTCTTATAAGTGCATTTATTAGCTTTTTACTACTTTTGCCATACATCGCCTATGCCTATGATAGAAATAATCAATCCCAAAACTTCTTTTTGATTGAACTTATGGCCGTTAAATAATAGAAAGAAATGCGAGTGCTTATGAAAAGCACTTTGGTCAATTGAAGTAACCATTATTCATAAGAGATCAAGCATCAGATCAGCTACTCACTAGGGCTCTTAGTTATCAACTGTGCGAACATCAGTTAAATAAAGGAAATCCAATGAAATTTGTACTCAGCGAAACAGTCTTTACCTACCCCAAGGTACTTCTGGATGCTTGGAAAGAAGGTAAAAAAGACTGGATTCCAGATTCATTGTTAGTACCTCAAGATGTATATAATCAACCTCATTATCATTTTGGCGAGTATTATGCTCTCACTAAATATCTTGAACTAGGTTGGGAGGGTACAGCATTTTATGCACTTGGAGACTGGGAGCCCAATAATGATAAGTATGAACATGGGCGAGCAATGGTTGCCAAGTATATGCACCCAATTAGGTTAGCGATGTTTAAATCTTTAAGGCAAGGGTTAACTTCAGGGGAGCCAGATCTTTTCCTTTATAAGGAGGACGGATCGGTTATGTTTGTTGAAGTTAAGAAAGAGACTGATCGTGTTTCAAAATCACAGCTAATTTGTATGGAACAAATTAAGTCTATTTTGGCGTGTGATGTTGCAGTTGTTTATCTTTCTGAAGAAAATAAGGTATATACACCTAAATCCTACGAGCTGAATGTAGTTTCAGTTCCGCAAACTTGGATAGAACGCAACTAGCAATGAGCCAAGTGTAACCGTGACTCATAACGGTGGCATTTGGGGTTCGTAGTTCGTTCGATATTTAAGGAGCAAGGAATTATGCGTAGCTCACACAGTCAATTGAGCGTTAGGCATATTAAATGAAACTTCCTAGTAAATCGGAATTAATTAAAGCTGTTTTGAGGATGAGAGTAGCCTATTTGCTATTAGAGTTCTTTGCCAAAGACTGGTATAAAAGAGGAGATCCTAAGTCTATTTTAGATGTGACTTATGAAGAGCTATGTGAGTATACAAAGGAATTTGGCATTCCTAAAAGTATTTTAGAGGAAGGTGCTAGCGGCGGTAATGATAAATTTTATATCGTTGAAGATCATGGGCAATGGTTATTTGGTTATGGAGAGCGTGGACATTTTGAGGTACTGAGTAGACATGAATCGTTGGGTAAAGCTCGGGAAGCCTTCGTGAAAGAATGTTGGGATATGTATCTAATGGAAACAGAACCAAGCAAAAATGTGAATGGTGTCGCAGCCGGTACGCCTTATGTATAACAACATGTTCCAATTGAACTAAAATATACTACATAAATTTATTATTAATGTTAGTAGAATTATTTATATGGATAAGAACTTACTAAAGAAGTACCTAGAATATGCAGCAAGCGAGGAAGCTATAGCAGTTTTATTTGTTAAAAAGCATCTAAAAAAAGCAAAAGATCACTGGATCGATATTAGTAACAGCAGGAAAATTAAATATAGCTATCAATGTAAAATATCCGATGGCGATTTACACTTTAAATTCGTAACTGGTCGTCTCTATAAAAGAAAATTAAAGCCTCAATACCCACCAAAGTCAGAGTTTATGGAAAATGGTAGATTTAGAGAGCATGATTACTACTTAGCTATACGTGCAATTACTTGGGAAACCGCTCATAAAGATATAGAGCAACAAAAAAAGAAAAGTGTAAAGGCAATAAATTTCAATATCACAGGGGTTAGTTACGATAAAAACCGTGATAACAAAAATTATTTCAGATCAGATGCGCCGTCAGAAATTAAAGCACTCGCTAAAAATCTTTCTGATCGAACGGATCCCTTATGGGATAAAGCAATTGAATATGCAGTCGAGCCAGAATTTGTTTATGAAATTAAGAGTATTAAATTGAGTTAATCACTCAACTTAACAAACGAATATGGTGTCAATGTGGATTAAGACGAATCACCGTTAAGTATTGGCTACTTGTCAGCAATGCCCTAAACCTCATGGCATAAGAATCGCGCCCAAACGGGCAGCAATGTGCAGATGTTTGATCTTATCTCTTAAATTTTTTATGGTGATGAGGTAAATTACCGATAAATTATGATGTTAGGAACATAGATAAGATGAAAACGCCTGATCAATTACGCTGGGCAAAAGCAAAGCAGCAAGGTATTTATAAATTCATTGGTATCCGCGGTATCTTGTTGTTTACCGTACCAGTTTTTATCCTAGAAACTGTTTTGACTTACAACATGGGTGTTGAAAACATTTTCACTGGTAGCTACTTGCTTAAAGCCTCTATCATTTGGATTTTATGTGGTGTGCTCTACGGTTTCTTCCTATGGTCTCGTTTGAAAAAACGGGCATCCAAAGATGACCAAGAAGAGCAAGATAGAAAGCTGAGTAAAAAAGCGTACAACGCCAAATACGGCAAAAAGAAAAAGGTCAAATCCTAAGCTGTTAATGGCATCCCCCTGAAAATCTGGGTTGGTTGCTGGATTGTTGCTATAAACGCCCAATGAATATTGAGCGTTTAAAATATGGAAACCTAACGAGGACACACGCCGTACTCGTTAGGTTTTTTTGTTTCTGCGATTGCCATTTTTCGTTGGAAACTACACCAGTTTTTTCAATGGAGTATCCAGTGTTTCTTGCTGTTGCTGTTTTTGCACATAGGGGCTTGGGAAGTATTTTACGATCAAACTTTTATACGCAATGGCACCTAAACAGGTGCCGATGACAGGGGCAATAATCGGCACGAAGAGATAAGGAATATCGCGCCCACCAGTCATTGCTACCTCTCCCCATCCGGCGATGTAGGTAAAGAAGCGCGTACCGAAATCGCGCGCAGGATTCATCGCATAACCTGTTAAAGGTGCAGCCGCACCGCCAATCACACCAATCAAAATGCCCATCAACAGCGGAGCTAATGGCCCACGAGGTACGCCATAGCCGTCATCGGTGATCGCCATCATCACACACATCATGATGGCGGTGAGAATCACTTCAATCATAAAAGCATGGCTCACACTGATCGCGGGATGCGGAAAGGTGGTAAAAATGCTGGCGAGATAGAGGCTGTCTAAAGAGCCACGCACCATGTGGTGCAGGCTTTCATAAGCGGTGAAAAGATCCTGATAGAAGTAATAACACATCACCGCGCCAAAAAATGTTCCTAGCAGTTGTGAAAGGGCATAGGGAATCACTTTTCTACGTTCGAAGTTGGCAAATAGCCAGAAGGCGATGGTGACTGCGGGATTTAGATGCGCACCCGATATTCCTGCAGTGAGATAAATGGAAAGAGAGATGGCAAATCCCCATACCATACAGATTTCCCATGAGTTTAATCCGGTATCGGCTAGCCGCACTGCGCTGCAGCAACTGGTGCCAAAGAAGATGAACAATGCGGTACCAAAGAACTCTGCAATGCACTGACCTTTAAGATTGTGGGTCATACTATTCCTCGTTATAAATGACAAACGCGATGGCGGATGGCAGAGCAATATATTCAAGAAACCGGTTTCATAGATTGCTTAACGTCACACAATGCGGTGATTCAGTGGTCAAGCCAGGCAGTTTTTAATCAAATAAGTACCAATATTGTTAGTTACGATGATTGAGGTTAGAACGTGATTTTTTTGCGGGGACACACGCTTTTAAGTTCTGATCTCCTTCTGCTGGTTACGATTTTACACTTACAAAAACGTTAGTACTTACATTAAGTTAGTTGTGATGGCACACTGTAAGCGCTCTTTAAAAGAGCATGTGTTTGCATAATCAAATCAAGCTCATCGAGGTGAGTCTTGATATTGCTATGTTGTGGAAGAAAAATCTCTTGAGGATGTGCCTATGCGTAAGATGCTTCAAACGTTATTTATCTCTGTATTACTTTTCAATTTCAGTTCAGCTGCTTTAGCGAGCGAAAAACTCTCTCAAAAACAACAAAATCTTCAAACGGTGCTTAATTTTTACGAAGCTGGACTGAACAAGAAAGACGCCGACGAGGCGTTAAAATATCTCGGTGATCGTTATGTGCAGCACAATCCTAATGCGGCGGATGGTCCTGAAGGATTCCGTGGTTTTGTGACCTTTTTACGTGATAAGTTTCCTAAGTCTCATAGCGAAATCAAAGCCAGCTTTGTGGATGGTGACTATGTGATTTTGCATGTTCATGCGGTGCGTGAACCTGGCGAAAGAGGCGTTGCGATTGTCGATATATTCAAATTGGAAAATGGCAAAATTGTTGAGCACTGGGATGTAAGCCAACCCGTTCCTGAAAAATCTGCCAACAATAACACTATGTTTTAACTCATCCTTTCTGCCTGCTTTTCACATTACCACCGCATCTTTACCTCAAATAAGATGCGGTGAGTGTTTTACCATATCTCCTTTCACTGAGTTTCTATGGCTCTCGCCCTTTATTAAAATGACTTTGTGCATATCAGTTAGTGTGAGTGTCTATTTGTCCTATTAATGAATTGCTTATAGCGACGTGATTACCGACTTGGAAGCGTTTCGAGTAAAAATTTAATCGTGATTTTTGCCGGTCAGCATGGTCAAATAGCCTGTAATGAGTTGAGTCACTGTACCGATGTTTAACCCATTACAACGCACAAAATATAGGCGTTTGACCATAACCGATATAGTGAGTCGCCGATAAGGGGCTATCATCCCTAAGTGTTTGAACTGACAATGTGGCAAAGCAAGTTTTAAGACTATTTATTCCTAAATTTTAAGCCAATGCTGTTATTCATACCGACATTGGTAACGCCTTCAGGAGAGTTCCATGATCAACATTGCTTTTTTTAGTGCAAAATCATATGACATCGCATCATTTAACCATGTTGTTGATAACCATCAGTTTAGCATTCAGTTCCATGACTTTCGCCTTACTGAAACCACCGCCCAAATGGCTAAAGGTAGCCTAGTCGTTTGTGCCTTTGTTAACGATGATCTGAGCGAAAGTGTGTTGACCCAGCTTTATCATGGGGGCACACGTCTTATTACTATGCGTTGTGCCGGTTATGACCGTGTCGATCTTGCAGCGGCGAAAAAGCTTGGAATGCAAGTGACACGTGTTCCTGCTTATTCACCAGAAGCGATTGCTGAACATGCTGTGGGTATGATGATGGCGTTAAACCGTCGCTTTCATAAAGCCTATCAGAGAACACGTGATGCCAACTTTAACCTTGAGGGGTTGGTTGGGTTTAATTTTTACGGCCGTACTGCTGGGATCATCGGTACAGGACGTATCGGCTTGGCGACCATTCGTATTTTGAAAGGACTGGGAATGAGAGTGCTGTGCTTTGATCCGTTTGAAAATCCTGCTGCCGTTGCATTGGGCTGCGAATATGTGACTTTGCCAGAGCTATTTAAAAACAGTGAAGTGATTTCGCTTCACTGTCCTATGTCTGAGCAGAACTACCATTTGCTCGATAGCAAAGCGTTCGATCAAATGAAAGACGGTGTCATGATCATCAACACCAGCCGTGGTGAGTTGGTCGATTCCGTAGCAGCAATTGAAGCACTGAAAAAGGGCAGAATTGGTGCTTTGGGATTGGATGTGTATGAAGATGAAAAAGACCTGTTCTTCCAAGACAAATCAAACGATGTGATCGTTGATGACGTTTTTCGTCGTTTATCAGCCTGCCATAACGTATTGTTCACCGGACATCAGGCGTTTCTGACTGAAGAAGCTCTTAACAATATTGCTCAGTCGACTCTCGACAGCGTGCTCGCATTTGCCGCTGGGCAACGTTCAGGTAATGAACTTATTGAGTGATAAAACACACGCTACCTACTGAAAAGGCATTGAATTAGCAGGACACACACCATTAGTTCTTCGTTAAGTGTAATTTCTTCATTAAGTGTAGTGTACTCGAGCGTAGCTGTTTTTCTCCTTATCTCCGATTGTCTGGCTTTTTGCCCCACAAATTTCTTTAGTCAGCAGCAGCTTATGGTGATTGCTGACTGAAGATGGGGCTGTGCATTTCATCAAAAAGCTCCATAAGACCAATCGATGTGATTAATAGCCATATCTTCTTGCTTTCTTACAAGGACACACACCACTAGAGAGCACAAAGTTTGGGTGCCAATTACCTGTCTATACGTTGTATCTCTATATGTTTTACTCATATATGCATTCCATTGTATTTACATCTCGTTACTTATTTATTTTACCTAAGTCAAAAAGTCATAATAAATTTAGGGTTACTTGTGGGTCGGTCTTGTAGGAACGATCTAGCTTGACTACAAATTGATATGGCGATACTCGATTTCTATGTTTAATTTTTTGCTTTGGTCAGTGATTACATTTACGGAATCGGAGTGAAGATATATAGAGATATATCTATTGAAAATCGGAATGACGCATTTTTATAGAGATAAACGTTATGTTTAAATTTCAAAGTCACTATAAATTTGGTGTGATGGATATAAGGTCAAAATGGAAAATGGCATATATCAAAATAATGATTAAATCGTTAGTGATCATGTGTTGGAGTGGCGCACTTATCTTTCTAGCATCCATCGCTTTTAGCGGGCAAGCTTCGAGTATTTTGGACTCTGCCGCTCGCGAATTTGGCAAGTGGGTTGATCCACCACTAACTTCAGAACGAGTTGAGCTTGATGGTACTGCCGTTGGATATCTGTATGATTTTGATCCTGTGACCTCGTTTCATACGTTGTTAAGCACCCTGAACAAAGTTATTCCTACTTGGATTGATGCTAACGTGATCGCTCATGATACCCATATGACCGAAGAGATGAGAAAAGCGTATTACTATGCTTTATTTGATGCGATTGATGAACACTTTATTGCGGTGGTTCAAGATAAAAGTATCGATCCCACGAAAGACACGATAAGCCGAGATATTCTCCCCAAGCCATTTCATGATTTGATGTCTCAAGATCAAGTGACACTGCCTGAGCTTGCGGTTAATTATGTGAAACAGCAAAGGTTGAAAAATGATTCCTTGGATCTCAAAGTAAAATTGGTCAACGACTTTTTTATTATGCTTGTTCTTGGGGCATTCGGTAGCCTCGTCTTTCTTTTGAAAGGCTTTTTAAAAGCAGAGACGGATCAGTCGTTAATCGCTTATTTTGTGAGACCGCTGTTAGGTATGTTTTTGGCAATGGCGGTATTTTTAATCGACATGCTTACTCATTCCGTCATCTCTAATTCAGGGATTGAAATGATGAGAGTTGAACCGTTATACATCTTAGGTTTTGCGGCTGGCTTATTATCAGAGCAGGTTTATACGTTGGTTTTGCAACAGTTAGAGAATGTGATAGAGAAAAGCAAATCATCTGAAAACAATTCTTCCGCAACGACGGCACCTGACGATAAGTCACCAGATAAAGATACGCAGCAGATATCGCACTAGCTCATTTAATTTCTCACATATTTTCTAAGTAGTGGATAAATGGTCACGAGTGACCCTTTAGTAAATTTTATTGGTGAGTGTGGTTAATTGACGAGTGTGGTTAGCTTTTCGTCTCTATCACAACCTAATGAGGACACACACCGTTACGGGTGGTTTTCATTTATCACTTTTTATTCAGCGAGCCCAAATAAAAAAAGCCTGTTCAAGTGCCTCCCCAGAAACTTGAACAGGAAATCGCTAGCAATTTGCCTTGTTGTTGTTTTTATGTTGGCGGTTTTCTATTCCTGAAGCCAAGACTCAATCATGGCCACTTGGGGAATGCTGCCCGAATGCACCAGCTTATCGTCAAGCACGACTGCGGGAGTAGACATCACGTTAAAGTGCATGATGGTTTCTAAATCAGTCACTTTCTCTATATCGACTGCCACGCCTTGTTGTTGAGCGACTTTTTCAATTAGTTTGGCTGTATTAGTACAATTGGCGCAGCCAGAGCCTAACACTTTAAATAGTTTCATGTTTATCTCCTAGATTTGCCAAAAAGGCGGATTAAATAGCCAACCCATGAGGGTAAATGCGATCAGCAGTAGCCCAAACACCATCGCGAGCAAGCGCCACTGCATCACTTGTTTCAACATCACAAATTCAGGAACACTGGCCGCAACCGTGCTCATACAAAAAGCGAGTGTGGTTCCGATAGGTAATCCATGTTCCAGTAAGCTTCCCATGATCGGAATAACCCCAGTCGCGTTCGAGTAAAGTGGAATGCCAATGACGACGGCAGCCGGAACTGACCACCATTGACCTTCTCCTAAGTGGTTTTCTAACCACCCCTGAGGGACAAATCCATGTAGGGCAGCGCCGATACCTACGCCGATAAATACCCATTTCCACACTCTTGCGACGATGGATTTCATCTCTGTTATGGCAAATTGATGCCGATAAGAAAAAGTCAGTGACGCGCCGATATCATCGGTGGATATGGTGCGGTTTACCCTGTTTTTTGCTTTGGTAGCAATAGGTTGTAGCCAGCGCTGCGCGTTCAATAGGTCAAGTAGTCCACCGCTCAATATGCCAATCGTCATTCCAACTAGGATATAAATCAGGGTGAATTTCCAGCCGAGTAAGCCAAGCAAAAGTAACACTGCGATTTCATTGATCAGAGGCGAGGTGATAAGAAACGCCATGGTGATCCCCAATGGAATGCCCGCCGAGGTGAAGCCGAGAAACACCGGAATGCTTGAACAGGAGCAAAACGGGGTGATTGCACCAAAGAAACTGCCTAACAAGTATCCGATGACACGACGTTTGCCGGCCAAGTAGCCGCGGACTTTTTCCACATTCAAAGAGGCGCGCAGTAGGGCTATCACGTAGATCATGATGATCAATAGCGTAATGATCTTACTGGTGTCTTCGATAAAAAAGTGCACCGCATCAGCCCATTTAGTGTTGGGCGCAAATCCCAACCCATCATAGGTGACCCAATTAGCAAGCAGAGTGAACAGCTCAAGCATGGTGCATCTCTTGGCGATATTGATTACTTGTCTCTAAGACGTATCAAGGGGCAAAAGGACGCAGCAAAAGATCACATAAATCACTGAAAATAGGATTTTAATGCGTTGTCGCTAATGAGGGCGGTATACAATCAGTGCGTTAAGCGACTTAGCTCTCATAGATGAACGTCGGAAAAGAGATGTAAACTAGCGTTTAAGAAAATTGATGCTTATGTTTTAAGTAAGCATGTTTTTTAGAACCGACATGGATGGGATAGTTATCATTCGTGAGTAGTACACCGTGAGCTTAAAAACCACTAAACCACCATGCCAAAGAGTGATGACTGAGTTGAGTCTTTGTCCTCGCGATGGGCAAATTTCCGGAATATGTTGATGAAAACCATTTTTCTCTTTGTGACTCTTTGTATGTCGAGCGCAGCGGCGCTGGCATCTGATTTATCAACTTATATTACTGATGGTTCTCGAACCACTGCATCGGCTTACCCCGATTATGTCACGCTGTTTTATTACCGCGAGTATTCAACGGGTTACGTTTATGGAATGTACTGTGGCGGTACGATGATCGATGCAACGCATGTTCTGACTGCTGCGCACTGTGTTACGGATGATGATAGTGAGCCTAATGAGGAATACATTTTGTATACCGTCGTTGCTCAAGTGGACACGCTATCGGATTTTCCAAATAACGCGACATATGTGCAGGCGGAATCTGTCTATTATCCAGATGACTATCAATACTCTTCAACTAATCTATGGCCTAACGATATTGCGGTGGTCAAGCTGGCATCAAGTTTGAATATTGGTCATTACGCCAATTTGCCAAGCCAAGGCTATGAAGATTATCGTGGTACGGCAGACACCTTTATCGCAGTGGGTCATGGCAAGACGTCGACCAATAGCACGACCAGTAATTACCTGCTTTCTGCCGAAATGGATTATGTTTCTAACTCGGTTTGTGCAACGGATTTGGCGAATATCCACGATACCCAGCTCTGTTTCGCGGGTATCTCTTCTGGTAGTTCCAGCAGTTTAACCACTGGTGTTTGTTCTGGGGATTCTGGTGGACCGATATACGATACCACTGAAAGTCGCTTACAAATCGGAGTGACCAGTTTTGGTCCATCAACTTGTGGCGTTGGTTTAACCAATAGTGGTGTGACGGGCGTGTTTACCGAAGTCGCAGACTATGCTGATTGGATCGCTAACGTTGTTAATGGCTCCGTCACGGCTAAATACACTGCGACGGAGGCGAAACGTTCTGCCTACAGCAGTAGCTCAAGTTCCTCATCGTCTGATGACGACAGTACGGTTTCTACCACGTCTTCATCAGGAGGCGGTAGTGTCGGGCTTATCTCTCTGATGTGGTTAAGTTTGTTCGGACTTGCGCGCTTTATGCCACGAATTCTCAGATAAAACCCCACTGTCGAACAAAAAGTCTATCTTATGTTTTATGCCGCCTAATTGATGCCCTTGCTTAGTCAGCGAGGGCATTTTTACTGGTGAAGGGAGTCATTTAATGCTCATCAGGATGAAATGAGCTTACCTTTTGCTGTTCATCCAACACGATATGACACTGTTTCAACAAGACGTCTCTTAGCTTGGTTCGGGCTCTTTGAATGCGAGATTTTGTGGCAGTCAGCGTCAGTTGATGCTGCTTTGCAAATTGTTGTTGGCTGCAACCGAGCAAATCGCATTCGGTAATGATGGCGCGATCGCGGGTGCTCAGTTTGTTCAAGGCTTTGGGCAGACACTGGCAAAGTTTATCAACGGTGGGCGTCTCAACTTCCTCGCAGACCAGTTCGATGTCTGAAATATCGATATGGCTTCGCTTGCCCTCGCGGCGCTGACTATCGACTAACAAGTTGCGTGCGACCCGATAAAGCCACGCTTTTTGGTTGTCGATATCGCAAAACGAGCGCTGCTGTTGCAGGGCTTTCAAAAAGGTCTCTTGCAGTAAATCTGCTGCGACGGACTCGTCTGCTGTCTGCTTTACCAGCCAATAATAGAGCTCAGTTTCGGTTGTTTCCCATGTCGTTAGTAAACAGGGAACAGCACCTTGGGATGGCGTTAAAAACGCGCTTTTGGACATAATATGTTTGCTCAAGCTTACCGAAAATAATATCTAAAACTTATTGTACGCTGGCAAAAGATAAGAAATTCCTCTGAGTTCAAGAAAGTAACAAAAGGTTCGCGGGGTGAATCAGATCCCCGCGATGGTTCGCAAATTAAGGTATCAATAATAAAGTAACTACTTAATTACTCTGGTACTTCTCGAGCTTGTTGTAGAGCGTTTTGACACTGATGCCAAGATCTTGAGCTGTTTCGGTTTTATTACCTTCCCGGTCCTCAAGGGTTTGCATGATCGCTGCTTTTTCTAGCTCTTCCAAAGGAACCCCTGTTGGAACTGCGTATAACATTGGTGAACCGGTTTCGAGTGGCGGGGTATCAAAGATAAGGTGTTCATCTTTAATCACATCGTCAGCGAGAATAAAAGAACGTTCGATACAGTGTTTGAGTTCTCGAACATTGCCTGACCAATTGTAATGGGCGATTTTATCAATGGCCGAGGGGAGGATGGTTTTGGTCTGTTCTTCATGGGCGTTACGATGGCTAATAAAATGTTTTGCGAGACCAACAATATCATCGCCACGCTCTCGCAGAGGTGGCACTTGGATAGGGAAATGAGACAGCCTGAAGTAAAGGTCTTCGCGTAAAAATTGCTCTTCAATCGCCGTTTGGGGATCTCGGTTGGTCGCCGCAATCACTCGTACATTGGCGTTCTGGGTTTGCTGACTCCCAACTGGGCGGTACTCACCACACTCTAGTACTCGTAAGAGTTTAACCTGGTGTTCGAGTGGCATCTCGGTAATTTCATCCAAAAATAAGGTGCCGCCATTGGCTTGGGCAAACACTCCGTCATGGGCTTTGTTGGCTCCCGTAAACGCGCCTTTCTCGTGACCAAACAATTCACTGTCAATTAGCTCGGGAGCAATTGCGCCGCAGTTGATCGCGATAAAAGGGCGTTGATTACGTTCGCTGGCTAAATGAATGGTTTGTGCCACCAGTTCTTTACCTGAGCCACTTTCACCAACAATCAATACGTTGGTATCGGTTTTCGCTACGCGTCTAATCAAACGATATAACTTGTGCATTGGCGCAGATGAGCCTACTAGCAAGCCATATTGGTCTAAATGGCTGGTGGAAATAGCTTGTCCTTGAGTATTCAGATTTTGATAGTAGAGACTGATTTCATTGAGTGTTTCTTCAAGCACTGCCATATCAACAGGTTGACGGTAATGAAAAATGGCGCTTATACCCATCAAATTATCCAGGTGGGAGTTAGGTGTGCCGGAGCTGATTAGGATGAGCTCCATATTCTGTATCGTGCTGGATGTTTTTAAACGTTGATAATCTTCATGAGTAAAGCGGGTTACTTCAATAATAGCCAAATTAGGCTTCTGTTCTTCAATCGTATCTATCCAATCACCAGATACGCTATCAGAAATAACCGAGAATTTTTTTACCGGTTCCAATCGCAAAATATGATCATTTAGTGTTTCACTTTGTATGTACATAAAGAGGCTAGGAAGTTGCATTTTATACTCTTCACTCTCTGGAAGTTGGAATATTAGAATATCATAAAGTAAAAATGGTAAGTCTGATGAATATGGCTGGAATGAAAGGAGATTGTCAGAGAATACCTTAAGCAAGCTTTGCTATTAATAATGGCAAGCCGATATACCCCTATAAAATACATATAATTTATCCAATGTTATGTGATGAATAATTTTTTCAATCTTGGTGTGTAAATAATTCAGGTTTCGCCTTATTAGATGGCTGGTTAGCTTTCGAAAATATTAATAATCACTTTAAAAACATTGTGTTACAAATTTGGCATGGCTGTTGCAATTGTTTGAGTACACCTAAGAAATATTCATCCACAAGAGGAAACGAAACATGAAAAATATGACGAAAAATCTTCTTATCACTTCTGTGCTTTGTGCTTCTTCAATGTCAGCTTTTGCTGCAAATTCTAACAATTGGCAAAATAAATCGATGGATGCGTGGATTGATGGTAAAGCAGAAACGGTATTACTGCTCAATACCAACTTAAACTCTTTCGATATCAATACCGATGTCGATCAAGGCGTTGTTACCTTAACGGGTAAAGTCGATAACGATGTAGATAAAGATCTCGCTGGTGAATTAGTAAAAGGCCTTGATGGAGTTAAGAAAGTCAATAACGAATTAACGGTGATCGATCAACAAGGCGATAAATCGAATGGTACAGTTGATCAACTCAATGACGCGAAAATTACCACTATCGTTAAAACTCGTCTGTTAATGGATTCAAACGTCAGTGGCACCAATATTGAGGTCTCAACGGAAAATGGCGTGGTGACATTGAAAGGTCAGTTAGATAACGATGCTCAGCAAGATCTCGCCGTCAATATTGCACAAAACACAACTGATGTGACCAAAGTGGTGAATGAGATTACCGTGACTCAATAACCTGAGCCTGCATATGGAAGAGGATATTTACCATGATTAGATGGGTGTTGATATTCCTGGTCATCGCATTAATTTCTGCCGTGTTCGGATTCAGTGGTATTGCTGGCGCGGCCGCTGCCATAGCCAAAGTGATTTTCTACCTCTTTGCCTTATCGTTCATCGTCTCGATAGTGATTGTGATGTTTGGAAAGAGATGATTAGCAGACACTTTAAAACAATAAGTTAGGAGTAAGGATTATGAACGTTTCAACATTAGCAAAAGCAGCCGTCGTCGTTGGCTTAGGTTTTGCGTTAATGGCTTGCGATAACGAAGGTCCGATGGAAAAAGCGGGTAAGAAAGTCGACCAAGCGGCAACGGATACGCAAAATGCGATTGAAGATAAATGTGAAGACATCAAGTCTGATCTTAATCAGAAAGATACCGACTGCTAAACGCAGCGTCACCACCAAGGAGCATCTTCTTGGTGGTGCTGTTATTTGTGTTTTCGCTGAAAGTGCAAATAACAGCAAATTTGCTACTGGTTTAAGTTAAATAAAGCGATAGATGAAAGACAAAATAACAAGCGAGGTCGCGCAAGATGTTTATGGTTAAACATTATATCTTCATCACTATCTTATGTTTTGCTGGGACAGTCGCGATACCCAACCTACTGCTAAAAGTGATTTTGGGCTGGATTGGCGTGTCGGTTTTTCTCGTTATTATCGCTTACCTCTACAATATCCCTTCGCTATTTAGAAAGAACCAAGATGGCAAAATAGTCTGGTGGATACGTTGGGCATTCACTCCTTTTCTGTTAGGAGTAAAAGCTTACAACGCCTGGAGTCGTAGCCGAGATAGCATACCCGCTATTCATCATGTTGCTCCCAACCTTTATGTTTCCCGTCGTTTATTGTCATCGGAACAAAACGAACTGAAACGCCGTCATGTCAGCTGTATCGTAGATGTGACTGCGGAGTTCGTTGGCTTGGAGAGTGCCACTACGGATAAGCAATTTGACTATCTCACGATTCCGGTTTTGGACCATACGGTTCCCAGTGTAACGCAGCTAAAACACGCACTTAATTGGATTGATACGCAAATAGCACAAGATAAAAAGGTAGTGGTGCATTGCGCTTTAGGGCGTGGACGTTCGGTCTTCGTGGTGGCTGCTTATCTACTGAGTAAAGATCCTAACCTTACCGTGGATGACGCTTTAGCTCGTATCCATGACATCAGAAGCTCCGCAAAATTGAACAAAAAACAGCTTCAAGCTCTGTACAAGTTGCGAATGGAAGATGAGCTGGAATTGACCGCACCTGCTTGGCTCATTGCCAATCCTGTGTCTGGCGGTGAAGCGTGGCAGCGCTATGGCAAAAGCGTAATACATAAACTCACGACTCAATACCCGCTTAAGGTTATGTTTACCTCAAAAGACGTTACTGCCGAAACATTGGCTAGAGAAGCGATGAAGCAAGGCGCCGAATTGGTTGTTGCTGCAGGGGGAGATGGCACGCTTTCGGAGGTCGCGAATGTGCTTGCCTGTTCTGACGTGAGGTTTGGTGCAATTCCGCTCGGTACGGCTAACACCCTCTGTCATGTACTGTACGGTGGACAATCTAAACTGTTTCCTACCGAGAAACCGTGTGCGGCGATTTTGTCTGGGCAAGCGAAGAAAATCGATATCGCGTATTGTAATGATAAGCTGATGTTATTGGTGTTAGGCATAGGGTTTGAGCAGCAGATGATCGAATATGCTGAGCGAGAAAAGAAAAATCAAAGTGGGCAGTGGGCATATCTTACTGGATTTTTTAATTCGGTTACGCGAGATCAACCGATCGAACTCACCTACCAACAAGATGATAATCCGAAGCAGAGTTTGTCGGTTTCCAGTCTCGTGGTCGCAAACACCGCACCTTTTACTACGGTTCTGGCGCAAGGTGGGGAAGAACCCAAACCCACGGATGGGCTGCTGCATATCACTTATCTTTGCGGTACAGAAAACATCGGCGAACGAATTCTGGCGCTATCGGATATCACGCTTTCTGCTCTAGACCTACGTGAAAAAGCGCAGCGCTTTACTTACGCCACGGCTGAACGAGTTGAAATATCAGCAAGTGAGCCCATTGATTATGTGGTGGATGGGGAACCTTTCACTGCTGACAGCATCGTGGTGACCATTCAACGTAATGCATTAAGTGTGTGTACTCTTTAGTTTTTAAGCTGTCCCAAACATCGTCAAAGCGAAAGTAAAAAAGCTTCATAACAGGGCATCTAATGCGGTTATGAAGCTTTTTTGTGGATTCTTACTATGAAGTTATTTATAGAAAAATTAACTGGTTAGGTAATTTTGTGGCGATAAAAAGAGATATGATGATCTCAGTGGTTTTGGATAGTCTGCTCCGACTCAATCCGAGCGGCGATATCATCGCACTCTATCTGCATGGCAGCTGTCCAATACGAAATCAATGAGCTGACGTCGACATTTTCGATAACGGACGTCATGTGCGTAAGATATTTAATCAATTCACGGTTAGCTTGCAACATTTCGCGGTAACTTCGAAATGTCGGAGTGTTACCTAGATTCTGCACAGCAAAAGGTAATGTGACTTTTTCGTCATCAAATGGAATTAACTCATCGAGTAGAGAGCGCTCAAGAGTGATAAATCGAGAGACGGAACGATAAATTGTATCGTAGGCCGTTTTCTTGATTAACTTTGAACAAGCGTAATAGTGATCATTTACGGTGTTGATTAAATCTCGTATGTCTTTTCTATTATTCATTAGTACTATCATAAAACAGTCTTTAATTAGATAGATTAATGGGGTATTACTGTGTCTATTTATATAAAGCATATCGTGTGCCATTAATGATTTCTCGCTAATGCGATGTTTATTGATGGATAATAGGTGATTGTGGTTAATTAAAATGAAGAATTTACACTCAAACTGAATTGCTATGAAATAATTACACGCAATAGGGTGCTATATAGTGCAAAACCCCTTGTTATTCCATGTTTGATTAATTGGCATGAAATTCGCTTTTGTATTTATGATGGTTAAATATCCTGGCACTTAAATATATCGGATATTTTCCTATATCAAACGACAAACACATTTGTGGAGGAATATATGGCTAACGAAACGACGCAAAATACGACGGCTGGAGAGAAGATTGACGAAGTACGCGAAAAAGCCGAAGCATTCACAAAAGAGGCTGCTGAAATGATCAAAGAGGAGACGAAGAAGAACGTCGAGACAAGCAAGAAGGCGTTAAATTCGGCTGCGGAAAGTGCAGAAGGTGTAGTGAAACAGCGACCTTTTGTAAGTCTTGGTTGTGCATTTTTAGCCGGCGTGGTTATCGCTAAGATATTAAAATAGCGGTAGTGTTTTATGTCTGAACAGAAATTTCAACCAACCCAAGAGGCCACCAAACAAGGTGGCCCTGCTGCAACTCCAGCAGAAAATTCAATAACGGAGTTACTGGCACTTTGGCAGCGTTTTGAGGCACTTGCTACGCAGACGAAACGGTGGGGAGATAATACGGCTAAACTTTTTTGGCTTGAGTTAGACACCTGTATCATCGCGTTAAAAAGAAAACTGATCTCGATGGTTCTGTTTACCTTTTTAATGCTGTTTTTCTTTCTATCGATATGTGTATTAGTGGCAGTGGTTACGTTTGAATTCACTGGTTCAGTAATACTTGGATGCGCAAGTTGTGTTATGTCATTAGTCATTGCGTTAATTGTAATCATGATTTATCAACGCCATCTTAATCAATTCATCTCTTTAGAACAGACTCGTCAACAAATTAAAGAGGGACTAAATGCTTTTACTCAAAAACAGGAAAAAGATAATTAAAAACCAAAGAGTAATAGGTAATGAGATAGCCAGTAATATCACATTATCTGTTCTCGAATTACGTTCGAACTCTAGAAAATACATTAAAAATTACCCATTGGTTTCCTCAGGAATAATCATTACTTCGTTACTGCTTTTTAAACGCGTTAGTAAAGTATCCCAAAGTCATCAGCATTTGATATTTGGGGCAGTGAATTTTGTACGCGGACACACGCTGTAAGGTTTCGCAGCATTTTCGGGGACACACACCGTTAAAAATAAGCGCTCAATCGGACACTCGGTCAAGTAACTAATGAACTGTTTGTATTGTTTGTTCGAGTAGATGTGGTAATCAGGGAATTGATAACCATGTAGGTGATTTGCGCATTGAAATAAATGAATTCGAGGATGAAGCCATCACTGCAGTATCAAGGGTGGAACAGACGTAAGTTCGTTTTTATGAAATGTGGAGGGCTACCAGACGTTTTTTGTTAAGAGCCGTTTTAGCATGATGTAAGCGCTGGGTTGTACCAATCCATGATGTCGCTTTCTTTTCGAGTTGGGTACACAGAGCTAAACACTGTTGCTGCGGGAATGTGAGTCTATCTAATATTGCTGGTTGTGTATGTTTAATACTTCCTTTGTTATCTGTTCTGATTTGTTTCCCAATCCAATCAATAAGTTCGAGATAATCCATTAGACAAAACGGAATACCGTGTGTTTTCTTCTGATGTTCATGCCCAACGAATTCGGCCAGAAATGGTGTATTCGTTTTACCTTTAGAAAGAGAGTCGATACGTGTTTTTACTGAGGTAAAGTGAGACTGCTCTGGCGTGTCTGCAATCTTTGCACGAACAGGGTTCAAATCAACGTAAGCCATCGCTGCCAATAATGCCTTTTCATCGAGTAAAGCTTGTGACTTAAATCGTCCTTCCCAAAAGCGACCCGTACATTCATCTTCTTTATTGGCTTGTACGGCTATGCCGTAGTTCAGTTCTTTCATAAACCAGCTTAAAGAGCAAAGCCGTTCACGCCAAGTCTGAATAATTTGTGCGCAAAGCTGTTGTTCGGTAGTTGACGAAGTTTGCCCTGCGAGCCAGCGCTGAATAACCAAAGGTGCTTGGTGCTCAATACACCACCGCTCGATAATTTCTCTGTCGGAGCATTTAGTCGCGGATTCTTTATCAATGTAAACAACAAGATGGTAGTGATTGCTCATTACTGAATAAGAGCAGATCCGGATAGAGTAAATGGCTGCAAGCGCTTGAATTCTTTGCTCGATCCAATCTCGACGATGTTCGTAAGATTTGCCTGTTAATGCATCTTCTCCGCACAGAAATGAACGACGTACACAGCGGGAAACACAGTGATAGTAAGGCGTTATTTCAGGGCAAATCAGTTGTGCTCGAGCAGTAGTCATCTATTTATTTAGCTTGAATCGTTTGGGGCGGTTTAGAGTGCTAGTTACTAATGTCAGTTGAAAGCAATTGAAGAAAACTTTTCGACTGAATTCAAAGAAATGGGTTGTTCAGAATAGGTCATGCTGTGGGTAAATTGAGTACTGCTTAGGGCGTGTGTCCCCATTAAAAGAAACGGGGCTTTGGCAAGCCCCTGAGATTGGAGATATAACGGTGTGTGTCCCCGTTAAGAATTAGCTGTTTTGCACCAGTGAAGCATTGGCTTCTTGAGATTCTTCTGTGGTTGTTGCTGTTTCTTCTGGGCGTTTCATGATGATGCTCATGACGATAGCGGCTAGGCCACTGGTGGTGACAGGAGATCCAAACACGCTTTGGATAACGGATGGCATGTTTTTCATGATCTCAGGCACCAGCATAACGCCCAAGCCTAAGCCAAATGAGACGGCCAAAATCATCAGATTACGGCGGTCAAGGTGCTCTTGTGCGATGATCTTGATTCCTGCTGCGGCGACTGTCCCGAACATAACCAAGGTAGCGCCACCAATGACAGGTTTAGGGATGGTGGTTAAGATGCCGCCGATGATGGGGAAGAGGCCAAGTACCACCAAAATCAGACCGACAAAGTAACCCACATAACGACTCGCGATACCGGTTAAGTGAATTACACTGTTGTTTTGGCTAAACGTGGTGTTAGGAAAGGTGTTAAATACCGCCGCTAACATGGAGTTAAAACCATCACCCAAGATGCCTGCCTGAATACGTTTAAAGTAGGCTGGGCCTGATACTGGCTGCTTGGTAATCAAACAATTGGCCGTCAAATCGCCGGTCGATTCAATGGCGGTGATGGTGTAGATCACGGCAATAGGGACGAAAGCGACCCAATCAAAATCGAACCCGTATTTAAACGGAATAGGGATAGAGAAAAGTGGTTGGTTAAACGCATTGGCAAAATTCACCATTCCCATCATGGCTGCGACGATGTAGCCCACCACCATACCAATTAAAATGGCTGACAGACGTACCATCAAGCTTTCTGCGCGATATAGAGCAATGATCACCGCCAGTACAATGGCCCCCAGGATGAGGTTATGCCATTGACCAAAATCGGCCGATCCCATTCCGCCAGCAAGGTCGGTCATCCCCACTTTTATGAGAGAAATACCAATGGTTGTCACCACTATGCCTGTCACAACAGGGGTGACAATACGGTGCAATTTGCCAATAAACTGAGAGAGCACCATTTCGATAAAAGCCCCGACAAAGCAGACACCGAATATCATGGCTAAAATCCCATCTGGTCCGGCGCCCCGTGATTTGGCAATAAACCCTGCGGCCAAAACTGAGCCAAGAAAAGCAAAGCTGGTTCCTTGCACGCAAATCATCCCTGAACCGATAGGCCCAAATCGTTTGGCTTGAATATACGTACCGACACCGGAGACGATCAGCGACATACTGATGAGATAAGGGACATTGTCGCCAAGGCCTAATACACTGCCGATGATTAATGTTGGGGTGATAATGCCGACAAAGCTTGCCAGCACATGTTGAAAACCGGCGTAGAGTGCAGGACCTACAGCAGGTTTATCGTCTAACGCATAGATAAGTTCTGATGTTCCAGAACTCCCTTTAGGTTGAGTAGCTTTTTGTTGAGCAGACATAGTGATACTTCCTTGTATACAATATTGTTGACATTGTGTTATTGAAGTCTGCAAGGGCTATGCCACTTTGGCTTAACCATTTGGTCAAGTAGAATCAGGGGCTTGGAGAATCGCGCGAAGCTTGTGGCAACAAGATTATGCCTCTTTTGGTGCAATTAGGTGCATTTGAGGGCAGGGTTGGTGACTAAGGTTAAATATGTCTAAGACCAAAATCAGCCATAACTTATCTAAGATAAAAAAAGCCGCCATGCGGAAGGATTACATAGCGCTTAAAAAGAGCATCTTTGTGTAATAATTTGATTATATGAGAATTTAAGGTGCTGGGTGGGTCTCAATCCAATGCCTTGCTATCTGCTCTCGAGTAGTAATCCACACATCTTGGTGAGACTCGACATAATCAAGGAACTTCTTCAGTGCCATAAAGCGGCTTGGTTTACCCAGCATACGACAGTGCATTCCAATCGACATCATTTTGGGTTTGGTCGCACCTTCTTCGTAGAGACAGTCGAAACAGTCTTTTAGATATTGATAGAACTCCTCACCGTGGCTAAAGCCATAAGGGGAGGCAAAGCGCATATCGTTAGTATCTAAGGTGTATGGAATCACCAAATGTTGGCGTGTTTGCTCTGGATGATTAGCAGGTGAAACTGGCATCCAGAATGGTAAGTCATCACCATAATAATCAGAGTCATACAGCAGACAATCTTGCTCTGCGACCAATTGACGGGTACGTGGGGAATCGCGTCCGGTATACCAACCAATCGGCTTTTTACCGAGCAACTGTTCCATTAATGTGAGCGCCTGCACCATATGTTCTCGCTCTTGTTCGAGTGGCATATTTTGGTAATGAATCCATTTCAGACCATGACAAACCACGTCGTAGTTGGCTTCTTTAATCGCTTGCACTACCTCTGGGTTACGCTGTAACGCTGTGGCAATACCAAAAACAGTCAATGGCAAATCACGTCGACGAAACTCATTAAGAATGCGCCATACACCGGCACGGGAGCCGTATTCGTACAGAGATTCCATGCTCATATGGCGATCTTTAAACGCTTCCGCTCCATACATTTCTGATAGGAACGTTTCGGCGTGTTCATCACCGTGCAGCACGCAGTTCTCACCACCTTCTTCATAGTTCAAGACAAATTGTACGGCGATGCGCGCTTTATTGGGCCATTGTGCATCGGGCACATTATTACGGCCATAACCGATGTAGTTGCGTGGGTTAGTTGTTTGCATAGGACTTCCTTATTCTATATGCATGGCAATGGGAGCAGATTATTAGCAATAAGCGATAAATGCTTACGCGATAAGCGGTAAACGAAAGCTTATTAGGCTCCCCAATGCTGATAACGTCCGATAAACGGTTTAACTTGACGAGGACGATAAGAGCCAATTTTTGAGGTTTTCAAACCGAGTTGGACCAAAGACTCCGCGAGTTTTACGGCAGCGGTGACACCATCAATCACGGGTATCTGCAAATCGTGTTGTAAACGCGCTGCGATATCCGCCATACCTGCGCAGCCCAAGACAATCGCTTCGGCTTTATCGACTAAAAGCGCTTGGCGACACTCTGCAAGGAGAGTGTGAAAAATCTCATCGCTGATCTGCTCTAAAGTGAGCACGGGAATATCGGTTGCGCGCACGTTAACGCAATGATCCTCGAAACCGTATTTATGCAGCAATGAATGCGCGGTATTGATGGTGCTCGACATGGTGGTCACCACACTAAAGCGGTGGCTGACCAGTGTTGCCATGTGAAATGCGGCTTCTGCAATACCGATCACTGGAGCGGTTGCCAATTCGCGTGCTGCGTCTAACGCTGGATCGCCAAAGCAAGCAATAATGTGCGCATCAACCTGCTGCTCGACACCCGCTGCAATCTCATCCATTAGGGCAGCAGAGGCAATCACATCGTCAAAGGCGGATTCAATGCTTGCCGGGCCATGTTTTGGCGACGAGGCGATAATGTGTGTGTCCGCCAACGCCACTTGCTGCGCAGCGCTGGCGATTTTGTCTGTCATTCCTTGGCAGGTATTGGGATTGATCACTTGTATACGCATAGAGACTCCTTTTCTATCCGAAGCGGTTTATGGGGTGGCAGTCGGTCAGTCGATGTCGGCGAAAAGTTGATGAAAATCGACCTGTCCATCTTGCTGTCCGTTGAGTTGGATAGAGGCTTTAATGTGTTCTAGATGATGTTGCATCCAGTGCTGAGCTTGCGGTAACTGTTTGTTATCAATCAAATCGATTAACTGCTTGTGATCGCCGCAGTCACAACTGACACTGGCTTTACTGCCATAGGCGGCAATCACTAAGGATGAGCGATAACACAACTGCTCAATAAATTCGGCGAGAATTTGGTTATTACCCAAATAGGCCAACTCGTAGTGGAACTGCGCCGTTAGGCGAATCGATTTCGCCATATCGTGTTCTTGATCGGCAATTTTTTCCTGCTCAACCATTTTACGAAATAGGGTAGAGTGTTTTTTACTCCAGTTATCCATCACGGCAGGAAGCAATAGCGGCTCAAGCAAAATCCGGCTATTTAACACCTCTTCTGCTTCTTGGCAGGTTGGGCGATTCACATGAGCGCCTTTATTGGGCTCAATGATCACAAAACGCTCAAGCGCTAAGCGTTGCAGTACTTTACGAATCCCTGTGCGACTCACGCCGAACGCTTCTGACAGTTTATCTTCCGGTAGGCGTTCACCAGGTGGAAGCTGATGTTCCACAATCGCTTTTAGTATTTTCTGATAGATTTTCTCGTCACTTGACATGGCAGCACTCGTTATTCTGTTTTTTAGTGTTGTATACAATTAACTCGGTATTTTTGTACAAGCAATATGTATACCATCATTATGCGCTCTGATAAGCCTTGATGAATGTGCCGTGCGACACAATAACCTCAATTTAACTAGGTTATTGCTGCACAATTTTGATTCAGTGACGTTCGTGTTTGGTGCGTTTGGTATGGATTTTTTGGGCTAATAATTCGCCAACCCCAGACGTGGCTACTATTTCACCACTTGGCATGCTCCTTGAATAGTTTGTATTTAGTATTGTATACAATCATGTAAGGAAGAAGACGATGAAAAAGGATTTTCCAGTCAGTGCCCGATTAAGTAATGATGACTTGTTGCCTGATAAGGAACAGAAATGGGGTTGGTATAGCATCTTCGCATTTTGGATGTCAGATATTCATAGTGTGGGTGGTTATGTGTTCGCGGCGAGCCTTTTTGCCTTGGGGCTTAACGGTATTGAAGTCTTTATCAGTTTGTTGGTCGGGATTTCAGTGGTGATGGTGTTTGCCAATTTAATGGGTAAACCTGGTCAACAGGCTGGTGCGCCTTTTCCTGTGATTGCACGAATGTCATTTGGAGTCTTCGGCGCTAACATTCCTGCAATTATCCGCGGGTTGATAGCGGTGGTGTGGTATGGCATCCAAACGTATTTGGCATCCAGCTCGTTTATCATTTTGTTGCTCTACTTTTTCCCAAGCATGGAGAGCCTGGCACATCAAACGTTTATTGGACTCTCTTATCTAGGGTGGGTTGGATTCTTATCGATGTGGCTACTGCAAGCGGTGGTCTTTATGTTTGGCATGGATATGATCAAAAAAGTGATCGATTGGTCTGGCCCTGCGATTTACATTGCGATGTTCTTGCTGTGTCTCTATATGATTGAACGCGCAGGTTGGGATGCCATTCACTTTAACCTAAGCAGCAAGGCGCTTTCGTTAGGCGATACCTTAGTGCAAATGTTTGTCGCTGCGGCCTTAGTTGCGGGTTACTTTGCCGGACCTACGTTGAACTTCAGTGATTTCTCCCGTTACTGTGGCAGCTATCGTAAACTCAAAATTGGTAACTGGCTCGGGCTGCCACTGAACTTTGTGGTGTTCTCGGCGTTTAGCGTGATCATTGTGTCAGCGTCGATTCCTGTGTTTGGCGAGATGATTACCGACCCGGTGGAAACCGTGCGTCGTTTAGACAGCGGTTTGATCACGGTTCTTGGCGCGTTAACTTTTATTTTTGCGACCGTCGGTATCAATATCGTGGCTAACTTCGTTGCTCCTGCCTTCGACTTTTCCCATGTCTCCCCACAAAAAATCAGTTTCAAACTGGGTGGTATGATTGCCGCCGTTGGCTCGGTGCTACTCACGCCATGGAATCTATTCAACAATCCTGAAGTGATCCACTACACCGTCGATGTGTTGGGAGCGCTGATTGGTCCTTTATACGGCATTATCATTGTCGATTACTACCTGATTAAAAAAGGCAAAATCGATGTTGCCTCACTCTATACCGAAGCCAAAGAAGGTTTGTACTGGTATCAAAATGGCATCAACATGAAAAGTGTTTACGCGCTCATTGGTGCTGGGCTGGTGGCGATTGTAGCGACATTTTTTGTGCCCGTATTAGCAAACTACGCACTCTTTATCGGTGGTGGTACGGCGTCTGTCCTGTATCGATATCTGATGGAAGCGTCGATTGATGTTGGTCGTGCGCCAGCTTCTGAAGTGGCAAAAGCGAAATTTGAACGGGTCTAAGTCAAGAGAATCGAGATTGGTTTTATGACTGATTACGGTGTGTGTCCCCGTTATTTGGTTTGTTTTTCATTTAGCATTTAGGGCGTGTGTCCCCGAAAAATGGCTCGTGTATCACGAGCCATTTTTATTGGGGTAGCCGCAGTTGGTTAGCGGTTAATTCCTTCCTGAAAGTGCATTGTTGAGAGTTGAAGTATGATGAAACGATTGCACCAAAACGATCAATTTATGCACCAATAGTTTCCTATCATGGTTCAATTGTTACAAACGAGCCAGTCAGAGAACTCACTGAATCCATAGTAAACAATAGGTTATGCGTTAGTTGAAAAAATGGCACAGTCGTTGCTGTATAAAAGAAAACTGGTTCAATCGTTTCAATACTATAAGGAAATGGATACATGCGATTAGGGAAGCATTTTACAGCAGCAGCGATGTTACTTGGGCTTATGCTCGGCGGAGCAACAGCACAAGCCAACCAACTTGAGCAAGTGGAAAAAGCAGGGGTACTGAAAGTTGCCGTACCGCAAGATTTTCCACCCTTTGGTTCGATCGGCACAGACATGCAGCCACATGGTTACGATATTGATATGGCCGCTTATTTGGCAAAATCCATGCACGTCAAATTGCAATTGGTGCCAGTGACCAGTGCCAACCGAATTCCTTACCTGCAAACGGGCAAAGTGGATTTGGTGATCTCCAGTATGGGCAAAAACCCAGAGCGTTCAAAAGTGATCGATTTTAGTGACGCGTACGCGCCATTTTATTTAGGTGTTTTTGGCAGTGATAGTGAGCAAGTGAAAGATGCTGCACAGCTGAGTGGAAAAACCATCGCCGTTACTCGCGGTTCGGTGGAAGATTTGGAATTGAGCAAAATCGCGCCCAAAGATACCACGATCAAACGCTTTGAAGATAACAACTCAACCTTAGCCTCTTATTTATCAGGGCAAGTGAGTTTGGTGGCAACAGGTAACTTAGTGGTAACAGAAATTGCGAATCGTTACCCTGGCAAGGCACCAAAAACCAAATTCATGTTGAAAAACTCGCCTTGTTTTGTCGGTTTGATGAAAAACGAACCGGAGTTACTCAATAAGGTCAATACCCTGATTAAACAAGCTAAACAGCAAGGTGTGTTAGAAGGCTTCTCTGAAAAATGGCTGAAAGCGCCATTCCCAGCAGACCTAGGCGCATAAATAGATAGGGTGACGAGATGAATTACCACCTAAATTTCTCGGGTCTCACTCCATACCTGCCACAGTTTGTGGCAGGTTTAACCACGACGGTTGAACTCACGGCTATTTCAACTGTGGGGGGACTGCTGCTCGGGACGCTGTGTGCGTGGGTTAAAACCAGTCAACTTACACCACTCAAATGGTTGTGTTCTGTCTATATCGAAGTGATTCGAAACACACCATTTATTGTTCAGCTGTTTTTTATTTTCTTTGGCTTACCAGCTTTGGGCGTCAAGTTAAGTGCGTGGGACGCAGGGTTGATTGCCATGGTTGTAAACCTTGGTGCGTACAGCGCGGAAATCATTCGCTCTGGCATTGATGCGACGCCGAAAGGTCAATGGGAGGCCGGACAAACCTTAGGTTTAACGCGCTTGCAGATTTTTACTCGCATCGTGTTACCGCCTGCGCTGCAAAGGGTTTATCCCTCTTTGGTCAGCCAATGCATTATCGTGATGCTCGGCTCGGCAGTGGTATCACAAATATCGGTGGAGGATTTGACCTTTGCCGCCAACTTTATTCAGTCACGCAGCTTTTTGAGTTTTGAATCGTACATTGTCACCGCGATTATCTATCTCGTTTTGGCGATTTTAATGCGCCAGTTGTTTGCGCTCTTGAAGCGTCGACTGTTTAAGAACCCATCCTTATAGGAGTGCAATACCATGATGCAATTTACGGATTGGGATATCTTGCGCGCCTTATTGATGGCGGCGCGTTGGACCATTGCTTTGTCGCTGATTGCTTTTGTTGGTGGCGGGATCATTGGTTTGATCTTGACCCTGCTGCGCAGCAGTCGCCATCTCTCGTTGGATAAAGCGATTCAACTTTATGTGGAATTGTTCCAAGGCACGCCGCTATTGATGCAGCTGTTCTTATGCTTTTTTGGCTTGTCACTGATTGGTATCGATGTCGGGGCTTGGACTGCGGCAATATTGGCGTTAACTCTCTATAGCAGCGCCTATTTTCACGATATTTGGCGCGGATGTATTAGCGCTTTGCCAAAAGGTCAGTGGGAAGCGTGCCGCACGTTGGGTTTAACCTATTTTGACACCATGCGCTATGTGATTGGTCCGCAAGCGGCTCAACTGGCGATTGCCCCAACGGTTGGATTTTCAGTACAAATCGTCAAAGGGACTGCGCTGGCATCCATTATCGGTTTTGTGGAATTAACCAAAGCGGGCACCATGCTCAATAACGCCACCTTCCAGCCATTTAAAGTGTTTGCGCTGGTCGCTTTACTCTATTTCGTTATCTGCTTTCCGCTGTCTGCGTTGGCTCGTCATCTGGAGAAACGTCATCATGTCCGTCGTTAGTGTAGAAAAAGTCCATAAATACTATGGCGAAAACCATGTGTTAAAAGGCATTGATCTTAAGATCGGCCAAGGTGAAGTCGTGTCGATCATTGGCCGCAGTGGCTCAGGCAAGAGTACGTTATTGCGCTGTATGAATGGTCTTGAGGACTATCAGCAAGGCGCAATCATTGTCGATAGCCAAGCAGTGGAAAATGACGACTACAAACTTCGTCTACTGAGCCGCAGCGTCGGGATGGTATTTCAGAGTTTCAACCTGTTTCCGCACATGACGGTGGGGGAAAACGTGATGCTCGCACCTAAGCTGGTATTAAAAAAATCCGCAAGCGAATGCGAAGTGATGGCACGTGAACTGCTGGCAAAAGTCGGGTTAGCGGACAAATTCGATGCTTTCCCGGCCAACCTTTCTGGTGGGCAGCAGCAGCGTGTGGCGATAGCCCGCTCACTTGCCATGTCACCGAAGGTTTTATTATGTGATGAAATTACGTCAGCGCTCGATCCGGAATTGGTCGGCGAGGTACTTAAAGTACTTGAGCAGCTAAAACAAGAGGGGATGACCTTGATTTTAGTGACCCATGAGATGAATTTTGCTCGGGAAGTAGGCGATCGGGTGGTGTTTATGAATCAAGGCAAAGTTTGGGAGCAAGGAAAGAGCGACACTCTGTTTGCGAATCCACAAACGCCAGAATTGCAGAGTTTTCTGGCGGCGGTGCGATAAACAAGAAAAGGATGACTCATGACCAACCAACACTCACTTAATGAACGCATTACCGAGCACTACGATCGTTTAACTCAAAGTAGCCGCCGTGTTGCCGAGTATCTACAAGGCAATCCAGAGAAAATTTTGATGCTCTCTACTGGAGAAATTGCCGATGCTTGCCAAGTATCCAAAACCAGTGTCAGTCGGTTTATCCGCCAACTTGGGTATGACGATCACGTGGCGCTGCGTCAAGAGCTGATGGAAGAACGGGAAAAGGGAATGCCTATCCTCACCACGACGATTGAAGATCCCTCTATCCGTCACGAGATGAGCGCCCTTGAGCAGTTGTGGAATCAGTTAGCAGTAATGGATACTAAGCCTCTGATTGATAGCATTATTAATGCTAAACGAGTCGTTGTGATTGGTTATCGAAACAGTTACCCTTTGGCTATGCATTTTCGTCAACAATTGATGCAATGCCGCGATAATGTTTCGTTATTACCACTGCCTGGGCAGACTCTAGGCGAAGACATCAGTATGCTCAATGATGATGACTTTGTGATTTTAATGGGCATTCGTCGCCGTGTAGAGCACTTCGGTCGTTTGGTGGAATTTCTGCAAGGAAAGCCGAGTTTGCTCATCACTGATCAATCGGGTCAGCAATACGCCAACAAATTTGAGCACGCATTGATTTGTCATATGAACAATCAAGCGCCGCTCGACAGTTATGCGGTTCCGATGAGTTTGATCTCCTATTTGGTCAATAAGGTGTATCGCCAACTGGGCAGTAATGCGGTGAAACAGAGCCGCAATATCAGTCACAGCTACGCAGCGCTTCGCGAAGTGGAATAGTGGCTTATCTCAAAGTACTTATCTTAAAGTAAAGACAGTAGAAAAATAACGTATGAGCGTATTAGCAAAAATTAAAAAAGAGTGGTTTTTGGCCAGTATGGTAGTGGCGATAGGACTTGCTGTTATCACCCCAAATCTGGGTAAAAGTAACGGGGTGCTGCACCTCAATATCGTCACTGAATTTGGTATTGCCATTGTCTTCTTCTTACATGGTTTAGGTATGTCGCCTAAAGCCATTAAAGCGGGGTTGGCCAACTGGAAACTGCACATTTATGTGCAACTGGCGACCTTTGCTGTTTATCCGCTGATATGGGTTATCTTTGGTAGCAGCTTCTTAAAATTCATGCCCGCTGCACTGGCATTCGGTTTTTGTTATCTCTTCTCTTTGCCAAGTACGATCTCTTCTTCGGTCACGATGACCAGCGTGGGTAAAGGTAACGTTCCGGGGGCGATTTTTAATGCCTCGTTATCGACCATTTTAGGTGTGTTTATTACCCCTGCATTGATTCAAGCCTTTATGGGCTTGCAAGGTGTGCAATTAGACTTGATGGGTTCAGTAATTTCGATTGCGAAAATGCTATTGATCCCGATGATCGTGGGTCAATTACTGCGTCCTTATCTCTCTGATTGGGCGACGCGCCACAAAGCCATCGTCGGTAAAGTAGATAAATACGTCATCATCTTGATTGTCTATAACGCGTTTTGTGATTCTGTGAACAATGGCATTTGGTCGCAGTTCTCACTAGAACTACTCGCTAGCTCAATTGTTATCTGTTTCATCGTGTTGATGATCATGGTGCATGGCATTCAATGGGGCGCACGCAAAGTGGGTTTTGTTCTGCCCGATGAAGTCGCAGCGGTGTTCTGCGGTACGAAGAAAACCCTTGCTGCAGGTATTCCAATGGCCAAAGTTATCTTTGGTGCCGATCCTAATTTGGGGATGTTACTGCTGCCTATCATGCTGTATCACCCAATGCAGATTTTTTACTGCGCAATATTGGCTAACCGCTATGCCAAACAAGCGGAACAAAAACCGACTCAAGCGGTGACTGAGTAACACCGATGAAAAAGGGCGACAACATGGATTGACGGTCGCCCTGCATTGCGCCTTGACGAGCGAAGAAGCAAAGTCACCGCGTGATGACGATAAAACGAAATTTCTAATAAGGACATTAACATGAGTATGGATACTCGCATTTTCTGCCCCCAAGGCCCAGAGCGCCTCGCTCCCACAGGTGAAGGAGTGCTTTCTGGCTTTAACTTTGTATTTAAAGATCTGTTTGATGTTGAAGGTTACGTTACTGGCGCTGGTAACCCGACGTGGCTAACAACCCATCTTCCCGCAAGCCGCACTTCTCCTTTAATTGAACGCTTACTTTTCCAAGGTGCTGAATGCGTTGGTCGAGTACAAACCGATGAACTCGCCTATAGCCTGAACGGGCAAAACCATCATTATGGAACGCCGATTAACCCCATTGCGCCTGATTCGATTCCAGGCGGGTCATCCAGCGGCAGCGCTGTGTGTGTATCGGGTGGCATCTGTGATTTTTCTATTGGGACAGACACTGGCGGCTCGATACGCGTTCCCGCCAGTTACAACAATATCTATGGATTGCGTCCAACCCTTGGTTCACTCGATTTGAGCGCTGCGTTTGAACTGGCAAAAAGTTTTGATACCGCAGGGATATTGGCAATCAGTTTGCCGCTCCTGAAACGTGTTTATGAAGTGCTGAGTCAGCAAACGTTAGCCAGCACTCCTTGCTCTGCGCTCTATCTGGATGAGGCCTTTGTTCCTTTTTTGGGTGAAGAGCGTTTAGCACGTTTAGAGCAGTGGTGCGATCTCTCTTCGACCATGCTGCATCGAGGATCGCGTTTGGCTGAGTTAGGCTATGACTTTAGCCAAATGAGTTTGCTGTTTCGCACCTTACAAGGTTTTGAAATCATCAACGAACATGGTCAATGGTTGCAGCTGCATGGTGATTCTCTCGATCCTGCCATTGGCGAGAGAGTGACATGGGCGCGCACCATTACTAAAGACGACTACCAAAACGCGCAGCGAGAACAGTTGCGTTTGCGTGAAACCTTGAGCCAATTAATGGCGGAAACGTTAGAAACATCAGCGGCGCTGTGGGTGTTACCGACCACACCGGGAGCTCCGCCTAAATTGGATATGCCTGCTCAGGCACTGGCAGAATATCGCAGTGAATTAATGGGATTGACCGCATTGGCAGGCTTGGCAGGATTGCCACAACTGCATCTTCCTATGGGCGGGCTGAGCTTTGGACCCGCAGGTATTTCGCTAATTGGACAAGCTCACCAAGAAGGCGCTGTCATCGCCACTGGAATGAAACTGGTTGGGGAGGTTGACGATGTCGCATAACAAAAGTGCGTTTACTGCACCTCACCGTGAAGCCACATTAGCTGGCCAAGCCATTTTGGACGCAGGCGGCACCGCCTGTGAAGCGATGGTGGCTGCAGCTGCCATGATTGCAGTGCAGTATCCGCACATGAATGGTTTAGGTGGCGATGGCTTTTGGATCATCAGTAAAAAGGGCGAAAAACCGGTCGCGATTGATGCTTGTGGCGCAGCCGCGTTAAGCGCCAACATCGACGATTACCGCCGTTTAGGCGATGAAATGCCAGACTCTGGCGGAAAAGCTGCGGTGACGATGGCCGGTACCGTCGACGGCTGGCAAAAAGCGCTCGAGTACAATCATTCAGATTTGCCGCTGAGCACACTGTTTCAACCCGCAATACACAGTGCAACTAACGGCATTACCGTGACAGAAAGTATGGCGTTTGCCAGTCACAAAACCTATGCTCGGCTGCAAGCTTATGGTCCATTTAATGATCTCTATTTGATTAACGGGCTGCCGCTGTCAGCGGGAGAAACCATCGTCAACCCCGCCTTAGCGATGACGTTAAACCGCCTCGCGCAATCGGGACTCGATGACTTTTATCGCGGTGAGTTAGCCCAAGAAATGGCGAGAGAACTGCAAGAGGCGGGTAGCCCACTCACTCTTGAAGATTTTCATGGTTATCAAGCCGAGTGGGTTGATCCGCTCACGGTGAAGACCAGCCGTGGTCAGCTGTATAACTTTGACGCACCAACCCAAGGTGTGGCATCACTGCTGATATTGGCGATTTACGATCGCTTGGTGAAGCCCAATGATACAGAACAGGAACACTTGCATCTGTTGGTGGAAGCGACTAAGCAGGCCTTTATTATCCGCGACCAAGTGGTGTGCGATCGCCAGTTTCTCACCAAGCCGCTCAATGAATACCTCACAGATGAGATCATCGACCACGCTTGCAGCCAAATCCAACGACAAAAGGCGTTGCCGTGGCCACATCTAGCGAAAGTGGGCGACACCATCTGGATGGGCGCTTGTGATAAAGAGGGCACTATGGTCAGCTTTATCCAAAGTGTGTATTGGGAATTTGGCAGCGGTGTAGTGCTGCCTACCAGTGGCATTGTATGGAACTGCCGCGGTAAAAGCTTCTCTTTAAACCCTCATCATCACAATGCGTTAGTCGGTGGGAAAAAGCCGTTTCACACCTTAAACCCTGCGTATGCGGAATTAGCCGATGGTCGCCGCATGGTTTACGGCACGATGGGCGGTGAAGGGCAACCTCAAACTCAAGCGTGCTTATTTAGCCGCTATCTCTATCAAGACTTTGATTTACAAAAAGCCATCGCCGCACCGCGCTGGTTACTTGGGCGTACTTGGGGCGATAGCACTCACAGCTTACGTTTAGAACAAAGTCTTTATCAACAACATGCAGAGCTGCTTAGCCATTTAGGGCATCAAGTGACTTTTGTACCGGACAACAACGAACTTATGGGACATGCTGGGGCTGTGGTACTCGATTTGAATGGCGCGATTGATGCGTCGAGCGACCCGCGCAGTGATGGCACTTTTACTCTTGGAGAATAACAATGGAAAATCAGGACTCTCTTTTTGAAACACTCAATCCCCCACAACGCCTACTAATGGGCCCAGGCCCAATTAATGCGTATCCACGAGTGCATCAAGCCATCTCCCAATCGTTAATTGGACAGTATGATCCTGTAATGACGGGCTACATGAACCAAGTTCAAAGTCTCTATCGTGGCGTGTTTGCCACACAAAATAAGCAAACATTTTTGGTTGATGGGACTGCGCGCTCTGGGATTGAAGCGTGTTTGGTTTCGATTTTAAAACCGGGCGATAAAGTGTTGATTCCTGTGATTGGTCGCTTCGGTCATTTGCTGTGTGAAATCGCCCAACGTGTCGGCGCAGAGATCAAAACTATTGATATTGAGTGGGGTCAAGTGTGCCCAGCAGAGCGAGTAGAGGAAGAGATCAAACGGTTTCAACCCAAATTGGTCGCCACGGTGCAAGGGGATACCTCTACCACAATGAACCAACCGCTCAAAGAGATTGGCGAAGTGTGTCATCGTCATGGCGTGCTGTTTTACTGTGACGCTACTGCGTCTATTGCGGGTAATGATCTTCTGGTTGATGAATGGCATCTCGATGCTGTATCTGCAGGGTTACAAAAATGTTTGGGCGGTCCTTCAGGCTCGTCACCAGTAACGTTAAGCGATCGCTGCGCAGAGGTGATCAATCGTCGTAAACACGTTGAGGCGGGTATTCGCGCCGCTCATCACGAGCAAGGCGATGATGTGATGATTCAATCTAACTACTTTGATCTGGCGATGATCATGGATTATTGGGGACCAGAACGTCTTAATCACCACACCGAAGCCACATCAATGCTCTATGCCGCTCGCGAATGCGCACGTATTTTCCTTGAAGAAGGGGCAACCAATGTTATTGCACGTCACAAAGTGGCTGGTGATGCCATGGTGGCAGGATTGCAGGCAATGGGATTGACGGTTTTTGGTGACCAATCGGTGCGTATGAACAACGTGGTGGGTGTTTATATTCCTAATGAAGTCAATGGCGATGCCGTTCGAGGTGAATTATTAAACCGATTTGGGATTGAAATTGGCACCTCATTTGGTCCACTGCACGGCAAGATTTGGCGCATTGGCACTATGGGTTACAACGCGCGTCAAGAGTGCGTGTTGACCACGCTGGCGGCGTTGGAAGCGATTTTGCTTAAACACGGCGCGCGAGTTGATGCAGGACAAGCAGTCGCAGCAGCGATGGCGCTGTATTGTTAAGTGCGATAACTGCTTACGTTTTATTTATGAGCAAGAGCAAGGAATGCGAATGACAGATTTGAAACTCTCAGCCGAGTCGATCATGACGCGTGCCGATAGGTTAGCTGAGTTTAGTGCTGATGAAGGGCAGCTTACTCGCGCATATCTCACACCAGAGCATCGCGCTGCTCATCAGCAACTGGCCATCTGGATGACGGACGCAGGGCTTGAAACTTGGGGCGATAGCGTGGGGAATCAGTGGGGGCGTAAAGTGTCCCCCAATCCTACGCAACCAACGTTGGTGCTTGGCTCTCATAGTGACACTGTCACCAATGCTGGCAAATATGATGGTAACTTAGGTGTGCTGTTGGCGATAGAAGCGCTGAGTTTACTGCGCGATGTCACTCTGCCTTTTCATGTGGATGTGGTCGCCTTTGCTGATGAAGAAGGCACCCGCTTTAATACCACATTGATTGGCTCTTCAGCGGTGGCGGGACGCTATGATCGCAACTGGTTATCGGTAGCTGATAGTGACGGTGTCACTATTGGTCAAGCGATGGAACAGTTTGGTTTATCACCAGAGCAAGCAGGGATGGATGCTCGCCAACCTTCGGATGTACAAGCCTATCTTGAAGTGCATATTGAACAGGGCCCGGTACTGGAAGCGCGGAATTTGCCAGTAGGCGTCGTGACCGGTATTGCGGGGGCGAAACGTTTTCAATGCCAAGTGAAAGGTATGGCAGGTCATGCTGGTACGGTGCCGATTCATCTGCGTAAAGACGCCATGTGTGGTGTTGCTGAAATGGTGCTCTGTATTGAGTCGTATGCAGAGCAGCGCGGCATAGTCGCCACGGTTGGCATTTGCGACACCGTTAAAGGGGCAATCAATGTGATTCCTGGTGAAGTGCATTTCACCATTGATATTCGCAGTGCCAAGCAGGCGCTTTTAGAGGATTCTGCTCATGAATTAATGCAAAAATTGGCGGATATTGCGAAGCAGCGTCATCTTGCTCTGACCAGTCAAACCATTTACCAAGCCACCGCGGTTGAGTGCAATGAAACACTCACGCAGCGTTGGTCGAATGTGGTGGAGAAATTAACAGGACACACACCGTGTTTGCTACCAAGTGGTGCAGGTCACGATGCGATGGCTATGGCGCATCTTGCTCCTATCGCTATGCTGTTTGTGCGTTGCGATAAAGGGATTAGCCATCATCCTTTAGAGAACGTGATAGTGGATGACGTGAAAGTGGCGCTCGATTGCTTAATCGAGATGATCAAAACGTTTGATACTCCTGCCGATTCAATTCTGGCACACCATTTCAAGCATTAAGTAAAAGCCGCTCACTGCGCAACTAAAGCGCGGTGAGCGGCTTTCTAACGTTGGTTCGTTTACCTATCTTTAGCTATCTAGTCGTTATCAGGAAGAGTCATTTAATTAGCGGGACACACACCGTTAATGACTGGATTGATATTTAGCAGGACACACACCCTTAATGACTGGATTGATATGACGATTAATCCTCATCTGAATCTTGGTTATTGCCACCACGACCTTGTGGCGGTTTGTGGTTGCGCATAAAGGTATCCATCTCTTGTTCGGTAATTTGCCCATCTCCATTAGCATCGATTTGGCTAAAATCACGACGCATTGGTCCTTGCACTTCGTCTTCGGTTAATACGCCATCGCCATTGGTGTCAAAGTCGCTAAAACTCGGTGGATGCCCACTGTTGGACCCATTGTTTGGCATTTGTGGTGGCTGATCATCAGAGAATGAATCACTTGCAAAGGTTGATGCAGACACACCTAAAGCGCAGGCAAATAGACAAATGAATAAACGGTTCACACAATTTCCTTGGTTTTAATTGAGGTATAACAGGTTGAAAGTTTGACCCATAATTGTGGGTACCAGAATAAGACATCCAAGTACTCAATAGTTTCTTTCTTTACTATTGTTTACAGTAATTTATGAGCTCGAGTGTTAAGGAGTGAGAGAGATTGGTTGAATGTAATTTCGCAATAAAAAGCCTGGGCAATAAAAAGACTGGTCAATGACCAGTCTTGATTATCGCGGCGCTCATCGCACTCCATTGAGTGAAGTCAGATAAGCAGTTTAGAAAGCGCTGACGACCGAAAAGGAGGGATGAGTCCATTGATGTTTGTGGCGATCAAATACTTTCACCCCAGACACGTAGGTTTTATCGATGACCCGCTCATCACCTAAAATGATTAAGGCAAACAACTCATCTTGCAGCGATTTAGCCCCTTTGATGCGCTGTTCAAGCATGGGAAATGCGCTTGGGTTGAGCTCGACAAAATCCGCTTCTGTTCCCACATTGAGGTTGCCGATTTTGTCTTCCAATTTAAAGGCAACTGCGGAACCTTGCGTGCAGTGATACATGGCCTCAAATGGGTCGAGGCTGTAGTGCTGCAATTGACACACTTTGTAGGCATCGGCCATGTTAGCAAACAAACTCATTGAGGTTCCCGCACCAACATCGCTGGCAAAAGCGATGTGAGTGCCACTTTGTTTGACTTTGTCAAACGGGAACAATCCGCTGCCTAAAAATAGGTTGGATGATGGGCAGCAGGCGACGGTAGCCCCAGAGGCCGCGAGTCTTTTCATTTCAGAATGGGTCAAATGAACACCATGACCAAATATCGCGCGCTCGCGCAATAACCCCGTTGATTCATAAACGTCGAGGTAATCTTTGTTATGCGGAAACAACTGCTTAACTAAGGCAATCTCTTTCACGTTTTCACTCAGATGAGTTTGAATAAATACGTCAGGGTATTTGTGCGCCAGTTGCGCCGCTTTTTTCAGTTGTTGTGGCGTGCTAGTCGGTGCAAAGCGGGGCGTAATAGCATAAAGAGCACGACCGTTATTATGCCAATGCTCAATCAAATCGATACTATCGAGATAACCCTGAGCAGGGGTATCTCGCAACCCATCCGGACAAAAACGATCCATCAATACTTTGCCGCATATCATCCTTGCATCAAAGGTTTGGGCTGCTTCGAAGAACATATCGACCGATTGGGGAAAAACCGTTGCAAACACGGCAGCTGTGGTTGTCCCGTGCGCAAACAGTTGTTCTAAGAAAAGGTCGGCTTGTTCTCTAGCATACTCCCGTTGGATGAACTTGAGTTCGGTTGGAAAGGTGTAATCGTGTAGCCAATCGAGCAGCTGCTGACCAAAACTGGCGATCATTTCGATTTGTGGGTAATGCGCATGAGCGTCAATAAACCCAGGCACCAATAGTCCTTGGTGCTGAATGATTTGACTGGCGAGTTGCGGATGCGCTTGTAAATAGTCATTGGCATCACCCAACCCGACAATTTTCCCCTCATCAACAACCAATACGCCATCTTCAAGATATTGGTACTGTTCGCAAGGCGAAGCGGTAATGTGAGGGAAATGAAATAGACGGCCTCGATGTACTTCTAAAGGCATAACTAACTTCCTCGATAACTACTAAACGCAAACGGAGAAAGTAACAGGGGAATGTGATAGTGGCGCTTGTCGACAATAGTGAAATGAATATCGATCATCGGGAAAAAGGTTTGACCGAAGGTCTCTTCACAATAGGGGGCGACAAGAAAACGGAGGGTGTAATTACCTGGTGCAAAACGGGTTTCACCAAAATCAACGCGACCATCGTCACTGGTAATGCCTTCCGCAAGGCATTCAAAACTTCCTAAACGAGATACTTTGACGGTGATGCCGGAGGCCGGAATACCGTTGGTATTGTCTAGTACATGACAGCTTAATTGACTCATAAATAGGCTTCCATCCTGATATGACTGATTTTCCTTTGCTCTTGAGCTGCAATCGGTAACTCTTGCTCACGCGTGTTAGGCAGGCGAGCTTTTAGCAAAGCGAGCATTTCCGCTGCGGTTTTGCCACTGGCACACACGATAAAAATGAATCCAAATTTATCGAGATACACCTGATTCAGCTCATGAAGCTCTTCTACTATATCATGTGCAGCAAGTTTCACTAGTCCTTGTTCTTGCGCACTTAAATTTCGACCATGGGCATACTTCTTTTTCAACGTATCTATATTGCCGATCATCGGGTGACCATGAAACGCTTCAAGCCAATCGGCTTCGGTCAATTGTTCAAAAGCGCGATCAGCTAATTGCAACCAGTGCGTTGAGTCATGCTGTGCTACAGCGTCGGCCATTAGGGTTTGCCAGTGTCGGCTAGCGCAGATTTGTTTGAGTTGATCACCACTTAGTGTGGTCTTTTCATCCATGATGGGCTTCTCTTAGCTGTTTACGCACCTCGTTGGCGTGTTGCCAATGGAGTGCCAATTGTGACTCTTTTGGCTCAGTATGTTCACTTGCCTTATCCATGGCAAAGCGTTGTATCAGTTGTCCGGCTATCGAGACCGCCACTTGCATCGGCAGTTTCCCCGGCACAGTATCAAGGCCAATCGGACAGGTTAATTGCTCGGTCCATTGTGGATCCGCTAGATCCTCTTTTAATCGATAGAAAAAGCGCTGTTTTTTACCTTGCGACCCAATTAACCCGACAAAAGCAAAACGTTGCTCAGAAAGAGCCGCTTTACACAACGAGTAATCGAGCTGATGGTCATGAGTCATAATGACAAGGTAACTTCCACTTGGCAATAGGGATATTTCTGCTTGTGGATCAGGATGATGTTGCAGTGTGACGCCTGTCGAAGCGAGCTTATCTAACCATTCTTGGCGACTATCCACCACCATGACACGACAGGGTAAATGACTAAGGATAGAGCACAGATTGGCACTGACATGACCCGCACCAAAGATGACCACATGGGGCGTGTCGGTCTGAAAATATTCAAACAACACTTGCACTGCGCCGCCGCAGCATTGACCAAGGTCGGCGGCTAATGCAAAGCGTACAATTCCCATTTCAGCATTACCTTGATTCAGTGCGTTACGGGCATGCTCAATCACTTGGTATTCCAAATGACCGCCACCTAGAGTATCAAACTGCTCAGTGGAACTAATGACCATTTTGGCGCCGCTGGCACGCGGTACGGAGCCCGCATGGGCGAGCACAGTTGCAACGCAGTAGGGGTAGCCTAACTGGTTGAGCTGCTGACACGCACTTAACCAATCTAAGGTGTGTGTCCCCGTTATTTTCCCGTTAGTAAAGGTGTGTGTCCCGCTTATTTTGGTATGTGAATCATTCATATTCGACATGAGCTTCCTCCATCACCGATTGCTTCGCTGCATCGCGCACCGCTAAACAGGCCATTAATATCTTTTCGCCCGTAGCGGGAGCATGCAGATTAGGATCAAAACGGTAGTTACCAATCGCGGCAATCGCATCATAAATGGCGCACCAGACACTGATGCCATGCATAAATGGTGGCTCGCCGACCGCTTTAGAACGATAAATGGTCTGCTCGGGATTGGGGGTAGTGTAAAGATCAATTTGCAGAGACTTAGGGTAGTCGCCAATACTTGGGATCTTGTAGTTCATCGGGCTGTTACTGAGTAACTTACCCTGTGTGTCCCACACCAGCTCTTCCGAAGTTAACCATCCCATCCCTTGAATAAAACCACCTTCAATTTGGCCTATATCGATC